>CBJLAJ010000081.1:0-23782 GCA_966421005.1 uncultured Paraburkholderia sp.
TGGGCGCCTTTGCGGCGGTGGTGTTTGGGTTGATTCTTCTCACGCTCGGGACCGGTTGGGGGTTCGCCCCCTTTTCGCTGGGGCACCCGGCCAGAGAAGTGGCGGCGAGGTTCGGCGTCGCCGCGGTAATCTGGGTCTGCGTGACCCAGATCCTGACGTCGGGGCTCGGCGGCTATCTCGCCGGGCGGCTGCGGCGCCGCTGGCCGATGGTCGAGCCCGACGAGGTTTATTTCCGCGACACGGCGCACGGCTTCTTGACGTGGGCGCTCGCCACGCTGCTCACAGCCGCGTTCTTCGCCGCGCTTATTCCCGCTGCTGGGAAAGCCAGTGCGCAAGTCGCCGTCCAAGCGTCGGCCACACGCGCGCTGGTCGACCGTGGCAATGCCGAGGCAGCCGCGAACGTTTGGCCTCTCGGTTACTACACCGATTCGTTGTTCCGCGAACCGGTGCGGGCGCAGGAAAGCTCGGTCTCGGGCGCCGAACCTGCAACGACAGCCGCCGCCGTGTCCGTCAATCCGGCCAGCGCGGCGACACCGGCGGCACCGCCGAGCGCAAGTGGCGTGGGCAATGCGAACGCAAACGCAAACGCGGAAACCAACGCGACCTCGGGAGCCGTGACCGTGAATCCTGTTGCTACGCCCGTCGCGCCCCCCACGACGCCGCTCAAGGTGGTGTCCGCCATGCGCGAGCCGGCGGGGACCAATGCGCCACCCAAGGACGAAGTAATGCGCATCTTTCTAAACAGTCTTGCAACGGACGACGCGCTCTCGGCACAAGACACCGAGTACGTGGCGTACCTCGTCGCTCAGCAGACAGGATTGTCCCAGCAAGCGGCCGTCGCACGCGTGAGCGCGACCTATGCGATGGTCCAGAAGAAACTCGCATCGCTGCGGAACGCCGCGAAAGAAGAGGCCGATAAAGCCCGCAAAGCAGGCATTCGCGCCTCTTTATGGCTGTTCATCTCGTTGCTGATGGGCGCGTTCGCCGCGAGTTTCATGGCCCTGTTCGGCGGACGCGTGCGCGATATCTGAGCACTGTGCCGGCGATGATCGCGATAAAACGTCATCCGGCATGCACTCGACTCACTCGATGAAGGAGAAGCTATGCGCTCGATCCTGCTTTATCTGCTCGGTGTACCGATTCCGATCATCATCCTCATTGCGCTGCTTTACCACTGAGGGCGACCGAATGCGCAGGATTCGCTGAGGCTACGCGTTCGTGCGAGTGGCGCGAGGTGACGACTGATTGCTGACAGGTAATGCCCATACCAGCATAAACGCTGAACTGGTTGTGCCGGTTTGCCGTGGTTACGATGAGCGGGCAGTCAACCCGACCACCCATCACGGAGCCCGTCATGAAGCGTTTTCATATCGCACTGGCTGTTGCGAACATCGATGAATCGATCGCGGACTATAGCCGCCGCCTTGGACAGCCGCCGTCCGCCGTCGTGCCGGGCCAGTATGCGATGTGGCGCACCGATCTGCTGAACTTCTCGATCAACGAGAAACCCGCGCAGGCAGGGCAGTTGCGCCATGTCGGGTTCGAGGACGATGCGGCTGAAGGCTATTCGAGCAGCATCGATGTGAACGGGCTCGAGTGGGAATCGTTCTCTGCAGCCGAGCAGGACGCGCGCATCGTGAGCGCTTATGGTGTGCCGGTGCGCAACTGATCGCGCTGGAGGGCGTCAGTCGCAACTGGCGCGAAGACGGCATGACGAGCACGCAGTCGCCGTGCGGTGTGGTGACGGCTTCACCGTCGGACCATCCAATGACGGAGCCGGCGTGCTCGAACACCTCGAGACCCGTGTACGGTGCGGCGAAGCGGAAATGTCCTAATTAGACATTCCTCCTTCGACGATGACAAGGTAAGGGAAAGCGCAGGCGATTCCCTTCCGGGGATGCTTCGTGTCGAATGCTTATGGAAGTTATTGTCGACGGAAGCCGCGCATCCGTACGTGGCTCCTCGCAAACGGGCGATTTGAACGAACGCGGGCCAGGCTAGTTCTCCGGTCTGATGTGACGGAATGCGAAAAGCAGCGAAAGATCGTAGGCGATCTTGAGCGCGCCGCAGGCAACGAGCGGCGCGCTGAGCCAGCCCATGGCGATCATGCCACCGGCCAATGACGGCGCGAGCGATGCCGCGAGGCTTCGGGGCACCGACGTGAAGCTTGCCGCGGCGGGCCGCTCCGCTGGCGCGACAACAGCCATGACGTACGAGGTACGTGTGGGAACATCCATCTGCGACAACGCGCTGCGCACGAGCAAGAGCGTCAGGGTCGCGGGCAGCGAAGCCGTGAAGGCCGCGGCAATCAGGCAAAGGCTCGCCGGGATGTGCGTGAACACCATCGTGTTGAGCAGTCCGATCTTGCGGGCGAGTGGGGCGGCTGCGAGCTGCGAAACGGCCGACAGCAGCCCGGCCACAAAGAAGAACTGACCGGCCGCGCCGACGGACAAGCCGAAGCGCTGTATGAGCCACAGCGTGAGCAACGAATTGACGAGCAGCCCACCGGCGAAGGCATCGACGCAGAACAGCAGCGCAAGACGCATGACGATACTGCGCGACTCGCGCAGTGGTGCGCGGGCCGACCGGTTCTGCGCATGCGAGAGGGGCAGGCGAAGGTAGAGGAGCCAGATGACAACGCCCGTTGCCGCGTAGAGGAGAAACATCATGCGCATGGCCTGCAGTTCGTCGACATGCGTATGCGCCGTCAACCAGGCGGGTATGCCTGCCGCGAGCGAGCCGAGCGCAGCGCAAACCGCGCCAATCAAGCTGTAGCGCGCGAATAGCGCCGTTCGCGTATCGCGGGCGGCCAACTCGGCCAGACAGGATTGCTCGAGCGGTAGAAAAAGGCTGACGTCCCCCGAACTGGGGTTGAGTGTGCCGACGAAGGCAACGATCAGCAGCGGCCAGAGCGAGGAAAACCCTCCAAAGCCCAGGCCTGTCGTGACCATCAGCGCGGCCGCGAAAATGAACAGCTTACGCGATGCAAAGCGATGGGCGAGCGCGCCGACCGCGATCGTGGCCACGGCGGAGCCGATCAGCGTTGTCGTGCCGATCAAACCTACATCGATGTTTCCGAGCCCCAGCGCGAGCAGATACGCCGGTAGCAGCACAGCAACGAATCCGTCGCAGAATCCGCGCAAACCGCGGCCGATCAGCAGCAATCGCGCAGTGTCGTCGACGCCCGCGGGTAAGGTCCAATGTGACAACCGGTGAGCGACTCTCATCAAATGCCGTGCGAACGGATCAGCGGATAAACGACGAGGCCGAAAAGCGCGGCCGCGATGACAATGACCGGTTCCTGAAGTTTCTTGAAGCGCCAGAGCAACGCGATCGTCACGAGGCAGATGGCGAGGGTTGGTACATCGACGATCGAGCGCTTCGCAATCACGATCACGGAACCGGTAATGGCGCCGACTGCCGCTGCGGTAATGCCGTCGACAAAGGCCTTTACGCCCGGCAGGCTTCCATACTTTCTGAAGTACGGCGCGGGAATGACCGTGAAGAGATAACACGGCACGAACGTGCCGAGCGCCGCGACGAGCGCGCCCGGCAATCCCGCAACGAGATATCCGATAAAACCGACCGTGATGACGACGGGCCCCGGCGTGATCATGGCGACCGCAACGGCATCGACGAACTGTTTGTCGTTGAGCCAGTGATGCTCGGTCACGACGCCGCCGTAAAGGAACGGCACGATGGCAAGCCCCGAGCCGAAGACGAACGCCCCCGCCTTGGTGAAGAAGACGGCGATTTGCGCGAGCAGAGGCCAATCGAGCCCCGACACGATGCCGGCCCCCGCTGGCAGATTCGCTGCGGCTAGCGCATTGACGCCGCCTTTATGCAGCCACTTGGGCGGCGCGCGCCAGAACCAGCCGATGAGCCCGCCGGCGATAAAGAGCCAGGCAACCTCGGATTCGGTCACGAATGTGACCACCGCAAGCGTCAGATAAATCGCCCACAGCAGCTTGTCTTTGCCCACGGTCTTCATCGTAAGCTTGTACGCGCTCATGGCGATAATGCCGACGACGGCCGCGCCCACGCCATAGAACACGGCCTGCATCCACGAGAGCCCGCCGAAATGCGCGTAGGCCCAGCCTAGTGCCACTACCATCAAGAACGATGGCAGGACAAAAGCGAATCCGACCAGTGTGGCGCCCAGAATCCGGTAGTGAACGTAGCCCAGATAAATCGCCAGTTGTGCGGCCAGCGGCCCGGGCGCGAGCTGGGCGAGCGCGAGCCCTTCCTTGTAGTCGGTTTCTGAAATCCAGCCAAGCCGCTCGACGAGATCGCGACGCATGTAGCCGGCGAGTGCAACCGGCCCGCCAAAACCCAGTGTGCCGAGGCGGAGCATGTATCGAATGAGTTGACCCAATGAATAGGTGGGCGCCGCGTGAGTGACGGTGTTCAAGCATTCCTCCCGGTATCGGCTTCCGGATTCGCTGCGAAATGTGTATGAAGCGCATCCAATATAGGGCTCATCTGCGCGAGCAATTGGTCGTCGTTCTCGACACGCTGGCGCGTGCCTGCCATCACGGCTTCGAAGCCGATCGCTTCCGCAGGCGCCGGCCCGCCGACATCGAGCGCGTGCACGATCGCGCCCAGCCTCAGCAATGCGGGATCGTTGTCCAGGCCAAAGCTGGCAAGCAGCACCTCGAACGTCACGCGCTCGCCGACGTGCGTGAATGCCGCACCGTCGAAGTCGAAACCGAGCGCCTCGGGCGGGCACGCATCGGGCGAGCTCAGCCAGACGAAGCGCGCGTCCGAATCGATGAAGCGCCGGATGAGCCAGGCGCTGGCCACGCGATCGACCCACATCCGCTGACGGGTGGCCCAGGTGCGGCCCTGATAGTCGCCGCGCGCCAGTGGGCGGATCGCGCTTTCGGCAGCGTGCGGTTCGCCCGGCGAGAGCACCGTATCGACGAGCGCAACGAAATCGTGCCAAGCATCCCCGGCCCGCGTGGCGGCATCGTTCTCGAAGTAATCGATAGCGCGGATCGCCTCGTAATCTTTGCGCAGACGCCGCAGCAGCCGGGTCAATTCGTTAGCCGACAGCCCCGCCAGAGTCTTGCGCGCCTGATCCAGCGAGCGAACGAACGCGTCATAGTCGCTATTGCGATTGAAGAGCGCCCGGAATTCGTCCTCCTGCGAGGCATCGAGGCTCGCGGCGCGCAGGAGGTGCGCGGTACCGCCGCTTTCGGCGATCGCGCCGGCCAGTTCGCGCAGTATGCTTTCGTGCGGCTCGCTATAGGGCAGAAGATAAATGCCGTCTCGGAGCGCGGCGCAGCCCTTTGCCTTGAGCGCGCGGTAAAAGCGCATGCGCGCTGTCGCGTTCTCCGTAGGCAGTGTCAGTACGAGCAGTGACCAAGCCGATAAGTTATCCATGTTTTATAATCTACAACAATGTAGACATGAAGACAATGTTCGTTCGGCATCGCCCTTCTGCGTCGTCCATAAGGCAAGCTTGTTTTTCTCGTCGTGGCTAGTTAAGCTGCTTTAATATTTTCGTTACCAGATACGTTAACAGGAGGCGGCGATGAGCCTGCGGGCCAGTGATGTGGTGCCAATTAGCGAGGCGCGGGCGCGGTTGACAGAATTGGCCGACGAAGTAGTGGGGGGCGCGGAGAAAGTCCTTACGAAGAACGGTGCATCCTTCGTGGCGCTCGTCGATGCCAGGAAGCTCGACTACTATCACGCGCTCGAGGCCGAGCATGCGAACCTGGTGCTGCTTGACGAAGCCGAAGCCGGATTGCGCGAGCTAATGGACGGCCAGTCGGTCAGCGCTGACGAGCTGATGCGTGCATTGACAGCGCCGATGAAGCTGTGACGG
Source organism: uncultured Paraburkholderia sp. (assembly GCA_966421005.1). GTDB lineage: Bacteria > Pseudomonadota > Gammaproteobacteria > Burkholderiales > Burkholderiaceae > Trinickia. Next base: position 5,831 of record CBJLAJ010000081.1, read on the forward strand.
CGCGAGCGATTGTCGAGGCAGCGCCTAACTTCCTCGCAACACTCGACGAGGTGCGGCGTTTCTTCGTCGAGCAGGAGGCGGACACGGCGCCGGTGCGCTATGCACGGCTTCAGCGAGAGCTTGTAGAAATGGTAGGGATGCTCGCGTGGTCGCCCGGCTGTGGTCGCCCCGCCCGATTCCTGCCAGCCCACTCGGCGCAGGCGAGACTGCGGCTTGCTCGCGTGCAGTGTCTGGCGGCCGATGCCGCATTGCCCGAGATACGCGAATTTGTGCTGCAGCAGCACAGCGTGCTTTACGCGCACTCATCGGCGCGCGTTGCGCTATTGGCCATCAAGCATCAGCGCCAGCTTATCTATTCAACATGACACATCAGCACTGACTGCCGCGAGCTCCCGCGAAGCATCGAACAAGCGCTTATTTGCGTAACGCGGCAAAGGTCACTGGATTCAAGCGATATCACCGTGACCGGGAGGCACATCCGCCATCGTTGCCGGGCATTCGACGCCACGATTGCTTCTATCGAAATGAAAATAAATCGTTTCTGCTTTGCGTGGCGTTTGCGCATCATCGTTTCCTGATGGCTATAGACGGCTTGCGATGGGCAAGCCGTGCAATGACCCAAAGGAGAGGTGATGGCGGAAGCGCTCGAAGAACGACACGTCCATGCGGTGCTGGAGACGGCACGTGAATCGGCGGCTCAACTGGGATTGGGCTACGCAGGCGGCATAACGCCACGCGATGCGTGGGCCTTGTTTTCAGAAGGCGGCGCGCTACTCGTCGATGTCCGCACCGCCGAGGAGCGAAAGTTTGTCGGCTATGTGCCGGGCAGCGTCCACGTGCCCTGGGCCACCGGAACCAGCCTCACCCGCAATCCGCGCTTCGTGCGCGAACTCGAAGCCAAAGCGGACAAGGAAGCGGTCGTGCTGCTGCTGTGCCGCAGCGGCAATCGCTCCGCGCTGGCGGCGGAGGCGGCGGCCAAGGCGGGCTTTGCGCAAGTATTCAACGTCTTCGAAGGTTTCGAGGGCGATCTCGACGGTGCGCAGCATCGCGGCGGCCGCAACGGGTGGCGTTTTCACGGACTGCCATGGGTGCAGGACTAGTAGGTACCGCGCCCCTGGCGCTATTCGATATCGACGAAATCGTTGCATCGCTGCAGGTGGTTCGCCAGCAATGGCGAGACGAGCACAATCGAGCGCTCGAGCCCGGAGGACGCGATCTGCCATCGCGCGATGCGCTAGCGGAAGCGATCGAGGCGCTCAAGGGCGTCCTGTTTCCGATGCGGCTCGGGCCACCCGATCTGCGCCAGGACAGCGAGAACTTCTATGTCGCGCATGCGCTCGACGCCGCCTTGCATGTGCTGCTTGCGCAAGCGAAACTCGAGCTTCAGTACGTCGCGCGCCGCGAGGCGAGGGGTTGGCACAGCGAACCGGTCCCGGACGAACAGGCGATTGCCGCGGTGCGCGCATTCGCCCGGCGGCTGCCCCATATCCGCGTATTGCTCGATAGCGATGTGACCGCGGCCTATCATGGCGATCCGGCGGCCGGCAGCGTCGACGAAGTGCTGCTCTGCTATCCGGGCGTGGTCGCGATGATCCATCATCGCCTCGCGCATGAGCTCTACGGGCTCGGCCTGCCATTGCTTGCGCGGATCGTGGCCGAGCTTGCGCATGCCCAGACAGGCATCGACATTCATCCGGGCGCGCAGATAGGCGCAGGATTTTTTATCGATCACGGCACTGGAGTCGTGATTGGCGAAACCTCGATCATCGGCAAGCGCGTGCGCCTTTATCAAGCGGTCACGCTAGGCGCGAAGCGTTTTCCGATCAACGCGGACGGTCACCTCGAAAAAGGGCTTGCACGTCACCCCATCGTCGAAGACGACGTCGTCGTCTATGCCGGCGCGACGATACTGGGACGCGTGACGATCGGTCGCGGCGCGACGATCGGCGGCAACGTATGGGTCACGCAAGATGTCGCGCCTGGAACTCATGTCACGCAGGCCGGCGCGCGCAGCGAGTCGCCGCGTTGGCCCGCCGCTGTTACGGGACTGACGATAGGAGCCCAGCCATGACCGCGCTCGTTCGCAACTTTGGCGCGGCGGTGCGCGTGCTGCGGGAAGCGCGGGCGTGGTCGCAGGAGCAACTTGCCGAGCATGCCGGGCTCAATCGCTCCTATGTCGGGGAAATCGAACGCGGAAGCGCGATCGCGTCCATCGTGACCGTCGACAAGCTCGCCCGCGCACTCGACGTTCCCATCGCGACTTTGCTACGGGTACCGCCTGTCGAGGGCGTGCCCGTTCAAGAGCGCCCGCGACACCTCACGCCCTGAACCATTCCCCGCGCTTGCATATCGCCGCGTTCGCCCGTGCGTGAACGTGGGCCGCGTCGCGTGCCGCGCACACGGCCGGCCATTGATGGCTATAGCATGTTGAGGCGTGGGTTCCGGTCCCAGATAATTTCGCGTCGTAATAAGCATTCCCGTTTTTCTTCTATCGATCTGGAGCCTCCCGAATGTCGACGACAGTGAGCGGCGCGACCGCGCTCGGCGATAATGCAGCACGGCAACTCGCCAATGCCACCAAGACCGTACCGCAGCTCTCGACTATCACGCCGCGCTGGTTGACCCATTTGCTGCAATGGGTGCCCGTCGAGGCGGGTATTTATCGCCTGAATCAGGTCAAGAATCCGGAGGCCGTGCGCGCCGCGTGCACTGCGCGCGAAGACGAGGGCACGCTGCCGACGACGTTCGTCCCTTACGAAGAGCATCCGCGCGAGTACTTCCTCAATGCGGTGAGCACAGTGCTCGACGTGCACACGCGCGTGTCGGATCTCTATAGCAGTCCTCACGATCAGATCAAGGAGCAGTTGCGCCTGACGATCGAAACGATCAAGGAATTGCAGGAGAGTCAGCTCATCAACAATCCCGATTACGGCTTGCTCGCGAATGTGGCTGACGAGCAGCGCGTTTTCCCGTTGACGGGCGCGCCGACGCCTGACGATCTGGATGAACTGCTGACCAAGGTCTGGAAAGAGCCGGCGTTTTTCCTGACGCATCCGCTCGCGATCGCCGCATTCGGCCGCGAATGCACGCGCCGCGGCGTGCCGCCGCCGACGGTCAATCTGTTCGGCTCTCAGTTCATCACGTGGCGCGGCATTCCGCTCATCCCCTCGGACAAGGTGCCCGTTGCGGACGGCAAGTCGAAGATCCTGCTGATGCGGGTCGGCGACAAGCGCCAGGGCGTGGTCGGCCTGTATCAGCCAGGCGTCGCGGGCGAGCAGGGTCCCGGGCTATCGGTGCGCTTCATGGGCATCAACAATCAGGCGATCGCGTCGTATCTGATCTCGCTTTATTGCTCGCTTGCGGTGCATTCGCCCGATGCGCTCGCGGTGCTCGAAGACGTGGAAATCGGAAAGTACCATGACTACCCCGATACCTACCGCTAACGCACGACCAGGCAGTCCGCTGCCGGAGATCCCTTCGCTTCCAACGCCCGCGGGTCTGCCCGATGCCGATACGCTTGCGCGTCTCGCCAATGCCTTTTTCACGTCGCTACCCGGCGACGCGTCACCGCGCGACGCGTCGTCCGCCGTGGGCGGACTGCCGTCAGCATGGCCTGCCGCCGCGCCCGCGCTGGCCACGATCGCCAACCCCGCACCGCCCGGATCGCCGCCCGCGGGCCCCGGCGGTACAGGCACCGGTGTGCCCGGCGCATCGCTGCCGCTGGGGCGCATCCCCGGTGGGAACCTGCTACCTGCGGCGCCAACGCACGTGCTGACACTGGCCAATCGCGCGCCGGCGCTGGCGCCGCACGCGGCTGCGAGCAATGGCTTGCCCGACAATCTGACGACGGTTGCGCCTGCGCTCGAACCGCGCCTCGGCGGCACCGCGCTCGGCGTCCCGTATGTCGTTACGCCGCAGTCGTTCGGTCTGCCCGGCGAGGACGAGCTGCGAGCACTGCTGTCGATTCACCGTTTCGAACCGAACGCCGAGCCCTACCGCCATTCGGCGGGCAGCGTGCCGTACTTCCTCGACGATGCGCCTGCCTTGCGCGATGCGCGCGGCGCGGTCCCGGCCGTGCCTGCCGCACATGCGCCGTTCGACGTCAACGCGGTTCGCCGGGACTTTCCGATCTTGCAGGAGCGCGTGAACGGCAAGCAGCTCGTGTGGTTCGACAACGCCGCGACGACGCACAAGCCGCAGGCCGTGATCGATCGTCTTGCGTATTTCTATGCGCACGAAAATTCGAACATCCATCGCGCGGCGCATGCCCTGGCGGGCCGCGCAACCGATGCCTATGAAAACGCACGCGCAATCGCGCAACGTTTCATCGGCGCGGCTTCGCCCGACGAGATCGTATTCGTGCGCGGAACCACCGAGGCGATCAATCTGATTGCGAAGACGTGGGGCGCGACACATATCGGCGAGGGCGACGAGATCGTCGTGTCGCATCTCGAACATCACGCGAACATCGTGCCGTGGCAGCAATTGGCCGCGCAAACGGGCGCGAAACTGCGCGTGATCCCTGTCGACGATTCGGGGCAGGTGTTGCTCGACGAGTACCGCAAGCTACTTTCCGATCGAACCAAGATCGTCTCGGTCACGCAGGTCTCGAATGCACTGGGAACGGTGGTGCCCGTTAGCGAGATCATCGAACTCGCGCACCGCGCGGGCGCGAAGGCGCTCGTCGATGGCGCGCAGTCGGTGTCGCATATGCGCGTCGATGTGCAGGCCCTCGATGCCGATTTCTTCGTTTTCTCGGGACACAAGGTCTTCGGGCCGACCGGTATCGGCGTCGTGTACGGCAAACGCGCGCTGCTCGAGGAAATGCCGCCATGGCAAGGGGGCGGCAACATGATCGCCGACGTGACGTTCGAGCGCACGGTGTTTCAGCCGGCGCCTGCGCGGTTCGAGGCGGGTACCGGCAATATCGCCGATGCCGTCGGGCTTGGCGCGGCGCTCGCGTATGTCGAGCGGATCGGCATCGAGAACATCGCTCGCTACGAGCACGATCTGCTCGAGTATGCGACGCGCCAGCTTGGCCCCGTGCCGGGCGTACGACTTGTCGGCACGGCGCGCGACAAGGCGAGCGTGCTGTCCTTTGTGCTGCGGGGCTATGAAACGGAGGAGGTCGGTCGCGCGCTGAACGCGGAGGGCATCGCGGTGCGCTCCGGGCATCATTGCGCGCAGCCGATTTTGCGGCGTTTTGGCCTCGAAGCCACCGTTCGTCCCTCGCTAGCGTTCTACAACACTTGCGACGAGGTCGATGCGATGGTGTCGGTCATCCGGCATTTGTCGGCGCGCAGCCGCTGACGAGAGGCGGCGCCCGGGCGGATCGACGGGCGCCGTCGCATATCGCGTATCGCGATAAGCAAGTGCCAATTCGCTGGTAGGCGATCGCGCCGCGTGCTGGTCCAATTGAGGCTTGGACCCGTTCATGCGACGGCAAGGCTGGCACGAGAGGCCGCGCCAACGAGCGCAGCAGCGCACGCGCAGGACGGGCGTTTTCCTTCGCCCGATCCGGACTCCCATGCCGACTATCGATCCTCTCCTCGCCGGCGGCCGCTTGCCGCGTTTGCCGGACCCATCCCGTGTCAAGCGCATCGTCGACGATGCGGGCGCGCTGGCCGCGGCGCGCGTTTTGGCGGCAGAGTTCGCCGAAGGTGCCGCCGCGCGTGATCGCGAGCGCATCGCGCCGTGGGACGAGCTCGACCGGTGGTCCGAGAGCGGACTCGGCGCCATCACCGTGCCGCGCCAATATGGCGGCGCCGACGTGTCGTTCGCGACACTCGCCGAAGTTTTCGTGATTCTCTCCGAAGCGGATCCGGCGCTGGGCCAGATTCCGCAGAATCATTTCGGCGTACTCGGGCTGTTGCGCGAAGCGGGCACACCGGTGCAGAAGGTGCGCTTTTTCGACGAGGTGCTGGCGGGACGGCGGCTGGGCAATGCCGGGCCCGAACGTCATTCGGTCGAGGCGCCGACCATCCTGCAAGGCACGACGCGTCTTCGCTCGACACGCGATGGGTTGCGTTTGTCGGGCAAGCGGTTCTATTCGACGGGCGCGCTTTTCGCGCACCGCGTTCCGGCCCGTGCCATCGACGACGAAGGCCGCTTCGTGCAAGTCTGGGTACCGCGCGACGCACCCGGGCTCACCGTCGTCGACGATTGGAATGCGTTCGGCCAGCGAACCACCGCGAGCGGCACGGTCGTATTCGACGATGTGCCCGTCGATGTGGAAGACGTCGTCGCGTTGTGGCGGGTGGAGGGACGCCCAGGCCTTTACGGCCCAACCTCGCAGTTGATTCACGCCGCGATCGATCAGGGCATCGCGCGAGCAGCGGTCGCGCAAGCGCTCGCGTTCGTGCGCGAACGTGCTCGGCCGTGGCTCGATTCCGGCGTCGAGCGCGCAAGCGACGATCCGTACATCATCGCCGATGTGGGCCGCCTGCAGATCGACCTGCACGCGGCACATGAGGTCCTGCTCGAAGCCGGGCGCACGCTCGATGCGATTGCGGCCGCGCCGCTCGATGCAGGGGCGAGCGCGCGTGCCTCCGTGGCCGTCGCGCAAGCAAAAGTGCTCACGACGCGCATCGCGCTCGACGCAAGCGAAAAGCTTTTCGAACTCGCGGGCTCCGCGGCCACGCGCGCCGCGCATAACCTGGACCGCCATTGGCGCAACGCACGGACTCACACGCTCCACGATCCGTTGCGTTGGAAGCTGCATCTGCTCGGCAACTATCACTTGAATCGCGCGCTGCCAGAGCGTCACTCGTGGAATTGAACGTGAGAAACGGACAGGAACTGAACCATGACGCTAGAACTTCCCGTGTCGCGCGCGACGCGCGCCACGTCCATTGCATCCATGCCATCGACCGCCGAGCCGCCGCCCTTCACCCCCGATCGGATCGAAGACGATGTTCACGCTATCGAAGTGGCGAACCGTCTTGCCGTGTCGTTTGCGACCGAAGCCGCGCTGCGCGACCGCGAGCGGCGGCTGCCGTGGGCCGAGCTTGACGCGTTTGTCGCGAGCGGTCTGTGGGCAATCACGGTGCCACGTGCATACGGCGGACCGGGTGTGCGAGCTGGCACGCTCGCCGAAGTCATCGCCACGATTTCCGCCGCTGACGGCTCGTTGGGCCAGATTCCGCAGAATCACTTCTATGCGCTCGAAGTGCTGCGCGTGGGCGGCAGCGAGGCTCAACTGCGCTTCTTTTATGAGCGTGTGCTTTGCGGCGAGCGCTTCGGCAACGCGCTTGCCGAAATCGGGCACAAGGACTTCAAGCGCCGCACGCGGCTCGCACGTACGCGACAAGGGTGGTATATCGACGGCCGGAAGTTCTATTGCACCGGTGCCCTGTACGCACATTGGATTCCGACACTCGTCGTCGCAGAGGAAGACGGACGCGAGGCCACCCACCTCGCGTTCGTGCCGCGCGATGCGCGAGGGGTGACCGTCATCGACGATTGGGATGGCTTCGGGCAGCGCGTCACCGGTAGCGGTTCCGTGCAGTTCGAGCACGTGGCGGTGGAACCCGGATGGGTGGTGCCGTTCAGTGCGTCGTTCGACCGCCCGACTACGATCGGCCCGTTCGCTCAGATCATGCACGCCGCAATCGATCTCGGCCAGGCGCGCGGCGCGTTTGCCGCGGCGATCGATTTCGTGCGCGAGCACGCGCGACCCTGGGTCGATGCAAAAGTGGCGCGCGCCGCCGAGGACCCGCTCGCGATTCAGCAATTCGGTGATCTGTCCGCTCGCCTGCAAGGTGCCGAGGCGCTGCTGCGGCGCGCCGGCCGCTTCGTCGATGCGGCGCAGGCGGCACCCGACGAGCAATCGGTCGCCGAAGCTTCGATTGCCGTCGCTGAGGCGCGCGCCGCGACCACGGTCATCTCGCTCGATGCAGGTTCGCGGCTCTTCGAGCTCGCGGGCACCGCGGCCACGCTTGACGATCTCGGGCTCGATCGCTTTTGGCGCAATGCGCGCACGCATACGCTGCACGATCCGGTGCGCTGGAAATATCATGCGATCGGCAATTTCTATCTGAACGGCAAGTTACCTCCGCGGCACGGAGCATTGTGATGGCAGGCAAGCGCCCATCGAAGCGCATTGCGCTCAACGCATTCAACATGAACTGCGTCGGTCATATCAATCACGGTCTGTGGGCCCATCCGCGCGACCGCTCGTCGGACTATCGGAAGCTGTCCTACTGGACCGATCTCGCGCGCACGCTCGAGCGAGGGTTGTTCGACGGGCTTTTTCTCGCGGATATCGTCGGCGTCTACGATGTCTACGAGCGCAACGTCGATGTGACGCTACGCGAGTCGATCCAGCTGCCCGTCAATGATCCGACGCTGCTGGTGCCGGCGATGGCCGCGGCCACACGGCATCTCGGCTTCGGCGTGACGGTCAACCTGACCTACGAAGAGCCTTATCTGCTCGCGCGGCGTTTCTCGACGCTCGATCATCTCACCGAGGGCCGCATCGGCTGGAATATCGTCACGGGCTATCTCGACAGCGCCGCGCGGGCGATGGGACGCGCGGTACAGCTGCCGCACGACGAGCGGTACGACCGCGCCGACGAATATCTCGACGTGCTCTATCGACTGTGGGAGGGCAGTTGGGAAGATGGAGCGGTACGCCGCGACAAGGATGCGCGCGTCTACGCGGATCCGGCGAAGGTGCATCGGGTGGAGCACGCGGGCCGCTATTACGCGGTGGACGGCTACCACCTCTCGGAGCCTTCTGCGCAACGTACTCCGGTGTTGTTCCAGGCGGGCAGCTCCGGACGCGGCCAGCGCTTCGCCGCGCGCCACGCCGAGTGCGTCTTCATCTCGCCGCCGAACCGCGAAACGGCCCGCGAGACGGTACGTGCGCTGCGCGAGCAACTCGTGAAAGCGGGCCGCCACCCGAATGACGTCAAGGTGTTCGTGGGGGCGGCCGTGGTACCGGGCGCGACCGACGCGCAGGCGCACGAGAAGCACGCCGATTATCTGCGCTATGCGAGCCGCGAGGCCGGCCTTGCCCACTTCGCCGCAAGCACCGGCATCGACTATGCGCAATACGATCTGGACGCGCCCATCGATTACACGCCCGGCAACGCGATCGAATCGGCGACGCGTACGGCGAAAGCACACGGATGGACCCGCCGCAAGCTGCTCGAGATGTTTGCGCTGGGTGGCCGCTATCCGGCGATCGTGGGCGGTCCCGCGCATATCGCCGACGAGTTGCAATCGTGGGTCGAAGAAGCCGATATCGATGGTTTCAACCTGAGCCGCACTGTCGTGCCGGAGAGCTACGAGGACTTCATCGATCTAGTCGTGCCCGAGTTGCAGGAACGCGGCCTCTACAAGACGGCGTACGAAGAGGGCACGCTCAGGCAGAAGCTGTTTGGCGCGGGTGACCGGCTGCCCGAGCGCCATGCGGGTGCCGCGTTCCGCTCGGGTGGTGGCGCACCGGCGGCACGAACCGAGCCCGGCGAGGCGACGCGCGTTCACGCGAAAGCCGACGCGAAAAGCATATGAGAAAACGTTGCTTCGTGCGGTGCGGCGCGTTGGCTACGATGCGTCGATCAAGACACCGTGCCAGAGCACATCCAACACCATGTCCACCGTCGCCAGCGATTCCCACACCGCCCACGCCTCACTGTCTATCTCAGCCGTCGACCCGTCATCGCAGCCGCCTGCCAGCGCGCCGGCCGGCGGCCCGCTGGTGGTGCGCTCGGCTCGCGATGTTGCGCACATCGTGGGCAACGTCGCGGCGAAGGGCGGCAATGCCCGCATGGTGATCGCCATCGCGCTGGGCGGCGTGTTTCTCGATGCGTACGACCTGACCTCGCTCGCCTACGGCATGAAGGATATCGCGCGAACATTTGCGCTGAGCCCGACGCAGGTGGGCCTCGTGTCGGCCGCGATCACGTTCGGCGCCATCCTTGGCGCACTCGTGGGCGGCTATCTGACGGATCGTATCGGGCGTTACCGTGTCTTCATGGCGGACATGCTGTTTTTCGTCGTCGCCGCGATCGCGGCCGGTTTGGCGCCGAATGCATGGGTGCTGGGCGGGGCGCGCTTTCTCATGGGGTTCGGCATCGGCCTCGATCTGCCGGTGGCGATGGCATTTCTCGCGGAGTTCTCGCGTGTGGCCGGCAAGGGCAGCAAGGCCTCGCGCGTCGCCGCGTGGTGCCCAGCCTGGTATGCCGCGACCAGCACTTGCTATCTGCTGATTCTTGGCCTTTATGCCGTTTTGCCGGAGCATCAGCTCGGCTGGCTGTGGCGCCTGACGCTCGCATTCGGCGCGGTGCCGGCGCTCGTCATCATCGCCGTGCGCAGCCGCTATATCAGCGAATCCCCCGTTTGGGCGGCGAACCAGGGCGATCTCGAAGGTGCCGCGCGCATCCTCAGGCATGCGTACCACGTCGATGCGACCGTCGAACCGGGCAACGAGACGGCACACGAGCCGCGCACCGCGTCGTGGCGTAATTACGGCGTTCTCTTTAGCCAGCCGTATCGGCGCCGCACGGTGCTAGCCGCGACGATTGGCGCCGCATCATCGTTCGGCTACAACGCAATCGTCTATGGTCTGCCTGTCATCATCGCGAGTTTCCTCAAGCAAGGGCCGCTCACGACCATCGTCGCGGCGCTGGCTTTGAACCTGATCTTCGCATTCGTCGGCGGGTTGATCGGCGTGCGCTTCGTATCGCGCTTCGGTGCGTGGAGAATGACGGTGGTGGGGCATGCGTTACAGTTCGCATCGCTGATCGGTCTGGCGTTGATTGGACATCCGGGCAATGGCGTGCTCGTGGTCCTCGCTGTGTTGCTACTGGGCGGCTACCTGTTCGGTCAGGGATTCGGGCCGGGCGCGCATAGCATGAGCTTCGCGTCGCTCAGCTATCCGACGTCGCTGCGCGGCATTGGCGTCGGCTTCAACCAGACCCTCGTGCGCTCGGCATCGACGGTGTCGCTGTTCCTCTTCCCGGTTCTCGCGGCGGCGCTCGGCACGAAGGTGTTCTGGGTCATCGCGCTCGCGCCATTGCTGTCGCTCGCCGTGCTGCTCGCGATCCGTTGGGACCCTGTCGGCTATGACATCGACGCCGAAGACTATACCGCGCGCAGCCCCGTGGCACTTGCAGCCTGACCAGCTCCGCGCATGCCGCCGCCCGTCTTGCGCGCCGAAGGCATCGGTAAGCGCTTCGGTTCCAGTGTCGCGCTCGAGCGTATCGACTTGTCGATAGAGGCGAGCGAGGTCGTCGCATTGATGGGTGCGAACGGCGCGGGCAAGTCGACCCTCGTCAAGATTCTGAGCGGCGTCTATCGCGCCGATCGAGGGACACTGACGCTATCGGGTGCGCCGTATCTGCCGGTGTCGCCGCATGACGCGGCTCGACATGGCGTGGTGACCGTGCATCAGTCGATTGCCGATGCGGTCGTCGCGACGCTGTCGGTGGCGGACAACCTGCTGCTCGATCTGTTTTGCGACGGCGGCGCGCCATGGTTTCAGACGACGCGTGCCCGGCGTGCGGCAGCGGCAAGCCGCGCGCGCCGCATCGGCCTCGATGTCGATCTCGACGCACCGCTCGGGAGCTTGCCGCTTGCGGCGCAGCAGCGCGTCGTGATCGCGCGGGCGCTAGGTGCGCACCCCGAATTGCTGATCCTCGACGAGCCGACCGCGAGCCTGTCGGCCGCCGAAGCGCGGACGCTATTCGAACTCGTCGAGCGGCTGCGCGCCGAAGGCGTCGCAACGCTGTTGGTCTCGCATCGCCAAAGCGATGTGCGGCGCATCGCGGATCGCGTCATCGTCATGCGTGACGGTTGCATCGTCAGCGAATTGCGACGGCCGATCGATCTCGATGCCGCACTCGAAGCGATGCTGGGTCGGGTGTTGCAAACGGTACGGCCGCGATCCGGTGCCGCGGGCGCCGGCGCTCGACCCGACGCCGTACATGGCGATGCGCCCGCGCTGGCGATCCGCGGTTTGCGCTTGCGCCGCGAGAGCGTACCGTTCGACCTCGATGTGCATCGAGGGGAAATCGTCGCGATCGCGGGCCCGATCGGCAGTGGCAAATCGCGTTTTGCACGCACGTTATTCGGCCTCGAGCGCGCGCTCGTTGGGAGCGTGACGCTCGATGGGGTCCGTTGGCGGCCGCGCTCGCCCGCCGATGCGATTGGTGCCGGCGTGTTCATGCTCGGCGAGGACCGTCGCCGCACGTCGCTTTTCCCCGACAGCGTGCCGTTCGCGACGATCGCGGGCACCATCGGCTTTCCGTTTCTGTCGCGCTGGTCTGCCCGCGGTTTCGTGCGCAGCCGTCGCGAGCGGCAGGTGGCCCGCGAGGCGATCGAACGCTTCGGGATACGCTGCCGCGGTCCGCAAGACCGGCCGAGCCTCTTGTCCGGCGGCAATCAGCAAAAGGTCGCGCTGGCGCGTTGGCACGCGGAACCCGCGCGCGTTTTACTGCTCGACGAGCCGTTCCAGGGCGTCGATGCGGGCGCGCGCGCCGATATCGTCGCGATGCTGCGCGAGCATGCGCATTCGCGGGCGACGCTCGTGTTCGTCAGCGATCTCGAGGAGGCGCTCGAGCTTGCCGATCGAATCGTGTATTTCGATCGAGGCGCCCCGGATCTATCTATCACACAGCACGCTGGTGCTGATCCTATCGCTATTTCTGCGTCCGTTCCCGCACCGCCATCGTGATGAAGACCGGTATGTCGTCCAACGAGCCCACTTCCCAAAGCGGCGCGATTGCGCCATCGATCCGCCGTGACGCATTCGCCGCACGCTCGTCGGTCGGCCTGAGCGCATGGCGCACGCTGCTGGAGCGCGGCGGCATGTTGTTCGCGCTGGCCGCGCTCATTATCGGTTTCGCGCTTGCCCAGCCCGCGTTTCTCAGCGTCGACAACCTGTTCAGCATCTTGCAAAGCGTGTCGATCACGGCGCTGCTCGGCATTGGCGTCACCGTCACGCTGGCCGCCGGCGGCTTCGATCTCTCGGTGGGAAGCATCGCGGCGTCCACGCAGATGGCAGCGAGCTACGTGCTCGTCGTCTGGCATGGCGGTACGTGGCTGGCGTTCGGCGCCTGTCTCGCGTTCGGGCTGGCCGCGGGGCTTGGCAACGCGCTATTGATCACGCGGCTGCGCGTGCCGGATCAGCTTGCGACGCTCGGTTCGCTATTTTTACTCGCCGGCTTACAGTTGATTCCGACGGGCGGCAGATCGCTCGCCACGGGGACTATCCTGCCAGACGGCAGCGAGGCCTCGGGCGTCTTTCCGGACGCGTTTCTCGCGCTTGGCCGGATGAGGGTGTTCGAGATCGTGCCGCTGCCGGTGATCGTCCTGGGGCTTGTGACGGCGATCGGGGCTGTCGTGATGCAAACCACGCGCTGGGGCCGCGTGCTCTACGCGATCGGCGGCAACGAAACGGCCGCGCGCCTGGCCGGTGCCCCGACGCGGCGGTATCGGGCCGCGGCGTATGTCGCATCGGGCGCGATTGCGGCGTTGGGCGGTCTGCTGATCGCGGCGCGCGTTGGGCGCGGCGACGTCAGCGCGGGGCACTCGCTGCTGCTCGACGCTGTGGCGGCCTCGCTGGTGGGTTACGCGGTGGGCGGCGCCAAGCGCCCGAACGTGCTGGGCACGGTGATCGGCGCGGTGTTCGTTGGGGTCCTGCTTAACGGCCTGACGATGTTGAACGCGCCGTACTACATGCAGGACTTCATCAAGGGCGCGTTGCTCGTGGGCGCGCTCGCATTGACGTTCAGCGTTGGAACGCGCGACGACGCACACGCGTGAAGCGGAACGCCTGACTTATGCATGACGCGTCCCGCGTTGCGCGAAACCTATCGCGAGACGATCCTGAAATCAGAGATTATTCCAGAATGGATTTAACCAACAATCGCTCTCGATTGAAACGATCGATTCGTGCAATGGATATCAGCCGCGGCACGATGAGCAAATCGCTCGTGAATTGGAAACGATTCGTGGTCGCGATGAATATCGATCTTCGAAAACCTCGCTTTGTCGTGCCATCGGTCGCTGATAATTTTTGCAAACGATTATCGAAGCGGAGTCTTGCATGGCAGCGATCGACGGAGTGGTTACCCGGCATCATGAAGCGGCGCCAGCGAACGCAACGCGCATCATCGCGAGCGACGAGGAAGCCGTTGAGCGCGCGCGTGAACTGGCGCAGCGTCTAGGCGAAGGTGCCGCGCTACGCGATCGCGAGCGGCGGCTGCCTTACGATGAAGTCGAATGGTTTTCGAATTCGGGGCTGTGGGCCATTACCGTGCCGAAAGAATATGGCGGTGCGGGTGTGTCGTTCGTCACGCTGACTGAAGTCGTCAAGACCATCTCCGCCGCGGACCCATCGCTCGGTCAGCTACCGCAAAATCACTTCGGCTTGGTCGACGTCATCGCGCTGACCGGAACGCCTGAGCAAAAACGCCGGTTCTTTGCCGAAGTGCTTGCAGGCAAGCGTTTCGGCAACGGGTTTTCGGAGAAGGGCACGAAGCACGTGCTCGATCTCAAGACGCGCGTGATACGCGAAGGCGACACCTATCGGGTCGACGGGACCAAATTCTATTCCACTGGCGCGCTCTTCGCGCACTATGTGCCGGTGCTGGGCCTCGACGAAGCGCGCAAGGGTTGGCTGGCCTATATTCCGAAGGGTACGCCGGGGCTTTCGGTCATCGACGATTGGTCCGGCTTTGGCCAGCGCACGACGGCGAGCGGAACCGTGGTGCTCGATAACGTACGCGTGCCGGCTTCGCACGTTTTTCCCGTGCATCGCGTGACGGATCTGCCCACGCTCAACGGCCCGATTTCCCAAATCATCCAGGCCGCCGTCGATGCAGGCATCGCGCACGCCGCGCTTGCCGACACCCTGCGCTTCGTACGCGAGCGCACGCGTGCCTGGATCGACAGCAACGTCGAACGCGCTGCCGACGATCCGCTGACCGTACGCGAAATCGGCCGCCTGCATATTCAATTGCACGCGGCCGATGCGCTGCTCGAGCGCGCCGCGCGCGTGCTCGACGAGATCGCCGCGCAGCCGCAAACGAGCGAAGACGACGTTGCGCGCGCTTCAGTGGCCGTTGGCGAGGCGAAGGTGCTGACCACGGAAGTCGCGCTGCTCGCGGGCGAAAAGCTTTTCGAACTCGCCGGCACGCAAGCAACGCTTGCCGAACACAACCTCGACCGGCACTGGCGCAACGCGCGCACGCACACGCTGCACGACCCGGTGCGTTGGAAATACCACCTGGTCGGCAACTACTACCTGAACGGCGTGAAGCCCGCGCGCCATCCGTGGAATTGAGCCACGCATCATGACGAGACAGATTCGGCTCAACGCCTTCGACATGAACTGCGTCGGGCATCAATCGCCCGGACTGTGGGCTCATCCGCGCGATACCTCATGGCGTTACCGCGAGCTCGGGTACTGGACGGAGCTCGCGCGGCTGCTCGAGCGCGGCAAGTTCGACGGGCTTTTCATCGCGGACGTGCTTGGCATCTACGACGTCTATCAGGGCAGCGGGGAAGCGGCGATTCGCCAGGCCGCGCAAGTGCCGGTCAACGATCCGATTCTGCTGGTCTCGGCGATGGCGCACGTGACCGAGCATCTTGGCTTTGGCGTGACCTGCTCGCTGTCGTACGAGCACCCGTATCCGTTCGCACGCCGGATGTCGACGCTCGATCATCTGACGAACGGGCGTATCGGCTGGAACATCGTCACGTCATACCTCGACAGCGCCGCGCGTAACGTAGGACTGCCCGCGCAAGCGAGTCACGACGAACGATATGCGCTTGCCGACGAATATCTCGAAGTCTGCTACAAGCTGTGGGAAGGGTCGTGGGAAGACGATGCCGTTATCCGCGATGCGGCGAGGCAGGTTTTCACCGAACCGTCGAAGGTGCATCCGATCAGGCATCGCGGCCGCTATTTCGATGTGCCAGGCATTCATCTGTGCGAGCCGTCGCCGCAGCGCACGCCGGTGTTGTATCAGGCGGGCGCATCGAAGCGCGGCAAGGACTTCGCGGCACAGCATGCCGAGTGCATCTTCATTGCGGCGCCATCGCGCACGATTCTGAAGGCGTTTGTCGCCGACATTCGCGCACGTGTCGAGCGCTTCGGACGCGACCCGCACGACGTCCTGATCTTCAACTTGCATACCGTGATTACCGGCGCGACCGAGGCCGAGGCGCACGCCAAGCACGCCGACTATCGGCGCTACGCGAGCGACGAGGGCGCACTGGCGTTGATGTCCGGATGGACGGGCATCGATCTGTCGAAATACGGACTGGACGAGCCGCTGCGCCATGTCGAAAGCAACGCGGTGCAGTCGGCCGTCGAAGCGTTGTCGAGCGCGGACCCGACGCGCGTGTGGACGGTGCGCGAAATTGCAAAGTGGGGCGGCATAGGCGGGTTGGGGCCCCTGACGGTCGGCGACTCGGCGCGGGTGGCGGATGAGCTGCAATCGTGGGTCGAGGAGACGGACGTCGATGGATTCAACCTCGCGTATGCGCTGACGCATGAGACGTTCAGCGATTTTGTGGAATTCGTTGTGCCGGAGCTGCAGCGGCGCGGCGCCTACAAGACCGACTACGCGCCCGGTACGTTGCGCGAAAAACTGCATGGACGCGGTGCGCGGCTGGCCGAGCCGCACCCAGGTGCGGGCTATCGCTTGACGCATGCCGAGTCCGCGCTCTGATGGCGCGGCTGCGCAAACTACGAACACGAACACGAACAACCACACGGAAACCGCTTATGACTCGACTGAATGAAGCCCAGCAACGCGACGCGTCGCGTAGCACACGCAAAGGGCCGTTGCGCTTGGCGCTCGGCGCGTTGGTCCTCGCGAGTGCCGCGTTGGGCCTGAGTGATCTGGCGTCGGCGTCCGGCTTGCGTGGCGCGTCGGCGCCGTTCGACCGGGGGGGCGTCAAGATCGCGCTCGTCAATTATCTGTCGACCGGCGACTTCTTCCAGGCCTACGAGGCCGGCGCGCTCAAGCAGGCGAAGGCGCTCGGCATCGATCTGCGCATCTACGAAGGCCGCCAGGACGCGAGCGAAGAGCGCGAGCAGATCCAGCAGGCGATCAGCCTCGGCATGTCCGCGATCATCGTGAATCACGGCTTGCCGGAATCGCTGAAGGACGTCGTGCAGCGCGCACTCGACAAGGACATCAAAGTCGTCGCGTTCGACGTGAATCTCGATAACCCCAAGATTCCGCAAATCGAGCAAAGCGATGAGGATTTGGCAAACCTGGTGCTGCAACAGGCGGTGAAGGACAACGGCGGCACGTTTTCGGCGGGCTACGTGTATGTGGCCGGGTTTGCGCCGCTCGATCGCCGCGATGCCGTGTGGCGCGCGTTCAAGAACGCGCATCCCGGCGTGACGGAGAAGGCCCGCTGGGGCACGGTCGACAACCCGATTGCCGAGTCGGTCGCGAATCAGGCGGCCGCCGCCTATCGCGCCCATCCCGATATCAGCGTCGTATTCGCGCCCTACGACGAGTTCGCGCGCGGCGCGAAACTCGCCGCCGACGAAGGCAAGCGCGCCGCGAAGCTCCGTATTTATAGCGCCGACATCTCGACGGCGGATATCGCGGCCATTCGCGCGCCGGGGAGTCCCTGGGTTGCGACCGCGGCGACCAATCCGGCCGTCGTGGGCGCGGTGTCCGTGCGCGCCGCCGCACTGCTGGTAGCCGGGCAGGATCCCGGTCACCACATCAGGATCGCGCCGACGCTGATCACGCGCGACGACCTCGTAAAACACGATATCCACACGATGGCGGAGCTGGGCGCCAAGTTCCCCGCCTTCAGCGCGAGTGCGGCGGCGAGAGCCGCGTGGATCCCCGACGACGGCAGCTAGGTCATGACCCGATTCCGAACGGGCCCGGTGGCTCGACCCTTTGGCCGGACGACTTTCGATCGACCCGTAAGCAACCCCAAGCACCCCTAAGCACCCCTAAGCACCCC
>CBJLAJ010000082.1:0-23338 GCA_966421005.1 uncultured Paraburkholderia sp.
CGGCGGTGGCAACGGCGGGGGAAACGGCGGCGGAAACGGTGGTGGCCACGGTGGCGGCAACAGCGGTGGAAACGGCAGCGGCAACGGCGGCAACGGTGGAGGCAACGGTGGAGGCAACGGCAGCGGACAAGGCAGTGGCAACGGCGGCAACGGCCACGGCAACGGTGGAGGCAACGGCAGCAACGGCGGCGGCCACGGCGGCAACCACTAACACCGCCAATCGACGCGGCGCACACTTCCCGCCGCGTCGAGACGCACGCCCCAGCCTACGTCACAACATCTCCAGCGCGCGCTTCGATCGCGGCGGCTTGAACCGAGCATCGATGCGCGCGCGCTCCTCGTCCGTCAATCGAATATCGAGCGCGCGACGATTCTCGCGCACATGCTCGATATTTCCCGCTTTCGGAATCGCACAGACGCCGGTTTGCTCGAGCACCCACGCGAGCGCGATGCTGACAGGCGAAACACCGCGCGCCTGGGCGATATCGTCGAGTACCGATCCCTGCGGCAAACGCATGTGATCGATGGGGCTGTAGGCCATCCCAGGCAGATTTCTCGCGCGCATCCACGGCAGTAGATCGAACTCGGGCCCGCGCCGCGCAACGTTATAAAGAATCTGATTTGCAGCGCAGGCGGTACCGCCCGCCGCGAAGAGCGCTTGCATCTCATCGACATCGAAATTACTCACACCCCAATGCCGGATCTTGCCCGCACGCCGCAGCGATTCGAAACCTTCCACCGTTTCTTCCAGCGGAATCGCGCCGGGCCAGTGCAGCAAATAAAGATCGAGCCGGTCGGTCTTCAGCCGCGCGAGACTCGCATCGCATGAAGCGACGATTCCGCGCCGGCTCGCGTTATGCGGATAGACCTTGCTCACGAGAAATATCTTGTCACGCAACCCGGCGAGCGCCGCGCCCAAAAGCGTCTCGGTCGCGCCCTCTCCATACATTTCCGCGGTATCGACGACCGTCATCCCGAGCTCGACGCCTTCGCGCAATGCGGCTATTTCCGCCTCGCGTGCCGAACGCCGCTCGCCCATCTCCCATGTGCCGAGCCCCAGCTTTGCGATACGCTCGCCGTCCGGCAGCGTCACCCAGGCATCGTTGCGCTCCATCGCCCTCTCCTTCACAGGTCTTTCGACCACCGGAGTGTATCCCCGAGCCGAAAAACATGCGCCCGCTTGCTCGCTTTCGCATAACATGGCCCGCAGCGCGGCGATGACATAAAATCACCGCTTGCCCTTCGCCGCCCATAGGCCATGAATGCACCCTCGGAAGACCGCTGGCGCGACCTGCGTCCGGACCCGGAGAACGATACGCCGCTTTACCTCCAGCTTGCCCGCAAGCTGGGGCAGGCCATCCACGAAAGCCGCTGGAACGCAGGCGAAGCACTGCCGTCGGAGCGCGTGCTGTCCGACGCGCTCGGCGTTTCGCGCATCACCGCGCGCAAGGCCATCGCACTGCTGGTCGAGCAAGGTCTCATTCGTCGCTCTCACGGCGCCGGCAGCTTCATCACACCGCGCTACGACGTCCGGCTTTCGCAGCTTTCGAGCTTCAGCGAAATGCTGCGGCGAAGGGGCTTCACGCCGAGTTCCCAATGGCTCTCGCGAGATATTCAACCGGCAAGCCGCGATGAGGTCATCCAGCTGGGTCTTTCTCCCGCGGCGGCAGTCACGCGCTTGAAACGGCTGCGTCTTGCCGACGGCATCGTCATGGCCGTCGAAAACTCGACGCTGCCGGCATCCGTCATACCCGATCCCAATGCCATCGGCGATTCGCTCTACAGCTATCTCGAACAGCGGGGGCTCGCAATCGTGCGCGCGCTGCAGCACTTCCGGGCAGTCAACGCGAGCGATGAAATCGCGCGCCAGATGAGCATCGCGCCGCACGACGCACTGCTGCTCATTACACGCATCGGCTATACGGCCGACCAGCGCGCGATCGAACTCACCGATACCTATTGCCGCAACGATTATTACGACTTCGTCGCCGAGTTACGCAAGTAGGCGGGCGGCAAGGCACGTTCGCAAGCCTGCAATCAGCGTGAACAGGCCCTACGGCTCGATCCAGCGCGGCTCGTCGGCGCCGATAGGATGAGGCGGCAACGCAAAGCCGGGCGGGGTGAGCGACATCGATTCCGCCGGCGCCGCGGCGAGAATCGTGCCGAACGGCGACGCCATCGTCTGCATCAGATCGCGCACGTCCTCGAGTCCGATATCGGGCGCACGCCACCCGGCCTCCAAGGTTCCGAACGACTGCAGCCAGCGCCCCGTTTGCGCGAGCGAGACCCGCACATGCCAGCTACCGCCCTCCCGCGCGCGGCGCAGCAGCGCAACCATCGCGCCGAACGCGGCAAGATAGCCGGTCGCATGATCGAGCGCCTGGCAGGGCAAGTGTTTCGGCGCCGTGCCGCCGGCGGCCTCGCGCTCGGTCCACGCGATACCGCTCGCCGACTGAACGAGACTGTCGAAGCCCCGGCGCTCGGCCCAAGGCCCTCGATGTCCGTAAGCACTCACGCTGACGTAGACAATGCCTGGACGAATCCGCGCGAGATCCTCGGGTGCAAAACCGCGCGCTGCGAGCGCGCCGGGCCGATACGCTTGAAGAAACACATCCGCGTCGGCCGCAAGAGCGCGCAATCGGTCCGAATCGGCCGCATCGCGCAGATCGAGCAAGGCGGAGCGCTTGCCGCGGCCATTGTCGATCACGAGCGGTGCGATATTCGGAAGATGCGGACCGTTGACGAGGAGCACTTGCGCGCCATGTTGCGCCAACGTGCGGCCAGCGACCGGGCCGGCGATGATCCGGCTCAGATCGAGCACGCGCGTACCGGCGAGCGGTCGCGCGGGCGCCACGTGCGCCTCGACGCCGATCGGCATGGGCGGCGCGGCACCGATACGTTCGATTTCGAAGAGCGGCAACGCGGCCACCGCGGCGGCCTGTTGCTCCTGCGCCCACTCGCCGGGAGAGCGGATCAGTGCCGCGCACAACCCTGCATCGGCCAGCGTTCGATCGAGCTCGATGCCGTCCCATCGGCGGATTGCAGCCGCAACGGCATCGCGATCGTTCGCACAGTGCAGAACGTTCACGACGCCTTCGCGGTGATGAGGAAAATTCGTATGCAGTTGAATCCAGCGTCCGTCACGCGTTTCGTAAAAACCCATCAACGGATCGCGCAATTCGGGCGCGGGGCCGTCGTCGATCCTCAGATAGCGCTCGCTGCGGAATGCGGCAAGGGCCCGTCGCATCGACACCTCGATGTGCTGACGCTGCCCCGTGCGCAGCGCATGACATTCGGCGGCGGCAAGCGCCTGCGCACCGATCGTCGCGCAGGCGAGCGTACCCACGCGATAGACGGAAGGCAGTCCCGGGTCCTGGCCGTCGAAACGAATGTCGCCCAATGCGTCGGGCGCACAGCCGGCCAGCGACCAAAGATGTTCGAGCGCGAGGTTCGGTGTCATATCGAGCGAGTCTAAACCGCCAGTCATCGAACGAGTCTAGAACCGCAATCCGTAGCGATCAAATCGAATTCCGGCCATACCGCCCGCGGTCGACCTCGCCGATGGCTGACGATGCTCGGTGTGCGCCACCGTCATGCGCACGGTCCCACGACTCGAGCCGACCCAGGCTCGCACACCGGGCGGCAACTCGAACGACTGCCCCGCCTCGAGCCAGTAGTCCTCGCTGTCGTGCTCGATGGTCAGCCAAAGCTGCCCCGCCGTGACGTTGATCACGAGCGGCCTGTCAACCCGCCAAACGGTGGCGGGTTCGTGTTCTTCCATCTCGAACGTACGGATTTCGCGCATCGCAGCCTCCCTTCATCAAGCATTGCCGTCAGTGCATTATTGCGATAACGTCGGTGCAATCACATGCACAGTTCTGAACAGTTTTCACAAAACTGTGCAGTCGTTTTACCGAACAGTCGCTGCGATGGGATATGCCACGGGCGACAAGAGAGGTCCTGTTGAAGTTCGAACTCGATCGCGGCAACGGCGTGCCGCTCACCGATCAGATCGTTGCCGGCATGGAGTCGTGGATCCGCTCCGGCGAAGCGCATGCGGGCGCGAAGCTACCGTCCATCCGTGCGTTCGCGGCCGATTACGACATCAGCCGTTTTCCGGTCATCGAGGCTTATGACCGGCTCGTCTCGCTCGGCTACGTGGAATCGCGGCACGGCTCCGGTTTTTACGTGAGCGCGCGCGGCCATGCCGCGCTCGAACGCGGCGGCGCTTCGGACCCGCGCCGCGCCGGAGACGAATCGAACTACATCATGGAGCAATTCCATCATCCCGGCGATACGCTCAAGCTCGCGAGTGGCTTCATCCCCGAAGCGTGGCGGGACATGGAAGGTATCGCACAGGCCATCCGGCACGTCACGCGCACCGATCGCCTCGCAACTGTCGACTACGCCACGCCGCTGGGCAACGCTGCGCTGCGCGAGCATCTGCAGGCACGCATCGCGCAGTTGGGCATTCATGCGGACGCGTCGCAAATGCTCATCACCAGTGGGGCGAGTCAAGCCGTCGATCTGCTCGTTCGCTATCTGTTGAAAGCAGGCGACACGATGTTCGTCGAGGACCCGGGTTACTACAATTTGTTCGGGCTCCTCAAGCTGCACGGCGTCAACATGGTCGGCATCCCCCGCACGACAACAGGTCCCGATCTCGACGCGCTGCAAAGAGAACTCGCCCGCCATCGGCCGCGCGCGTTCTTCGTCAATTCCGTGTTTCACAATCCGACCGGCACGGTCGTCGCGCCCTCGGTGGCATTTCGTCTCTTGCAGTTGGCCCGCGAATACGACTTCAAGATCATCGAAGACGATATCTATGCGGATTTCCAAGCCAGCACGAGCGACCGGCTCGCCGCGCTCGACAGGCTCGAGCAGGTCATCTATATCGGCGGGCTATCGAAGACACTGTCGTCTTCGCTGCGCATCGGCTATATCGTGGCCGATCGCGCGATCGTGAAAGACCTGGCCGACATCAAGGTCCTCACAAGCGTGGGAGGGTCGCTCTTTGCGGAAGCCGTCGCGCTCGCGATGCTCGAGCGCGGCGCATATCACAAGTTCCTCGAGCGCTTGCGCAGGCGCATGACCGATGCGCTCGGCGCCGCGGCACGCACGCTGGAATCGTGCGGCTGGCAGCTTTTTACCGCGCCTTTGGGCGGCAAGTTCGTCTGGACCCGCGCACCGCATATCGAGGATTCTCAGCGGCTCGTCGAATGCGCATCGTCGTGCGGCGTCACCGTTGCACCGGGCAGCTACTTTCGGCCGCACGGTCAGACGAGCCCGTGGCTGCGTATCAACGCGGCTTATGCCGACGACCCGCGCGCCCGTGCGTTCTTCGACCGAGCGATGACACTGGAGCCCGATCGCGAGCGCTCGCCCGAGGGGGAGCGCTCGCCGATCCGTTGAACGATCGCGCGCGGCGCGACCCATGCCGGGGCATCCGCCGCACCGCGCCTGTGCAATCGGGCATGTGTCGCGTCACCGAGACACGCTCGGCGGCCATGCGCCCCGATGTTGACGCTGCGCATAGTTCTTGCTGTCACATGCCGTACAGTAAAATCGCTATGCGTTTGGCATCGCGCCGCAGACCACTGTCCCGTTACGCTCTCCGAAAAAGCATGATCGATCTCGATCCTCCCGGCTTTCATCCGCCGCGCCCCATCGCGGGCGATGCAGGCACGCGGCATACCGTCGTGTACGGCAGCTACACCGTATTCAGCGTCTTTCAACCGGTGTTCTCCGTCTCGCATCGCCGCGCGATCGGCTATCACGCGTCGCTGCGCGCGCATGACGAAGACGAACGGCATGTGCCCTCGCACGAAGTGTTCACGCAGGCCGCGCGGCGCGGCGATTTGCTTGAACTCGGGCGGCTCGCGGAATCGCTGCACCTCGGCAACTTCAGCGCGTTCGACTCCAACGACGAGTGGCTGTTCCTGAGTCTGCATCCCGCGGCATTGATGGATACGAGCTATGGCGACGCCATGCTTGCCAGCCTCAAAGCACTCGGCCTGCCGCCGCAGCGCGTCGTGCTGGAGGTGCCGGAGCAGGCCGGCGGCGACACGGGCCGCTTCGCGGAGATCGTCGATTCACTGCGCAAGTCGGGGTTTCTGATCGCACTTGGCGGCTTCGGTGCAAAGCATTCGAATATCGACCGTGTCTGGCATCTGCGCCCTGACATCGTCACGCTCGATCGCGTCATTCTCGCGCAGGCGAGCGAGCATTCCCACATTGAACGCGTCTTGCCGGGGCTTGTGTCCCTGCTGCATGAATCGGGGCAGCTCGTCTTGATGGGCGGGCTGTCGACCGAGCGCGAGGCGTTGATCGCACTCGAATGCAACGTCGATTTCGTGCAGGGCGCGTACTTTGCAGGACCGAGCGCGAAACCCGTCGAGCCGCGCATCGCCGCGAGCGCAATGGATGCCCTTTCGGCAGCGTTGCGCGAACGCGTCGGCGCCCGCGAGCGATTGCAAGCCGAACGTCTCGCACCTTATGTTGCCGCGTTGAACCAAGCCTGCGCGCGGCTCGTGGCGGGCGAGACGCTCGAAGACGCCACGCAGCCGCTGCTCACGCTACCCGAAACGGCTCGCTCGTTTTTGCTCGATGCGCGCGGCCGGCAAATCGGCGACAACCTCGTACCGGCCGGACGCCGCGTTTCGCGCCGCGCCAAGCGGTTCAGTCCGCTGCTGCACTCGGAGGGCGCCAGTTGGGAGCGCCGGCCGTATTTCACGGCGGCGGTACGCTCGCCCGGGCACGCGCATCTCACTGCTCCCTATCTGTCGATCAATGAAGCGCACTTGTGCGTGACCGCGTCGATTGCGGCGCAAACGGTCAAGGGTTTGCAGGTGCTGTGCGTCGACATCAACTGGGAAGCGGCCGGGCTCTGATGGATTGCCGTCGCACGACGGTTCAAGCGACGGCGAAAGACGCAAACGCCCGACGCCGCACGGCGGCCAACAATGCTTGCACGGCATGCAGGCCGAAGGCACTGTTCACCGCCTCGATCATCGCGGCGTCAGTACTGATTTCCACGCGGCCAATCGCTGCGCCCGCGAACGAGACGGCAACGAGCGCGACAATTTCGCCGTGCGCCGACAGCGCGAGGTAACCCACGCCTCTTATCGCCAACGCATGCGCCCGCAAACCGGGGCCGGCGAGGGCCCAGCTCTTGTCGACGAACGCCATGGCCGTCGTTGCGGCGGCTGCGGCCGGCGTTTCGGCGTGCTGACGCGAGGCCGGGAATCCATCGACGGTGAAAGTCGGATTTGCGGCGAAAAGCTGCATGGCGAGGCCCGCATCGCCCGTTTCCAGCGCTTCGGCCAGACGATCGAGCGTGCCGCGCCGCAGGTCCGTCTCGACCGTCTCCACTCTTCGCACTGCACGATCCGGTTCGCGATGCAACCGTTCGCGCGCACGGTGCACGAGCTGCCGACAATGCGCGGGGGTCTTGCCGACCACATCGGCAATCGACGCATAGTCGCAATCGAACGCCTCGTGCAGGACAAAGGCAGCCCGCTCGTCGGGCGAAAGCCGTTCGACGAGCACCGTCAGCCCCGCGTCAAGCGATGACGCCCTCGACGCCACATCCTCCGCCGATGGCGCGCACTCGTCGCGCCAGGGCTCGGCGATCCACTCGCTTTCGCGCGCGGCGCGCTCGGCCGCGAGCCGACGAAGCCGATCGAGCGCGAGACGCGTTGCAACAGTCGTCAGCCAGGCAGGCGGCGTATGCAGTGCCGCCGCATCTGCCGCGTGCCACTTGAGCCACACCTCCTGGACGACATCTTCGGCCTCGGCGCGGCTTCCGAGCATTCGGCCGACGATCGACAAGAGCCTCGCACGCATGCGCTGGAATTCAGCAGTTTTATCGATGGATGATTGCATCATGAGTCCATGCTCCAGCAGTCCTGTGCTTGTCTCGCGCCTCGGCCCAAAAACCCGGCTGGCACACCCGTTGATGCCGTGTGCCGGCCGCGTCCCTATTCATTGACGCTCGAGCAGCCCCGAACGTGACAACCGCTGCACAAATATTTATGTAGCGCGCGGATGCGTCGACCAGCCAGACTTGTCACAATGGACACATGCCGTGCGTCAACACAATCGAAGGGCATGCCGAGCATGCCCGCGACATTCGTGCGAGGAACGCCATGCCCGGACATCTGCCCCCTTATCCCTACAACCAGCTCGTGCCGACCGTCATCGAAACGACGGGTCGCGGCGAGCGTGCCTACGATATCTACTCGCGGCTTTTGCGCGAGCGCATCGTCTTTCTCGTAGGTCCCGTCAACGAGGAGACCGCAAGCCTCATCGTTGCGCAGATGCTGTTTCTGGAGTCCGAGAATCCGGACAAGGATATCTCGTTCTACATCAACTCGCCGGGCGGCTCTGTCTATGACGGGCTGGCCATCTACGACACCATGCAGTTCATCAAGCCGCAGGTCTCGACGCTTTGCACGGGGTTCGCGGCCAGCATGGGCACATTCCTGCTCGCCGCGGGCGCCAAGGGAAAGCGCTATGCCTTGCCTAACGCGCGCATCATGATTCATCAACCCTCGGGCGGCAGCCAGGGAACGGCCGCCGATATCGAGATCCAGGCGAAGGAAGTGCTGTTCCTGCGCGAGCGGCTCAATCAGGTTCTCGCCGAACGCACAGGCCAGTCGGTCGAGCAGATCGCGAAAGACACCGATCGCGACAACTTCATGGCAGCGGACGCGGCGAAGGCCTACGGGTTGATCGATGAGGTGCTGGCCGAGCGCTCCGTCCTCGACGACATCGCCCGACGCACTGTGCGTTGAATGTTGCGCCGTTGGGCGATGCCCAGCGTTCAGATCTGGCCGAAGCCAGTGGCCCCGATCGCCGCGCCCGCGGCGAGTAGCCAAAGTGGATGGATGCGCGTGCGAAAAGCAAGCGCCGCACAAGCTGCCGTGATCGCCCATTGAATCGCCGTCTGATTCGACGCATGCGAGATCAGCATCGCGCTCGCCGCGACGAGCCCGACCGTCACCGGTGTCATGCCGAGCTGCACGTACCGGCGCCAGGGGCGGTCCTTGAAACGCTCCCAGGCGTGCATCGACGCAGCAGTGACGAGCGACGACGGCCCGAATTTGGCCAAGGTGGAAACGAAGAATCCAGGCCAGCCCGCGACATGCCAGCCGATCATCGTCACGATCATCATGTTAGGGCCCGGCGCGGCCTGGGCAAGCGCAAAAAGCGCCGTGAACTGTTCGGCGCTCATCCAATGATGGACTTGCACGACCTGACGCTGCATCTCGGGCAGGATCGTGTTGCCACCGCCGAACGCGAGCAGCGAGAGCTGGGAGAAGATAGTCGCCAATGCGACGAGCGTCGCGCTCATTTCACCGTCTCCTTCGGCGCACTGTGCGCGCTGCGCTGCCGGCGCCACGCAAGCGCGATGCTCAAGGGCGTCAGCGCGAGCATGGTCGGCAAGAGCGGCAGCCGCACGAGCGCAATGGCCACGAACATGAGCGCCGCGATGAAGATGCCTTCGGGCGAACGAATGAGCGGCTTGGCCACCTTCATCGCCATGGCGACAAGCAGGCCCGCGGCCGCCGCGGCAAGACCGCCGAACAGGTGATGAACGATCGGATCGTTTTGCGTCTTTGCATAGACGACGCCGAGCGCGATCACAATCAACGAAGGCACGGCGATGAAGCCGGTTATCGCGGCGAGGGCGCCAAGCGCGCCGCGAAAGCGCATGCCGATCGCAACCGACAGATTGATGACATTGCCACCCGGCAGAAACTGGCAGAGACCAAGCAGATCGATGAACTCTTCGGACGACAACCATCGCCGCCGCTCCACCACCGCGCGCCGCACGAACGGCAGTGCGCCGCCGAACGAGATCAGTCCGAGACCGAGAAAGCCGAGGAACAGTTCGCGCACGCTGACTTCGCGCCCACCGGCTGCGCGCGCTTCCGAATCCGTTGCCATCTGCCCTCCTCTTCGCCGATGCGATCAATGAGATCAGTGCGATCGATGCTTGAATGAAGCACGTGCAAACCGCTCGCGCTTCAAGCGGCCACCTTCCGACGGGAACCCTCCGGCTCCGCTGTAGCCCCCCCCGCGCCCGAAGCGCGCGAGCCGGTCGAGCAGCTCGCCTGCTTCGAGCACCACGCTGCGTTCGCGCGCGCTGAGGCTTTCCAGCATGGCCTGCGCGAGCCATTGCCCTCGGACGGTGCGGTTGCCGTGCAGCACGCGCCGCCCTTTCGCGGTCAGCGACAACAACGTGCGGCGCCGATCCTGCGTATCGGCCCGACGCTTGATGTAGCCGGCCGATTCGAGCTCCCTCAACAGCACGGCCAGATTCGAGGAACGGATGCGCTCGGCGGCGCAGATCTCCGTCGGACTCACGCCATCGCCCAGGCGATCGATCGCGCCCATGACGACCAATTGCGAAAACTGAACGGGATCGACCTGCGCCTCCTGCCGTAAGCGCCGCGCCAATCCCGATATCTGGCCGCGCAAACGCGTGGCCTGCGTCAGGAGATCGTCTGAATGTTCCATATAGCTATATTAGCATAGCTATATCGCCATAGCGATTCGGAAGATTCTTGAATTGGCCCGGGCGATCAGGCCGCGTGCATCGGTAGACATTGATACGGAATCGCGGCCACCAAAAAGAAAACCCCCGAAAAACGGGGGTCTTCCGCTGGAGCCGGGTAAGGCTTTACGCGAAGTTCTTCGCCGCGAAATCCCAGTTCACGATGTTCCAGAACGCTTCGACGAACTTCGGACGTGCGTTGCGGTAGTCGATGTAATAGGCGTGTTCCCAGACGTCGATCGTCAGGAGTGCCTTCGCATCTGTCGTGAGCGGCGTAGCCGCGTTGCTCGTCGAGACGATATCGAGCGAGCCGTCCGCCTTCTTCACGAGCCACGTCCAGCCCGAGCCGAAGTTACCGACAGCGGCCTTCGTGAAGGCTTCCTTGAAGGCATCGTACGAACCCCACTTGGCGTTGATCGCGTCGGCCAGCGCTCCCTTCGGCGCACCGCCTCCCTGCGGCGAGAGACCATTCCAGAAGAAGGTGTGGTTCCAGACTTGCGCTGAGTTGTTGAAGATGCCACCCGACGACTTCTTGACGATCTCTTCGAGCGACAGGTTTTCGAACTCCGTGCCCTTGATCAGATTGTTGAGATTGGTGACGTAGGTCTGATGATGCTTGCCGTAGTGAAAGTCGAGCGTCTCTTCCGACATGTGGGGAGCAAGCGCGTTCTTGGCGAACGGCAGCGGCGGGAGCGTATGTTCCATGATGCAGTTCCTTCTATCGAGTGATCGAGTGTGGGGTACTTTGTCGCAGGTGACGCTTCAGAGCCTTGGATTGTAGGCGACTTGGAATAACCCCACAAATCAGTAGCCCTTTCGCGCAGCATTGACTGCGGCATCGGGGCAACGGCGTAAAAAATGCTGAGATTGCGTTCTATCGTCGCATCTTTTCGAACATCAAAAACCGTCGGTGAGGCGCGGCTGCACATCGGCGAATGAAACATCCGCCGTGCCTTGCGCGAGATGGACGGTGTAGCGACGCCTAGGTTTCACCGCATTCGGGCTGCGGACCGCCCGCCCCGTTTCGCCATCGAGCAGTGCCGCGTAGCCGCGCTCGAGCGTACGCTGCGGACTCAGCACTTCCAGGCGAGCGCAAAGCGTGCCCAGTTTTGCCTCCTGCCGTTCGGCAAGGCGCGCGAGCGCGACATCGAGACGACGGGCATATCCGGTCAGCGCGGCGCGCTCAGCCGCCAAATCGGGCCGCCAACGCTGCCATCTGAGGCGCACGACGGCAAAGCGCGCTCGCGCGTCGCGTACCGGCCGCGCTCCGGCCGCCGCGAGCCTGGCCTGCAACTGCTCGAGGTGCATGCGCTGTCGCCGCAAGCGCTCGGTTGGGCTCACGAGCCGGCGCGCGAGCCAGTCCAGTTGCTGTGCACGCCGCTCCATCAGGCGGCCGAAGCCGCGCGCCAGCGCGGCGACGCGCTGGTCGAGCTCGCGCAGGAGCACGGTACGCTGCGGACTGACAAGCTCGGCCGCACCTGTCGGCGTGGGGGCGCGCACGTCGGCGGCAAAATCTGCAATCGTCACGTCCGTTTCATGACCGACGCCGCTCACGACGGGCAACTCGCTCGTCGCAATCGCGCGCGCAAGCACTTCCTCATTGAACGCCCAAAGATCCTCGATCGAACCGCCCCCGCGGCACACGATCAGTACGTCGACTTCGCGTCGCGCGTTCGCCTGCCGGACCATTGCGGCCAGCTTCTCGCCCGCGCCCGCCCCCTGGACCGGCGCCGGGTAGACGATAACCGACACATGCGGCGCGCGGCGCGCGAGCGTGGTCAACACATCGCGCAGCGCGGCCGCTTGCAGCGACGTGACGATGCCGATAGCGCGCGGGTGCGTCGGTAACGCACGCTTGCGGTCCGCGGCGAAAAGCCCCTCGGCTTCGAGCTGCGTCTTCAATCGCAGGAAAGCCTCATAGAGCCGGCCGACGCCCGTGCGGCGCACCGCCTCGACGTTGAGCTGAAGCTCGCCCCGCGGCTCGTACATCGTCACCAGCGCGCGGACTTCGATCTTGTCGCCCTCGCGCGGCGTGAACTCGGCGTACTGCGCGCGGCCCCGAAACATGACGCAGCGCATTTGCGCCTGCGCATCCTTGATCGAGAAATACCAATGTCCGCTCGCCGCGCGCGTGAAGTTCGATACCTCCCCAGCCACCCAGGTGAGTGGGAACGAACGCTCGAGCATCGTGCTCACGGCCCGGTTCAACACCGACACGGGAATGGCCAACTCGCCGTCAAGCGCCCCGCCGGGCAATCCGGATGAAGAATATGAATGCATTCAAGGGTCCCTTTTTTCCGCCGGACAGACGATAGTCCGCCGCTAGCCGGGCGTCCAGTCGAATTCGTTCGTACGACGCAAGGTTTCCCACATATCGAGTCCGACTGGGCTCGCCGCCCCAGCATCGCTCCGGAGCGCGAATCGTCGTCGCAAACGATTGATTTATAAGGGATTTTATTTCGTCGCACAAACACCGTCGCCGATGAGATGCTTGACTTATCGGCCTTCGCGTCGTTTGTGACGGGAGTTCTTCACAGAGTTATCCACAGCGGCATGACGCGCGATGCGCACCGCTTCGTGCGACGCGGCCTTGCCCGGCGGCGCCCGCGCGCGCTAGAGTGCCGGGTTCCGGTTCCAGCTTCGCGAGCCCAACCAACCGACGATATGCGCGCTTTTAACCGATTCGCCGAGAGAACCCGAGCGCGGCTCGAAGCGTACATTGCCCGCCAATGGCAGCGGCGCGGCATTTTCGCCATTGCATTCGCGCCGTTGGCGTACGTGTTCAGCGCTGTCGCGGCCCTGCGCCGCGCCACTTTCTCGCTCGGCTGGCGCGAGCGCGCACGCGTCGGCGTGCCCGTCGTCATCGTCGGCAATCTGACGGTGGGCGGAACGGGGAAAACGCCGACTGTGATCGCACTGGTCGAGGCGCTGCGCGCAGCGGGCTTCACGCCGGGCGTGGTTTCGCGCGGCTACGGCGCGAAGCTTCGCAGCCCGCGGGCCGTGACCGCGGCATCGCGTCCCGACGAGGCGGGCGACGAACCGCTGCTCATCGCCCGCCGCACCGGCGTGCCCGTGTGGGTATGCCCCGATCGCGTCGCGGCGGCGAACGCGCTCGTTGCCGCGCATCGCGATATCGACGTGATCGTCAGCGACGACGGGCTGCAGCACTACCGGCTCGCGCGCGACATCGAGATCGTCGTGTTCGATCAGCGCCTCGCGGGCAACGGACTCCCTCTGCCCGCCGGCCCTCTGCGCGAACCGCTTTCGCGCCGGCGCGATGCCACGCTCGTCAACGATCCGTTCAACCGGACGCTGCCGCCGTGGCCCGATACGTTCGCGCTCACGATCGCACCCGGCGACGCCTGGCATCTCGCCGATCCGGCACTGCGCAGACCGCTTTCGCAGTTCGCCGGCGAGCGCGTGCTCGCGGCGGCAGGCATCGGCTCTCCCGAGCGTTTTTTTGCGACGGTGCGTGCCGCGGGCCTCGCGCCCGAAACGCTCGCGCTGCCCGATCACTACGCCTTTCGCGACGATCCATTTGCGCACGCGCGCGCCGACATCATTCTGGTCACCGAAAAGGATGCGGTAAAATTGCGCACCCGGCACGACGCACGTATCTGGGTCGTTCCTGTCGAAGCCACGCTGCCTGGCCGCCTTATCGCACTCGTTGTGGAGAAACTCCGTGGACGCTCGCCTGCTTGAAATCCTCGTCTGCCCGATTTGCAAGGGGCCGCTGCGCTACGATCGCGCCAACGAGGAATTGATCTGTCAGGCCGACAAGCTCGCGTATCCGATTCGCGATGGCATCCCGGTCATGCTCGTCGACGAGGCTCGGCAAACCGTCGAGGGCACCCCCGTCGAGCCGATCGATCCCGCCGGCGGCACATGAGAACACGATAGACCGTTCGAGCCTGACCGCACCCCTTCCCGTTTGCCGTAGCGCCGCCTTCGATGACCGACTCCCAGACTCCCGACGCTGCGCCCTTCGTCGCAGTGGTGCCCGCGCGCCTCGCTTCCACGCGCCTACCCGAAAAGCCGCTCGCCGAGATCGCCGGCCGACCGATGGTCGTGCGGGTGGCGGAACGTGCGCGCGCATCGGGCGCATCGCAGGTACTGATCGCTTCCGACGATGCGCGCGTCATCGACGCCGCACGCGCCTGGGGGATCGACGCGCTGTTGACGCGGGCCGATCATCCGTCCGGTACGGATCGGCTCGCCGAAGTCGCCACGCATTTCAACTGGAGCGACGACACCATCGTCGTCAACGTACAAGGCGACGAACCGCTCATCGATCCTGCGCTGATCCGGGCCGTGGCCTCGCATCTCGCGGCCCACCCCGACTGCGCGATCGCGACGGCGGCACATCCGATCGACGAACCGGGGGATGTCTTCAGTCCGAACGTCGTGAAGGTCGTTCTCGATGCGCGCGGCCGGGCGCTCTACTTCTCGCGCGCGCCGATTCCCTGGGTGCGCGACGCCTATCAACCGCATTGCTCGACAGCCGCGCTCGACGTGGCGGCCATGCCTTCCCCGCCCCCCGACACCGTCTTTCGTCATATCGGGCTCTATGCTTACCGCGCGCGTTTTCTGCGCTCGTATCCGAGTCTGGCGCAAGCGCCGATCGAACAGACGGAAATGCTCGAGCAACTGCGCGCGATGTGGCACGGCGAGCGCATTGCGGTGCTGGTGACGCCCGATGCACCCGCGCCCGGCGTCGATACACCGGCCGACCTGGAACGCGTACGGCTGCTTTTTAGTTTGGAGCGCTGACGGCGCGTGGCATAATCAGGCCCGAAAAGCGCGAGCATTCGCAGCACCCGGCACCCGGTTTCCACCCGCCTCGCTGCCCGCCTTCGCGAACACGGTGCCCCGACGGCCGTGCCGCCAGCGGGACGCTGCCGCACGGCGAGCGGGTATGGCCGATACGCTCGAAATTCGCGCCGCAGCATTCCATACAATTCGGAGATATCACCATGCGTTTGATCCTGTTGGGTGCGCCCGGCGCCGGAAAGGGTACCCAAGCGAACTTCATCAAGGAAAAATTCGGGATTCCGCAGATTTCGACGGGCGACATGCTGCGCGCAGCGGTAAAAGCCGGCTCGCCGCTCGGCGTGGAGGCCAAACGTTTCATGGATGCCGGCGAACTCGTCCCCGACGCGCTCATCATCAATCTCGTCAAAGAACGGCTGCTCGAATCCGATTGCGCAAACGGCTATCTGTTCGATGGTTTTCCGCGCACGCTGCCGCAGGCCGAAGCGATGAAGCAGGCCGGCGTCGCGATCGATTACGTTCTCGAGATCGATGTGCCCTTCGACGAAATCATCGTGCGTATGAGCGGCCGTCGCACCCACCCGGCTTCCGGTCGCACGTATCACGTCAAGTTCAATCCGCCGAAAGAGCCGGGCAAGGACGACGTGACGGGCGAGCCGCTGATCCAGCGCGACGACGATAAGGAAGAGACGGTGAAAAGGCGTCTCGACGTCTATGTATCGCAGACGAAGCCGCTCATCGAGTACTACCAGCAATGGGCAGAGCGCGGAGCCGAGAACGGTCTCGAAGCACCGCAATATCGCCGCATTTCCGGACTGGGTTCCGTCGACGAAATTCGCCAGCGCGTATTCGACGCGCTCGTCTGAGCTGCCGCGACATGTGACCCGCCTTGCCGGCGGGTTTTACGTTCCTAAACAACGATTACAATCTCCTGCGGTCCATCGTCCCGCGGTCACGAGCCGCGCCGGCGCGGGCCACGATCCAGTCAACACGTCAAGGAGTCACAGCATGGAGATTCGCGGCAACGCATTTCTGATCACCGGCGGCGCATCGGGGCTTGGCGCCGCCACGGCACGCCTCATCGCACAAGAAGGCGGCAAGGTGGTCCTCGCCGATCTGAACGAAGCGGCAGGCGATGCGCTGGCCGGCGAGCTCGGCGGCACCTTCGTCAAATGCGATGTGAGCCGCGAAGAAGATGCCGTGCGCGCCGTCGAGGCGGCGCTTGCGCTCGGCAAGCTGGCCGGCCTCGTCAACTGCGCTGGCGTCGCGCCAGCCGTCAAGACGGTCGGCAAGGACGGCCCGCATCCGCTCGAGGCATTTCGCCGCACGATCGAGATCAATCTGATCGGCACGTTCAACGTCTTGCGCCTGGCGGCCGCCGCCATGGCGAAAAACGAGCCCAACGAAGGTGGCGAGCGCGGCGTGATCGTCAATACGGCGTCGGTCGCCGCGTTCGACGGCCAGGTCGGCCAAGCGGCCTACGCCGCATCGAAAAGCGGTGTGGCCGGCATGACGTTGCCGATTGCGCGCGACCTGGCGCGCAACGGCATTCGCGTGATGACGATTGCGCCGGGCATCTTCGAAACGCCGATGCTGCTCGGCATGCCCAAAGAAGTGCAGGCATCGCTCGGCGCCATGGTGCCGTTTCCGTCGCGCCTCGGCAAACCGGAAGAGTATGCGATGCTCGTCAAGCAGATCTTCGACAATCCGATGCTCAATGGTGAAGTCATTCGGCTCGACGGCGCGATTCGCATGCAGCCGAAGTAATCCAACGCCGAACGATGAAACGCCCGCAGCACGCTTTGTGTTTGCGGGCGTTTGCTCAGCCGTTGCCCTGATCCGTTCGTTGACGCAGCTCCTGGAGCTGCGTTTCGACGGTCATCGCGTCTTCGGCGTCGGGGCGATCGCCCAGATAGCGCTCGAGATCCTCGAGCGCGGGCCGCAGGTAATCGAGCCGCGCATAGGCGAAACCGCGATCGCGCACCTCCTCGATGTTCTCGGGCAGCAAAATGACGAGCCGCTGTTGCACGGCGAGCAACCGCTGCCACCGCTCCGTTTGTAGATAGATCGCCTTCAGGTTACGTAGCATGCGTGCGATGATCTCGCGTCTCGTCGCCGGCTGCAGCAGCATGCGCAACGCACTGCCGAGCGATTCGGTCACATGCGAAAGATACGGCTCGAGCATCTCCACCATCTGAGCCTCGGAGAGCGACTGGCCCGTGGTCGGATCGAGCATGACATCGCCCTCGGGCAACGTCACACGCATCAGAAAGTGCCCCGGAAACGAAACGCCATGAACGGGCACGCCGATCTGCTCGCCAAGCTCCATATAGAGCACGGCCAGCGTGATCGGAATGCCGCGGCGCCGTTTGAGTACCGTATTGAGGTGACTGTTGTCGGGGTCGTAATAGTCGTTCAGGTTGCCGGCGAATCCGAGCTCGCGGAAAAAGAACCGGTTCAGCACACCGATTTTCTCGGTCAGCCCCGCGTCGGCCGGCAAGCGGCGCTTGAGTCGCAACGCGAGTTCGTCGAGCTCGGCAAGCGTGGCCTGCAAGTCGACGTCGGGATAAGCATCCTGCGCGATCGCAAGCGCGGTCTCCGTGAGCGGCAGGCCGTCGTCCTCCGCGACCAGGCTGGCAAAGTAATCGAGAACCGATGTCATGATCGTCACTTGGCTCGCCTTCTGAAGTACGCGTATTTGAAGCCCATCAGCCAGAGCATGCTGAAATATAGCGCGGCAAAGAGCACAATGCAGGCGGCGAGTAAGCCGATGCGCTCGAGCGGCCGTGCGTGCATGCCGATCCAGTCGAAGTTTGCCGCGCACCAGTGCATCGTGCCGGCCAGCACGAGCGAGGCGCCGGCGAGCTGAGCCAGGAACAGCGCCCATCCGCTCGACGGCGTATAGATGCCGCGCCGGCGCAGCCCGGCAAACAACAACAACGCATTGACGCAAGCCCCGAGCCCGACGCTCAACGTCAACCCGGCGTGCGCGAAGATCGGCACGAACACGAGATTGCCGATCTGGGTCGCAATCAGCACGCCCACACCGATTTTCACGGGCGTCTTGATGTCCTGCTTCGCGTAAAAGCCCGGCGCGAGAATCTTGATCAGAATGAGTCCGACGAGCCCGACCCCATAGGCCGCCAGTGCGCGCCCGACCATCACGACGGAAAAACCGTCGAAGCGGCCATAGTTGAACAGCGTCGCGGTCAGCGGTACGGCGAAGAAAAAGAGCGCGAGCGCGCTTGGCGCGGCAAGTAGAAACGTCACGCGCAACCCCCAATCGAGCAGCGCCGAATACTCGTGGCTGTCGGCGTCCACGTGCGCCTTCGAGAGGCTCGGCAGCAGGATCGTCCCGAGCGCGACGCCCAAGAGCGCCGTCGGAAACTCCATCAGGCGGTCGGCGTAATTGATCCAGGACACCGCGCCGGGCCCGAGCCGCGATGCAATGTTGGTATTGATGATGAGGCTCAATTGGGCCACGGACACGGCGAAAGTGGCCGGCACCATTTTGACGAGCACGCGCTTGACGCCGCGATGCGCGAGCGCGGCGAGCGGATTGAGCCCGATGCGCGGCGCCATGTCGATCTTGCGAAGCCCGGGCAATTGCACGGCAAATTGCAGCACACCACCGACGATGACGGCCCACGCGAGTGCAAACACCGGCACTTTCAGATGCGGCGCGACGACCAGGGCCGCCGCGATGAACGAAATATTGAGCAGCACGGGTGCGAACGCCGGCAGTGAAAAACTGCCATAGGTGTTGAGCACGCCGGACGCCAGTGTCGTCAGCGAAATGAAGACGATGTACGGGAACATGATCCGCGTCATCGAGACGGCCAGGACGAACGCCTGGCCGTCGTTCTTCAACCCGGACGCGACGACGAACACCACCCAGGACGCCCCCGCCACGCCAGCGAGCGAGACGAGAGCAAGTGCCCAGGCGAGCACGGTCGACATCGCGTCGACGAGACGCTTCGTCGCATCGTGCCCTTGGCTGTTCTTGAACTCGGCGAGAATCGGCACAAACGCTTGCGAGAAGGCGCCCTCGGCCGACAAGCGCCGCAGCAGGTTCGGAATGCGGAACGCAACGTAAAAGGCGTCGGTAAACTGGCTGGCACCGAAGGCTCGGGCAATCAGCGTTTCGCGGATCAGGCCGGTCACGCGGGAGAGCAGCGTGAAGCCGCTGACCGTCAGCAGGGCTCGGAAGAGATTCATGGGGCGCCTATTATACGGACAGCCGATGTCCTTCCCGCCGTTACTCGAAATTTGCCAGGTGCCTGATTTTGTTGCTATACTCGCGCGTTTCGAAGCTCTATCGCGCTTCGCCAATGGTTTTTTCGCCCCGGGCAACCGTTCCCGGCGGCTGAATTGAATTGAAAAACGGTACCTGAACGGCGATCCGCTCGGGCACCGGGAAAACAGTACAGGACAAGGAACTCTCATGGCTAACTCCGCACAAGCACGCAAGCGCGCCCGCCAAGCCGCGAAAGCGAACTCGCACAACTCGGCACTTCGCTCGAAGTACCGCACGGCGGTCAAGGCTGTCCGCAAGGCGATCGAAGCCGGCGATCAAGCCAAGGCCGTCGAAGTCTTCCGCGCGTCGGCCAAGACGCTCGACATCATTGCCGACAAGAAAATCGTGCATAAGAACAAGGCCGCTCGCCACAAGAGCCGCCTCGCCGCCGCGGTCAAGGCGCTGCAGCCTGCTGCGCAGTAAGCCGCACAGTCGCCACTGCCTGCAAGGCTCGCCCGAGCTGACATGACAGGCTCGGGGTGACTGAGCAAAGGCAAGCACGCAAAAAGCCCACAAACGAGGTTTGTGGGCTTTTTGTTTTTCCCTTTAACGGCCTTTTCCTTTTAACGGCCTCTCAGCCGGCGCGCTTCAGTGCGCCATGATCTTCCGGCAGCTCGCATGCCTCCGTAACGACAAGATTATTGTCCTTCGCGAAGTTCATGACGAAATCGAAAGCCATCGGTTCGATGTCGCGCAGGCGCGAATCTAGAATGACGCATTTGAGGTCGCCGAGCAGCGTCGGGCGCACGTAACGCGAATATTGAAGCCGGGCATTGGGACCGCGCACGCCTGGACCGTAGGCGGCCATGACACCGGCCAGACGCTCCGACCAGTCGCTCGGCCGAAACTTCTTCCCGTCACGGGTGATGCCCTGAATGAAAAACTCGGTGAAGGGTGCTTCGACCATGCAAGAAACCCATGTGAGGCGCCCGAAGCTGACATGCCCGCCGGGCTTGAAAAAACCCGTCGATTATACCGGAAGCGACTTTCTTCCGCACTGCACACAAGAAGCAAAGCGCGTACCGCGCGCCCCGCTCCGACTCGTCAAACGCCGGGAAATCCTTTATGCTGCATTGGGTTATCCATTGAACGGCGGCACCACCGGCTCCCTTTGCCGGCTCAGTCCGCCGTATTTCGTTTTATGTCTGACAAAAAAGTCCGCCACTATCTGCAGTTCAAGGATTTCTCGCTGGACGAGTACGAATACGTGCTGGAACGTGCTCGGATCCTCAAGCGCAAGTTCAAGAACTACGAGACCTATCACCCGCTGCACGACCGCACGCTCGCGATGATCTTCGAGAAGCATTCGACGCGCACGCGGCTCTCGTTCGAAGCCGGCATCTTCCAGCTCGGCGGCCATGCCGTGTTCATGAGCACGCGCGATACCCAGCTGGGCCGCGGCGAGCCGATCGAGGATGCGGCGCAAGTCATTTCCCGAATGGTCGACATCATCATGATTCGCACGTTCGGGCAGGACATCCTGCACCGCTTCGCCGAAAACTCGCGCGTGCCCGTCATCAACGGCCTGACGAACGAGTATCACCCATGCCAGGTGCTCGCCGATATCTTCACGTTCTACGAGCATCGCGGGCCGATCGCCGGCAAGGTCGTCGCGTGGGTGGGCGATGCGAACAACATGCTCTATACGTGGATCGAAGCGGCCCAGATCCTCGGCTTTACGCTGCGCGTCTCGACGCCGGCGGGCTATAAGCTCGACCGCGCGCTCGTCGCACCGGAAAGCGCGCCGTTTTACGAGGAATTCGACGATCCGAACGAGGCGTGCAGCGGCGCGGACCTCGTCACGACGGATGTCTGGACGAGCATGGGCTTCGAAGCGGAAAACGAGGTGCGCAAGGCCGCGTTCGCGGATTGGTGCGTCGATGCCGAGATGATGAGCCGCGCCAAAGCCGATGCCCTTTTCATGCACTGTCTGCCGGCTCACCGGGGCGAAGAAGTCAGCGCGGAAGTCATCGACGGCCCGCAAAGCGTCGTCTGGGACGAGGCCGAAAACCGGCTGCACGTTCAAAAAGCGCTCATGGAGTTCCTGCTGCTCGGCAAGCTCAATCACTGAGCCTCGTGCGCCTCATGTGGCGGTCCAGCGAAGGGGCGCCGCATGAGCCGATACCAACCCGATACCACCGCTCAAATCACGAGCGGCTCCGGTTCGAGTTCGACGCCGAATCGCTCCCGCACATCGGCTTGAATCGCGCGGGCGAGCGTCAGCACATCGGCACCCGTCGCCCCGCCGCGGTTGACGAGCACGAGCGCCTGCCGCTCGTGTACCGCCGCGGCGCCAATCGCCCTGCCTTTCCAGCCGCATCGATCGATGAGCCAGCCGGCTGCGAGCTTCGCCCGGTCGTCAGACTGGCGGTAGGCGACGATGTCGGGGAATTTTTCGCGCAGCGCAACGAACGTCGCTGCGTCGACGACGGGATTCTTGAAAAAACTGCCCGCGTTGCCGAGCACCTGCGGATCGGGCAACTTCGCCCGACGCACCGCCACCACAGCATCGAACACCGCCTGGGGGGTGGGCGCTATGCCGCGCCCGTCGAGTTCGCGCGCGAGATCGGCGTACTCGGCGCGCGGCGTCCATGCCTTCGGCAAGCGAAACGTGACGGAGGCGATGGCGAAACGCTCCCGCCCCTCGCGCTTGAATACGCTGTCGCGGTAGCCGAATCGGCAGTCATGGGCGTCGAATTCGACGCAGGCTCCCGTCGCGAGTTCTACCGCGTTCAGCGCGGCGAACCGCTCGCACATCTCCAGGCCGTAAGCGCCGATATTCTGAATTGGCGCGGCACCGACGGTGCCTGGAATCAACGCGAGGTTCTCGAGCCCCGCCCATCCCATCGATAGCGTCCACGCGACGAACGCGTGCCAGTTCTCGCCGGCTTGCGCCTCGACGTACCACGCTTCGTCGTCCTCGCGCACGAGGCGCTTGCCGCCCAGCTCGACGAGCAATGCGAGTCCGTCGAAATCGTCCGTAAAGACGATATTGCTGCCCGAGCCCAGCAAAAGCGTGCGCATGCCCGCCGCCCGGGCATCGCGCGCGGCAAGCGCGAATTGTTCCACGCGTTCGATGCGACAGGCGAGACGCGCGCGCACATCGAAGCCAAAGGTGTTGTGCGTACGCAGCGGGTAGTTTTCGAGAAAAGCGACAGAATCGGTAGCGGACATCGGCAAGGCCCCCGGCAGCGGCGCCACGCCACGGCTTGGGCAAATGAGAGTGGGATCGGTAAAATGGCGATCGGTCCGTGATTATAGCGAGTGGCGCCCGCCAAGCGGTTCGCGTCGCCGATGCTTCAAACCCTGGGAGATACCTCTATGCCGTCGTTCGATGTCGTTTGCGAAGCCAACATGGTCGAAGTGAAAAACGCGGTCGAACAGTCGAACAAGGAAATTTCGACGCGCTTCGATTTCAAAGGCTCCGACTCGAGAGTCGAGCAAAAAGAACGCGAACTGACGATGTTCGCCGATGATGAGTTCAAGCTCGGCCAGCTCAAAGATGTCCTGATCGCGAAGATGGCCAAGCGCAATGTCGACGTGCGCTTTCTCGATTACGGCAAGATCGAGAAAATCGGCGGCGACAAGGTCAAGCAGATCGTCACGATCAAAAAAGGCGTGTCGGGCGATCTGGCGAAAAAAATCGTCAAGCTCGTCAAGGACAGCAAGATCAAGGTCCAGGCCAGCATCCAGGGCGATGCGGTGCGCGT
>CBJLAJ010000083.1:0-23330 GCA_966421005.1 uncultured Paraburkholderia sp.
GGGGCGCTCCGCGCTGCGGCCGTTTCTTTCCGACGACGACAACGCCTGGCTCGAACACGTGGAGAAGATCGATCCGCAGAGCCTGCCGCTGCGCATCCGGACCAATCTGCCCGACTGGATTGCCGAGGCGCTCGCCGCGCGCTTCGCGCCCGAGGAGTTGGCCCAGCTCGCGGCGGCACTGAACTATCCGGCGCCGCTCGATTTGCGCGTGAATCCGCTCAAGGCGAGCCGCGACCAGGTGCTGGCCGCGCTCGAAGAAGCCGGCATCGAAGCCGGCGCGACGCCGTTTTCTCCGCTCGGTATTCGTGTGGCCGGCAAGCCGGCGCTCACGAAGTTGAAGGTATTCGAGGACGGCTGGGTCGAAGTGCAGGACGAGGGCAGTCAATTGCTGTGTTCGCTCGTCGCGCCGCGGCGCGGCGAAATGATCGTCGATTTTTGCGCGGGCGCCGGCGGCAAGACGCTTGCGCTCGGAGCGGCAATGCGCTCCACCGGACGGCTCTACGCGTTCGACGTTTCCGAGCGACGCCTCGCCAAGCTCAAGCCGCGGCTTGCGCGCAGCGGGCTCTCGAATGTCCATCCGGTGCATATCGACAGCGAACACGACATCAAGATCAAACGGCTCGCCGGCAAGATCGACCGCGTGCTTGTCGATGCACCGTGCAGCGGCCTCGGGACGCTGCGCCGCAATCCCGACCTGAAGTGGCGCCAAAGCGCGGCGTCGGTGCAGGAACTGGCGCCGAAACAGGCGTCGATTCTCGCGAGCGCCGCGCGGCTCGTGAAGCCGGGCGGGCGGCTCGTCTATGCGACTTGCAGCGTGCTCGAAGCGGAAAACGAGGCGGTCGTTGCCCAGTTTCTGGCGGAGCACGCGGACTTTGCGCTCGTGCCGGCCAGCGCCGTGCTCGCGGAGCAGCGTATCGGTCTCGAAATGGGAGAGTATCTTTCGCTCTGGCCGCATCGCCATGCGACCGACGGTTTTTTTGCCGCCGTGCTCGAGCGCCGTGCCTGAGTGACATGAGCGGCATGCCTGCCATGCCTGAGCGCTGCCCGCCAAGGCTGGCGGACGGCGCCCGGAGTCCATCCAGATGACACAAAACCGCATTCTTTCCCATATGGTCGCGGGGCTCGTCCGCGATTTCGGCCAGCCCGTGATGATCTGGCAGGCCGGCATGCTGCTCGGGACTCTCTTCGTCGCATGGCTGCTTGCCCGCCTCGTGCGCCGCAAGCTCGATTCGCGCCGTAGCGCGCGACACGAGACTGCGCGCTTTGGCGCCGAGAGTCTGCATAAGGCACTGTTTCCGCTGCTCGGCGGTGTGCTCGTCTGGATCGAGCAGGCGATTTTCGACGATTACATGTCGACGTCGCTGCTCGAGCTCGCACTCGTGCCGCTCATCGGGATTGCGCTGATCTACATCGTCTTTTTCGTCGCGCGGCGCGTGTTCGGCCGCAACGGCCATGCGCACGCGTGGCTTGCCATCGTCGAAAAGATCGTGAGTGTCGCGGTCTGGGTGGCGATGGTGCTCTTCGTGCTCGGCATCCACGAGCAGGTCTTGCACTGGATGGATTCGGTGCGCTTTCGCGTCGGCAACGAGCGCATGACGTTGCTGTCGATGGCCACGGGGCTACTGTGGGTCTGCGCGACGCTCGTCGTGGCGATGTGGGTGGGTTCCATGCTCGAAGAGCGCGTCATGCGGGCGCGCTCGATCGACGCCAATCTCCGGGTCGTGCTGGCCCGCACCGGCCGCGCGTTGCTCATTCTAGCGGCGGTGCTGATCAGCTTCTCGCTCGTCGGCATCGATATCACCGTGCTCGGCGTATTTGGCGGAGCGCTCGGCGTCGGTCTCGGCTTCGGGCTCCAGAAGATCGCGAGCAACTACGTGTCCGGGTTCATCATCCTGATCGACCGGTCGCTGAGGATCGGCGACACGATCAACGTCGGCGGGCTGCAGGGTCTCGTCACGCAGATCAGCACCCGTTATACGACCGTGCGC
The DNA here is from genome assembly GCA_966421005.1 of uncultured Paraburkholderia sp. Taxonomy (GTDB): domain Bacteria; phylum Pseudomonadota; class Gammaproteobacteria; order Burkholderiales; family Burkholderiaceae; genus Trinickia. The sequence goes on from CBJLAJ010000083.1 coordinate 1,989, forward strand.
GGGCTGGATGGCATCGAGACGCTCGTTCCCAACGAAAAGCTCATCACAGACGTCGTTCAGAACCATTCGTCGTTCCTCACGCGCGGCTATGCGAAAGCCGCGGTGCAGGTGGCCTACGATTCCGATATCGATCGCGCGATGGCGTTACTTGCGGAGGCGGCGCACGGCGTCGACCGGGTGCTCGAGGACCCGGCGCCCGCGCCCTATTTTGTTTCGTTCGGCGCGGACGGTATCAATCTCGAGCTCGGGTTCTGGATAGAGGACGCCGCCAAGGGCACGACCGGCGTGCGTTCCGCCGTCAATCGCAATATCTGGCGCCTTTTTTGCGAGCATGGCATCGAGATCCCTTATCCGACGCGGGAGGTGCGTATTGTCGGCGCGGGTGAGCAAGCGGTGCGCGACGTGGCGCAAGCATCGTAAGCTCGCGCGACCGGTGCGGCCACATGCCGCGGCGCGAAGCCGTTGTTGCGACGCAAGAATCCTTTTTTGTTACAACGACTTGCGATCATTGCAGTACAATGCTGACCTGTCTCGAACCGTTGCTTTCGTTTTTCTGACGTTCGCTGCCCGGCTGACGTCATTCCACAGGTAAAGGCCTTGTTGAATTCCCTGCTCGACTTTCTCGCGCACGGCTTGCTCCGTTTCTCCTGGTGGCAGATCGTGCTCTTCGCGCTTGCCGTCACGCATGTGACGATCATCGGTGTCACCGTGTACCTCCACCGATGCCAAGCCCACCGCGCACTCGATTTGCATCCCATCGCCAGTCATTTCTTCCGCTTCTGGCTTTGGACGACCACCGGCATGCTGACGGGTCAGTGGGCTGCGATTCACCGCAAGCACCACGCCAAATGCGAAACCGAGGAAGACCCGCACAGCCCGCAGACGCGCGGGATCTGGAAAGTGCTGCTCGAAGGCGCGGAACTCTATCGCGCCGAAGCCAAGAATGAAGAGACGATTCGCCGCTTCAGCCACGGCACGCCGAACGACTGGGTCGAGCGCAACGTCTATACGCGTTACCCGATCCTCGGCGTGAGCCTGATGATGGTGGTCGACGTGGCGCTCTTCGGCATCGTGGGTCTCACCGTCTGGGCCGTGCAGATGATCTGGATCCCGTTCTGGGCGGCCGGCGTCGTCAACGGTCTCGCGCACTTCTGGGGCTACCGCAATTTCGACTCGGCCGACGCGAGCACCAATATCTTCCCCTGGGGCATCCTGATCGGCGGCGAAGAGCTGCACAACAATCATCACACCTACGCGACATCGGCCAAGCTCTCGAACAAGTGGTTCGAGTTCGACATCGGCTGGGCCTATATCCGCATCTTGTCGGCGCTCGGGCTGGCGAAAGTGAAGAAGGTTGCGCCCACACCGCGTCTCATCGCACGCAAGCCCGTGCTCGATTACGACACCCTGCAGGCCGTGCTGTCGAACCGCTATGAAGTGATGGCGCGTTACGGGAAGACGGTCAAACGTGCATATCGCCAGGAGCTCGCGCGTCTGAAAGAGATCGGCGCGCGCGAGAAGTACCTGGTGATGCGCGGTGCGCGCACGTGGTTCCACAAAGACAAGGACGGTCTCGACGAGCCGCAGAAACGCCAGCTGCCCGAGATTTTCGCCAACAGCCAGACGTTGCGCACGTTCATCGAATTGCGCGAGGAACTGGCTGCGATCTGGGATCGCTCCAACGCTTCGCGCGAACAGTTGCTGGCTCAATTGCAGGACTGGTGCCATCGCGCCGAACAAAGCGGCATCAAAGCGCTGCAGGAGTTCGCCTTGCGGCTGCGCCGATACGCCTGAGCGCGAATTCCATTAGAATTTCGAGACGTCACACAACACCCCGCGTTGGCGGGGTGTTGTTTTTTGTAGCGTCAGCTATACATGGGTCGTGGGTGGCATGCCAAGCGCCCCTTGCATGGGACCGGAGATCAAGATGGTTTCGACGATCAAGACTGTCGAATTCGATAAGCCGCTCGTATCGAGCGGGGCTGGCGCGGCGTGCGGCGTTGGGCAAGCGTGGGCCAAGGTAACGCCCGCTCCCTCGCTCGAGGAGCGCAAGGCACTCAAAGCGCGCATCCGTGAGTTGCTCGTGCGCGAGAAGGCCGTGCTCGTCGCACACTACTATGTCGATCCGGAGCTGCAGGAACTCGCCGATGAAACCGGCGGTTGCGTTGCCGATTCTCTGGAAATGGCCCGTTTCGGCCGCGATCATGAGGCGCAAACACTCGTAGTCGCCGGTGTCCGGTTCATGGGCGAAACGGCCAAGATCCTGAGCCCGGCCAAGCGCGTTTTGATGCCCGATCTCGACGCCACATGTTCGCTCGATCTGGGTTGTCCGGCGGACGAGTTTTCCGCGTTTTGCGATGCGCATCCCGATCGCACGGTCGTCGTCTATGCGAATACGAGCGCGGCGGTCAAGGCACGCGCGGATTGGATGGTCACGTCATCCATCGGTCTCGAGATCGTTGCCGATCTGCACGCGCGTGGCGAAAAGATTCTGTGGGCGCCCGATCGCCACCTCGGTCAATACATCCAGAAAAAGACGGGCGCCGACATGCTGCTCTGGCAAGGCTCCTGCCTCGTGCACGACGAGTTCAAAGGCATCGAGCTCGACTTGCTGCGCGCCGAGTACCCCGATGCGAAGGTGCTCGTCCATCCCGAATCGCCTGAGAGCGTCGTGGCGCAGGCCGATGTCGTTGGCTCCACGACCCAACTCATCGACGCGGCGACGCGGCTGCCGGCGACACACTTCATCGTCGCGACCGATCTCGGCATTCTTCACAAGATGCGGCTCGCCGCCCCCGGCAAGACCTTCATCGAGGCGCCGACGGCAGGCAACAGCGCAACGTGCAAGAGCTGCGCGCACTGTCCGTGGATGGCGATGAATGGGCTCGCGAATCTTGCCGATGTGCTCGAGCGCGGAGCGAACGAAATCTTTGTCGATCCCGTCATCGGCGCGCGCGCACGTTTGCCGATCGACCGGATGCTCGCGTTCGCGGCCGAACGCAAAGCGCGCGTCCAGGCGAGCGGCGATCTCGCACGCGACACGGCGCTTTTCGCCAATGTGGGGGCGGCATGACGAGCGCTCAGCAGCAGACGCAGTCCACGTCTAAAGCGCAGTGGGACGAAGCGGGCGCCGTGTCGCCTCTGCTTGCGGCGATCCGCACCGAATACGGCGACGCATTCGATGCCGCCCTCGCGCGCAATGTCGCCGACGCACTCGCGGAAGACGTTGGCGGTGGCGATCTCACTGGCCGGCTCGTACCGGGCGACAGTGTCCGTGATGCCCGCGTCGTCGTTCGCGAAGAAGCGGTGCTGTGCGGCGTGCCATGGTTTGCCGCTGTGATGCGTCAAGTCGAGCCCACGATCGAGATCCACTGGCGGTACCGCGAGGGCGAGCGCATGGTGCGCGATTCCGAGGTTTGCACGATGCGCGGTCCGGCACGCGCACTGTTGACCGCGGAGCGCAACGCGCTCAACTTTTTGCAATTGCTCTCGGGGGTGGCGACGGCCACTCGCCGTTATGTCGATATCGTCGAAGGCACGCGCGCGCGCATTCTCGACACGCGCAAGACCCTGCCGGGACTGCGGCTTGCCCAGAAATACGCGGTACGCGTGGGCGGTGGGGCGAATCAGCGGCTTGCGCTCTACGACGGCATCCTCATCAAGGAAAACCATATCGCCGCGGCAGGCAGCGTGGGCGCGGTCCTCGATGCCGCCTACGCGCTCGAGGCAGGCGTGTCGATCCAGATCGAGGTGGAAACGCTCTCACAACTGGAATCCGCGCTTGCGCATGGTGCCCAGTCGATTCTGCTCGACAATTTTTCGTTCGACGCAATGCGCGATGCCGTCAGGCTGACGGCGGGTCGAGCGGTGCTGGAAGTCTCGGGTGGTGTCAACTTCGATACGGTGCGCACGATTGCCGAGACAGGGGTGGATCGGATCTCGATCGGCGCGCTGACGAAGGACGTGCGCGCGACCGATTACTCGATGCGAATCGTCTGACCCGTTTTCCTCACGCTTGCCGGTTGCGCACGCGTTCGGGCGACAGCACGGTGGGCAAAGCCTTCGGCAGCGCCGACGGCCAATCGCGCGAGAAGTGCAGCCCGCGGCTTTCGCGCCGCGACCGGGCGCTTTCGACGATGAGCGAGGCGACGTCGACAAGGTTGCGCAGCTCGAGCAGATCCCGGCTCACCTTGAAATTTGCGTAGTACTCCTGAATTTCGTCGCGAAGCAGCGCGATTCGGTGCCGCGCCCGCGCGAGCCGCTTATCCGTGCGCACGATCCCGACGTAGTTCCACATGAGCCTGCGCAATTCGTCCCAGTTATGGGCGACGACGACTTCTTCGTCGGCGTCGGATACGCGGCTTTCATCCCAATCGGGCAACGGTGCGTGAGCGGCTGCTTCGAAGCCGTCGCCCTGGATGGCCGCCGACGCGGCGCGCCCGATGACGAGGCATTCCAGGAGCGAGTTGCTGGCAAGCCGGTTTGCGCCGTGCAGCCCCGTGCAGGCCGTTTCACCCACTGCGAAAAGCCCGGCCAGATCGGTTCGGCCGGCCAGGTCGGTGACGACGCCGCCGCAGGTGTAATGGGCCGCCGGGACAACCGGGATCGGGTCTTTCGTGATATCGATGCCGAATTCGAGGCAGCGCGCGAGGATCGTCGGGAAGTGCTCGTGCAAAAACGCGGCCGGCTGGTGGCTGATGTCGAGGTAGACGCAATCGATGCCGCGCTTCTTGATTTCGAAGTCGATCGCGCGGGCGACGATGTCGCGCGGAGCGAGTTCGGCGCGTTCGTCATGGGCGGGCATGAAGCGCGTGCCGTCGGGCAGGAGCAGGCGTCCGCCTTCTCCGCGCACGGCCTCGGTGATCAGGAATGACTTCGCGTACGGGTGAAAAAGGCACGTGGGGTGGAACTGGATGAACTCCATGTTCGAGACCCGGCAGCCCGCCCGCCACGCCATCGCAATCCCGTCGCCTGTGGCGGTATCGGGGTTCGTCGTATAGAGGTAGACCTTGCCGGCGCCGCCCGTGGCCAATACCGTATGCGGCGCTTGCAGCGTGACCGTGCGGCCGCTCGCGAGATCGAGCGCATAAAGGCCATGGCAGCGGCGGCCCGGAAGGCCGAGGCGGTCGGACGTGATGAGGTCGATCGCGTAGTGGTCTTCGAGCAGCGTGATGTTCGGGTGCCGGCGCACCGATTCCGACAGCGTGGCAACGACGGCATGGCCCGTGGCATCGGCTGCGTGAATGATGCGCCGATGACTGTGGCCGCCTTCGCGCGTCAGATGAAAGCCGAGTTCGGCCGCGGCGTCACGCGTAAATGGCACGCCCTCGGCAATCAGCCATTCGATGGCCGACCGTCCGCCTTCGACGATAAAGCGCGTCGCTGCTTCGTCACAGAGCCCGCCGCCCGCGACGAGCGTATCGTTCATATGGTCGTCGATGCTGTCTGCGGAATCGAGGACCGCCGCGATGCCGCCTTGCGCCCAGTCGCTCGCGCCCTCCGTCATCGAGCGTTTCGCCACAATGGCGACGCGCTGCGTCTCGGCAAGATTCAGCGCAACGGTCAACCCCGCGAGCCCGCTGCCCACGATCACGACATCGAAATTCATCTTTCTCGTCCTTTGTGCTCGGCACCAAGCCGAAGAGCATACCGCGTTGCGTCCGATGACGCGAGGCGCCGTACACGTAGTCGCAAGCAGGTTGTGCAGACGGAAGACGGACAACAAAAAGCCCCGCACGAGGGCGGGGCTTTTTGTTGTCCAGGGAAAACCGGATTACTTGATCTTCGTTTCCTTGTACTCGACATGCTTGCGGGCGACGGGATCGAACTTCATGATCGCCATCTTTTCCGGCATGTTGCGCTTGTTCTTGGTCGTCGTGTAGAAGTGACCCGTGCCTGCGGTCGACTCGAGCTTGATCTTGTCGCGTGCGCCTTTTGCCATGATTTACTCCTTAGGCTTCGCCGCGCGCGCGCAGGTCGGCGAGCACGGAGTCGATGCCGTTCTTGTCAATGAGGCGCAGGCCGGCATTCGAAATGCGCAGGCGCACCCAGCGGTTCTCGCTTTCCACCCAGAAACGGCGGTATTGCAGGTTCGGCAAGAAGCGCCGCTTCGTCTTGTTGTTCGCGTGGGAAACGTTGTTGCCGCTCATCGGCGCTTTCCCAGTTACTTGGCATACGCGTGCCATATGAGAGCACTCCTAAAACGCTTTATTCGGGGTTCGAGCCTCGGCTCATTCGGCTCAAGCCGGCCGGCCACTGGGCCAACTGCCGGGCCTTACCGCTTCTTATGAATCCGGGCTGCGGAACATGTTGGAAAAGAGGTAGACGGCGATTCTAGCAGAAAAAGAGCCGATAAATCAAACCGAATTTGCGTTTTCCAACCACGACGCCCACCGGTGCGGGCGGCGGCGCCTTGCAGTCATCTCAAAGCCACCCCGCGTGCGCGAACGAGAAAACGGCGCTGCGCCCCACCACAAGGTGATCCACGAGCTTGACGTCGACGAGCGCGAGGGCGTCACGCAGCATGCGCGTGAGCTGGCGGTCGCTTGCGCTCGGCTGGGCCGCGCCCGAGGGGTGATTATGCGCCACCACGAGTGCGGCGGCATTGACGGCCAGCGCCCGGCGGACGATCTCCCGCGGATAGACGGCCATGCGCGTGAGCGAGCCCCGCGCACTTTCTTCGCTGTCGATGAGCCGGTGGCGCGCATCCAGAAACAAACAGACGAATACCTCGTAAGGCCGCGTGCCGATCAAGAGGCGCACGTAATCTTCCACCGCGGCGCTCGAATCGATGAAAGGCGTTTCACGGGCCTTTTCGGCGAGCGCGCGGCGCGCCATCTCAACGACCGCGAGCAGCACGGCCGTCTTGGCCGGGCCGATACCGCGCAGCCCCCTGAAGTCCGCCGGCGTCGCCTCCAGCATGCTGCGCAGCGAGCCGAAACGCGCCAGGAGCGACCGGGCGAGCTCGAACACGTTGCGCCCGGGCAGGCCGCAGCCGAGGAAAATGGCGATGAGCTCGGTATCGGAAAGGGCGGCCGGACCGGCGTCGAAGAGCCGCTCGCGCGGCATATCGCACTCGCGCCAGTCTTGCGCATCTTTTCCCGCCATCTTTTCCGCGATGCCGGCGATCGCGCTGGAACTATCTCGCATCAGCGCTCTCCCACGTTCGCAACACGCCGCGACGGTGCGCCCGGCCGCGTCTTCGCGGCGTGTGCGTGCCCACCCCCGGGTGACTTACAATACAGACTTTGCGCCCGGCGCCGAGGCGGCTTGGCGTTGCGCGCACGGCGCCCGCCATGCGCTCCGATCCAACGAGTTATTCCCATGAGCATCATCGATCTCTCCGAAGTCAAACCCGGCTCGCACGTCACGCTCCACTACCGGCTCGCGCTGGCCGACGGCGCCGATATCGTCAATACGTTCGGAGACAAGCCGGCCACGCTGCTGGTCGGGGCAGGGCAAATCGCGCCGCCGCTGGAAGACATTCTCGTGGGGCTCAAGGCGGGGCACCACTCCACCTTCCGGCTAGATGCTGCGAAAGCGTTTGGCGAGCGCAATCCCGAACTCGTTCAGCGCGTCACGCTGGCCGCGCTGCGCGAAAACGGCATGATCGACGAAGATTTCACGCCGGGCGACGTCATCGAATTCAACGCTCCGGGCGGCGGCCGCTATGCCGGGGTCCTCAAGGAGGTCGGCGAAACGTCGGCGCTTTTCGACTTCAATCACCCGCTCGCGGGCCAGCCGCTCACGTTCGAAGTGAAAATCATCGGAATCCTGTAAGACATGAGCTTCACGGACACTTCCCTCGCCACCGCCGAGATCCTGCTCGCCCAACCGCGAGGTTTTTGCGCGGGCGTCGATCGCGCGATCGAAATCGTCGAGCGCGCGATCAAGCTCTTCGGTGCGCCGATCTACGTGCGCCACGAGATCGTGCATAACGCCTATGTCGTCGAGGATTTGCGTAAAAAGGGCGCGGTCTTCGTCGAATTGCTCGAGGAAGTGCCGGCCGGCAGTACGGTCATCTTCAGCGCGCATGGCGTGTCGAAAGCGGTGCGCGACGAGGCCGATGCGCGCGGGCTGCGCATTTTCGACGCCACTTGTCCGCTCGTGACGAAAGTCCATATCGAAGTCGCGAAGATGCGGCAAGAAGGCCTCGACATCATCATGATTGGTCACAAGGGGCACCCCGAGGTCGAAGGCACGATGGGGCAGTGTGCGGAGGGTATGTATCTCGTCGAGAGCGTGGAAGACGTCAATGCACTCGAGCCGGCCGATCCCGAACGCATTGCCTTTGTCACGCAAACGACGCTTTCCGTGGACGATGCGTCGGAAATCATTTCGGCACTCAAGTCCCGCTTTCCCCGCATTCGCGAGCCGAAAAAGCAGGATATTTGCTATGCCACGCAAAACCGCCAGGATGCCGTGAAATTCATGGCACCGCAGTGCGACGTGGTCATCGTCGTCGGCAGCCCCAACAGTTCGAACTCGAACCGGCTGCGCGAAGTCGCGCAAAAGCGCGGTGTGCCGGCCTATATGGTCGATGCGCCCGAGCAGATCGATCCAGCCTGGGTCGAGGGCAAACGCCGCATTGGCGTCACGGCGGGCGCGTCGGCGCCCGAGGTGCTTGCCCAGGCGGTGATCGGCCGGTTGCGGGAGCTCGGTGTGCGCAATGTGCGCGCGCTGGAGGGCATCGAGGAAGCCATCGCTTTTCCGCTGCCGCGCGGGCTCACATTGCCTGAGTGAATTTCACGCTCGGCGAGATCTCCGTCTCCTCGGTTTTCCGTTTTCTCAAAAAAGAAGCGCGCCATACGGTGCGCTTTTTTATTCGCCATTCGCTGGCGCGATGCGTGGTTGCTCCTCAAAATGAGGCTGAGATTGCAACCGGGTTGCAATCGGTATCAAATAGAGACCTCAAAAAAAGGTTGCAATGCAGGAAAACCCTGGCGCTCCCCTTTATTGGCCAGTCCTGAATTGGAGTTACAATGCGCGCGTCCTAAAGGTCTCGTGACCTTCGGACACCAGTTTCGGCAAGGCGCAGGAGACCGATTTAAATGCATGTCCAGTTTGCTTACGCCGCAATCGGCAATTCGAGCGGCGGCGAGGCGAGCGAAGGCCAGGCGCGGGCGCTCGCCGCCCGCGCATGCTGTACGGCTCTTGTCGGAACGAGGCAAGGGTGCCGTTCGCGGTTGGCGTGCGAGCGCATCGTACAGAATGATCCGATGAATTTCCGTGCCGTCATGGCATCGGGGAAGCCACCGGTTCAGCGCAGTAATGAAGCAGTAGTCCGACGGCACCGCTACCCGACGGTGCCGTTTTTGCATCCGCCTTATCGGGCCGGCCGCCGGATCACGGCTACTGCGGCGTGTGTGAGGCGGCCAACCCGTACCGGTTTTTTTATCAGTACCCGCAGTGCCGTTGCGATTTTTGTCAACCGTCCGCATTACGGCGGACGAGAGGGCGGAAATCCAGTCGCACGGGCTAAGGAGCTTTAAATGGATATCTTCATCCAGCAGATCCTCAACGGTCTGGTGCTCGGCAGCGTCTATGCCATCATCGCACTGGGCTACACAATGGTGTACGGCATTCTCGGCATCATCAACTTCGCCCATGGCGACGTTCTGATGGTCGGCGCGATGGTCGCACTGTCGACCATCAACGTGCTGCACAACCATTTCCCCGGACTCGGCAACATCCCGACGCTGATCATCGGGCTTGTCGTGGCGGCCGCGGTCTGCGCGGTCGTCGGCTACGTGATCGAGCGCGCCGCCTACCGGCCACTGCGCCGGGCGCCGCGTCTTGCGCCGCTCATTACCGCAATCGGGGTGTCGATCCTGCTGGAAACGCTGGCGATGATGATCTGGTCGCGCAACCCGCTGCCGTTCCCGCAGCTCTTGTCGACCGATCCGATCAACGTCATCGCGGCTGGCGAGAACAATCCCGGCGCGGTCATCTCCATGACTGAAATCGTCATCATCGCCGTTGCGTTCCTCGTCATGGGCGGGTTGCTTCTGCTCGTGCACAAGACGAAGCTCGGACGCGCGATGCGCGCGATTGCCGAGAACCCGAACGTCGCAAGCCTCATGGGCGTGAACCCCAACTTCGTCATCTCGGCGACCTTCATGATCGGTTCCGCGCTTGCCGCGCTGGCGGGCGTCATGATCGCGTCCGAGTACGGCAACGTGCACTTCTATATGGGCTTCATTCCCGGCATGAAGGCGTTCACGGCCGCGGTGCTCGGCGGTATCGGCAACCTCGGCGGCGCAATGGTCGGCGGCGTGGTGCTGGGCCTGATCGAGCAGTTGGGGGCCGGCTACATCGGCAACCTGACAGGCGGCGTGTTCGGCAGTAACTATCAGGACGTCTTCGCATTCATCGTGCTGATCATCGTCCTCGTCTTCCGTCCGTCGGGTCTGCTCGGCGAGCGTGTGGCAGATCGTGCGTAAGGGCAAGGAGCAAGGAACATGACTTCAATTCAACCGATCGAGCCGTCCACGACGCTCATCCCTGAAAAGAACGCAGCGAAGACCCTCGTCGTCGGTGTGCTGACAGCCGCTTTCGTGATCGCGGCGCCGCTTGTCATCGGCGCGGCCGGCGGCAATTACTGGGTACGCGTGCTCGACTTCGCGATGCTCTATGTGATGCTCGCGCTGGGGCTGAACGTCGTCGTCGGCTTCGCCGGCCTGCTCGACTTGGGCTATATCGCCTTTTATGCGGTGGGTGCCTACACGGCGGCGCTGCTCACTTCGCCGCACCTCGCGAATCAGTTCGAGTGGATCGGCCATATGTTCCCGGGCGGCATTCATGCGCCGTACTGGGTCGTCGTGCCGGTCGCAATGGGACTCGCGGCGTTGTTCGGCGTACTGCTTGGCGCGCCGACGCTGCGCTTGCGCGGCGATTACCTCGCCATCGTCACGCTCGGCTTCGGTGAAATCGTCCGGATCTTCATGAACAACCTCGACCGTCCGGTGAACATCACGAACGGGCCGCAGGGTATAACGGGCGTCGACCCGGTTCACGTGGCCGGCTTCAATCTGTCGCAGACGCATACGATCTTCGGCATGCAGCTGCCGTCGGTCTACATGTATTACTACCTGTTCGTGCTGTGTTCGCTGCTCGTCATCTGGGTTTGCACACGCTTGCAGCACTCGCGTATCGGCCGCGCCTGGGCTGCCATTCGCGAGGACGAGATCGCGGCGAAGGCGATGGGCATCAACACGCGTAACGTGAAACTGCTCGCATTCGCGATGGGCGCATCGTTCGGTGGCCTGTCGGGTGCGATGTTCGCGGGCTTCCAAGGCTTCGTATCGCCCGAATCGTTCACGTTCTGGGAATCGGTCGTCGTGCTCGCCTGCGTCGTGCTGGGCGGCATGGGCCACATCCCCGGCGTGATTCTCGGCGCGGTGCTGCTTGCCATCTTCCCCGAATTCCTGCGCTCGACGATGGGTCCGCTGCAACACTGGATCTTCGGTCACCAGGTCATCGATACGGAAGTGATCCGTCAGTTGCTGTACGGCCTCGCCATGGTGCTCATCATGCTGTATCGCTCGGAGGGCCTCTGGCCCGCGGCGAAGCACGAGGACCGAATCGCGAAACTGGCCAAGCGCGGCAGCAAGAAGCCCGTGCGCGCCTAATGCCTGAAGCAAAGGTGGAGATACTTTCATGAGCAACAAACCCATTCGTTTGTCCGTCAAAGGCGTGAACAAGCGCTTTGGCGGCCTGCAGGCGCTGTCGGAAGTCGGGCTGCAAATCGAGGAAGGACAGATCTACGGTCTCATCGGTCCGAACGGCGCCGGCAAGACGACGTTCTTCAACGTGATCACCGGCCTTTACACGCCCGATTCGGGCGAATTCAAGCTCGACGGCGACGACTACACGCCTACCGCGGTCCACCAGGTGGCCAAGGCGGGCATTGCCCGTACGTTCCAGAACATTCGCCTCTTCGGCGGCATGACAGCGCTCGAAAACGTCATGGTCGGCCGACACGTGCGCACGAAACATGGCCTTTTCGGCGCCGTATTCCAGACGCCGGCCGAGCGCCAGGAAGAGCGCGAGATCAAGGAACGTGCGCTGGAGCTGCTCGAATACGTGGGCGTGCTGCAGTACGCCGACTACACGTCGCGTAACCTCTCGTACGGCCACCAACGCCGCTTGGAAATCGCGCGTGCGCTGGCAACCGACCCGAAGCTCCTGGCACTGGACGAACCGGCGGCCGGGATGAATGCGACGGAAAAGCTCGAGCTCACGAAGCTGCTCGACAAGATCCGTGGCGACGGCAAGACGATCCTGCTCATCGAGCACGATGTGAAGCTCGTGATGCACCTGTGCAATCGCATGACGGTGCTCGATTACGGCAAGGTGATCGCCGAAGGTCTTCCGCAAGACGTGCAGAAGGACCCGAAGGTGATCGAGGCATATCTCGGTGCGGGGGTCCACTGATGGCTACGGCAATGTTGAAAATCAAGGGCCTGCAGGTCAACTACGGCGGCATCCAGGCGGTGAAGGGCGTGGACATGGAGGTCGCCAAGGGTGAGCTCGTCACGCTGATCGGCGCGAACGGCGCAGGCAAGACGACGACGATGAAGGCCATCACGGGCCTGAAGCCCTACTCGGCGGGTGACATCGAGTATGACGGTCAGTCGATCAAGGGCGTGCCGGCGCACGAGCTGCTCAAGCGGGGCCTGGCGATGGTGCCGGAAGGGCGGGGTATCTTCGCGCGCATGTCGATCATCGAGAACATGCAGATGGGCGCGTATCTGCGCAACGACAACGATGGCATCAAGAAGGACGTCGACCGTATGTTCGGCTTCTTCCCGCGCCTGAAGGAGCGGGCCACGCAGCTTGCGGGTACGCTCTCGGGCGGCGAGCAGCAGATGCTCGCGATGGCGCGCGCGGTGCTCTCGAAGCCGAAGCTGCTGCTGCTCGATGAGCCGTCGATGGGTCTCTCGCCGATCATGGTCGAGAAGATCTTCGAGGTGGTGCGGGAGATCTCGAAGGAGGGCATCACGGTGCTGCTCGTCGAGCAGAACGCGCGGCTCGCGCTGCAGGCCGCGGACCGCGGCTATGTGATGGACTCCGGCACCGTCACGATGTCGGGCAATGCGAAGGATATGCTCGACGATCCGAAGGTGCGCGCCGCCTATCTCGGCGAGTAACGACAACGGGTGACGGGCGGTGGTGCCTGCCGCCTTGTCCGCCCCATACGAAGGCCGCATGCATTTTTGTGCATGCGGCCCTTTTTCGTATGTGGAGATCAGAGCGAATCGAGCACCGAGCGCAGCATCGCCATCATCTGATCGATTTCCGCGGTCGTCACGTTCAGCGCCGGCATGAAGCGCAGCAGGTTCGGACGCGCGGCGTTGAGCAGCAGGCCGTCGGGCTGCATGAGGCGCGCTTTTTCAACGATTTGCGGCCCGATGTCCTTGCCGAGCAACAGCGCGCGCAAGAGGCCTTCGCCGCGCTCACCCGCGAAACCGCGCTCCGCGGACAGTTCGAGGAGCCGTTCGCGCAGATACTCGCTTCGCGCGCGTACGTCTTCGAGAAACCCTGGCGCCGTCAGTTGCGAGATGACCGAGTAACCGACAGCCGTCATCAGCGGATTGCCGTTGTAAGTGCCACCTTGATCGCCGGCGTCGAAGCAGGCAACGTCTGCCTTCGAAAGCAGCGCGGCGAGCGGCACGCCGCCGCCGATGCCCTTGCCGAGTGTCATGATGTCGGGCTCGATGCCGGACAGCTCGTACGCGAAGAGCGTACCTGCGCGGCCGCAGCCGCTTTGCACTTCGTCGACGATCAGCAGCACGTTGTGACGCTGCGTCAATGCGCGCAGCTCGCGCATGAATTCGCGCGTGGCGGGAATGACGCCGCCTTCACCCTGGATCGGTTCGAGCATGACGGCGACAGTCTTGTCGCCGATCAGCCGCTCGACCGAGGCGATATCGTTGAGCTCGGCCTTTGGGAAACCTGGCACCTGCGGCGCGTAGATCGTGTCCCAGCCCGGCTTGCCGCTGGCCGACATCGTAGCGATCGTCCGCCCGTGAAAGCTGTGATCGAACGTGACGATCTCGTACGCGCCGTTCTTGAATTTCTTGCCCCACTTGCGCGCCAGTTTGATCGCGCCTTCATTGGCTTCCGCGCCGCTGTTGGCGAAGAACACCTTGTCGAACACGCTGTTTTCGGTGAGCAGCCCGGCGAGCTTTGCCATCGGCTCGTTGTAGAAAGCCGGCGACGGATTGATCAGCGTGCGCGCTTGCTTTTCGAGTGCCTCGATCATGCCCGGATTGCAATGGCCGAGGCAGTTCACGGCCCAGCCTTGAATGAAATCGAGGTAGCGTTTGCCTTCGTTGTCAAAAATCCACGAACCTTCGCCATGGGTGAAGACGACCTCGGGCCGGTTCGTGATGTACATCAGCGATTGCGTCGGGTATTCATTGAAATGCATGGGGGCGCTCCGCGAAGGTGAAGGCAAAAATCGATAAAAATGAAAAAAGCCACGGGAGTCCGTGGCTTTCGCTGTTTGACCGGGTTTGCGCCTAGCGTTGTTGCTGTAAGGCGCGCATCCGCGACGAGCCGACGGCTTCCCATGCGGGCAGCGAGCGGCGACGTCGGACGAGGGTCTGGATACGGTTCATGCGCGCAAGAATACGACAGCGCGCGCATCGATGCAATCGCTTCGTCGTGCCTTCGTTGTGCGCTGCCATCGTGTCGGCGGCTGTCACGCTATTGAAACCGGCCCTTGCGCAGGTCATACGGCGTTGGCGAGATCGGCTTCGCTCGTGAACGAATCGGCGTAGAACTCGTCGGCCGGCAGGCTGTGATGGCTCGTGAAATCGCGCTGTGCCGCTTCGACCATGACCGGTGCACCGCAGGCGTAGACCTGGTAGCCCGAAAGATCGGGCAGATCCTCGATCACGGCGCGATGCACGAAGCCGGTGCGGCCGCTCCATGCGTCGCTGGCATCGGGCTCCGACAGCACGGGTACGAACTTGAAGTTCGGGTGATCCTTTTCCCATTGCTGCGCGAGGTCCATCAGGTAGAGGTCTTTCTTGCGACGACCGCCCCAGTACAGCGTCATCGGGCGCTCGGTATTCCGGTAAAAAGCATGTTCGATGATGGCCTTGATCGGGGCAAAGCCCGTGCCCGAGGCGAGCAGCACCATCGGCTTCGTCGAGTCCTCGCGCAGGAAGAACGTGCCGAGCGGGCCTTCGAAACGAAGGATCTCGCGCTCTTTCATCGTGCCGAACACGTGATCGGTGAACACGCCGCCCGGCATGTGCCGGATATGCAGCTCGATCGGGCCTTCCTCGTGCGGTGCGCTCGCCATCGAATAGCTGCGGCGTTTGCCGTCTTTGAGGATGAACTCGATGTACTGGCCGGCAAGATATTGCAGCCGTTCGTTGGCGGGCAATTGCAGCTTGAGCACGACGACATCGTCGGCGCGGCGCTCGATGGCATTCACGCGACAGGGCAGCTTCTTGACCTGTACGTCGCCGACGCCGGCGATCTCGCGCACGTCGATGACGAGATCCGACTGAGCCGTCGCGCAGCAAAAGAGCGCCATACCGCGCGTCTTCTCGTCATTCGAAAGGGCCGAGGACGAATGCGAACGCTGTTCGATTTCGCCCGATACGAGCGTGCCTTTGCACGAGCCGCATGCGCCGTTCTTGCAGCCGTAGGGCAGGCCGATGTTCTGGCGCAGCGCGGCCGTGAGGACGGCTTCATCGGGTTCCACTTGAAACTGCCGGCCGCTTTGCCGGAGGGTCACGTTATATGCCATAACTTTGCAACGAAGAGGTCAATCCAGGGGCCGGCTACAATGCCGGCCATGAGAACCACACGACTCCTGCGGCGCTCGCGCGTGCTGATCGTCGGATGCGGCGACATCGGCCTGCGGGCAGCTCGCCTGCTCGCGAGCCGGGCCGCGCAAACGCGTGTCATCGCGCTCACGAGCCAGCCCGAACGTGCGCCGTTGCTGCGAGCCGCGGGCGTCACGCCGATCGTCGGCGATCTCGACAGCGCGCGCAGCTTGCAGCGCCTGACGGGGCTCGCACCGACGGTGCTGCATCTCGCTCCGCCGCCGCCCGACGGCGATACGGACCCGCGCACGCGCGCGCTGATTGCGGCGCTCACGGCGCCCGCCAGGCTGCGCGCCGCGCGTGGAGCCATTGCATCGGCCGGACGGCTGCGGCACACCGCTCCCGCCGCGGGGCGGCCGTCGACAATGCGGCCAGCCGATTTGCGACAAACAAGGATTGTACCCGACGCTGTCATCGCGCCACGGCGCATCCGCCTCGTCTATGCAAGCACGACGGGCGTCTATGGCGATTGCGGCGGTGCCTTGATCGACGAAACGCGGCCCGTGCGGCCCGTCAACGCACGCGCGAAACGGCGCGTGTCGGCCGAGCGGATGTTGCGGCGGGCGACGGCGCGTGGGGCGCTTGCGGCCAGTATCGTGCGGGTTCCCGGTATCTATGCGGCCGGACGGTTGCCGCTGGCACGCATCGAACGCCACATGCCGGCACTCGTCGACGCCGACGATGTCTACACGAACCATATTCATGCCGACGATCTCGCGGCCATCTTGCTGCGCACGCTTTCGCGCGGCGGGTGCTCGCGCGTTTTCCATGCCAGCGACGACACCGAGTTGAAAATGGGGGAGTATTTCGATCGTGTCGCCGACGCATACGGGCTTGCCCGTGTGCCGCGGATCGCGCGCCATGAGGCCGCGCACCGGTTGGAAGCCGTCACGCTCTCGTTCATGAGCGAATCGCGGCGCCTCGCGAACCGGCGCCTCATGCGCGAGCTGCGCGTGAAACTGCGGTACCCGAGCGTCGACGATTTTCTTGCGACGGTGCGCGTCGACCGGGGTCAATGACCCCTCAGAGCGGCGAGGTCGCGCTCGTTCAGCCACTGCCAGGCGCCTGGTTCGAGCCTATCGGGCAGCGCGAGTTCGCCGATCCGCTCGCGGTGCAGCGCCTCGCAGCGGTTGCCGGCTGCCGCGATCATGCGCTTGACCTGGTGGTACTTGCCTTCGTTGATCGTCAGCTCCAGACTTCGCTCGCCGCGCGCGTGGACTGCCGCCGCGGCGAGCGGCTGGCGCTCACCGTGCAACAGCACGCCAGCGCGTAACGCGGCGAGTTGCGCCTCGTCGAGCGCATGGCGCGTCGTTGCGAGATAGGTCTTAGGGACCTTGCGCTTCGGTGACGTATAGGCATGGACGAATTGACCGTCGTCCGACAGCAGCAGCAAACCCGTCGTGTCTTCGTCGAGCCGGCCGACGCATTGGACGCCGCGCGCCGCCAGCGGCGCCGGCAACAGAGAAAAGACACTCAGGTGATGCTGCGGTTCGCGCGAGCACTCGTAGCCCGCCGGCTTGTTGAGCATCAAGTAAGCGCGTTCCCGATACTGCCAGCGCTCACCGTCGACATCGAACTCGAGCGCCGTCGTGGCGAACTCCGTAGCGGCCACGTGACAGACCTCGCCGCCGACCCGCACGCGGCCCTCCGCAATCAACGCGCGGCACTGCCGTCGCGAGCCGAAGCCTTGCGTGAAGAGGATGCTTTCAAGGTCCATAGGGTAGTGCGCGAAGAAATGGAGCGAATTTTATCAAGCGCTGTCGGATTCATCGGTCGCGCCTTCAGCCGGCGATCGTCTTGTAAAGCACATCCTTGAGCATCGCGAACACGGGATTGTCGTTATCGTTCCGATGCACGAACAGCAGCTCGACGGGGCTTGCGGGCGTCGTGCGAACGGGCCGGTACACGACGCCCTCGAACTGCAGCATGGCTGCCGCGGCGGGAATCAGCGCGACGCCGATGCCGGCGCGCACGAGCGCCAGCATCGAATGGATCTGACTCACGTACTCCACGATATCGGGCAGCACGCCGGCGCGCTCCAGGAGACCGCTGACGAGCTGATGAAAGTAGCGCGCCTCGTACGGCGAATACATGAGCAGCGGCTTGCCCGCGCAATCGGCAAGCGCGGGCCGCGCCGGCCACTGCGGCGCGGCCGCGACGGGCAACGCGAGCACGAGCGCTTCGCGGGTGCATGGCTGAGCGATGAGCTCGCCGTGCTCGACGGGCGGGCGCAGTAGTCCGACGTCGATCTGGCGGGCATCGAGCGCTTCGAGCTGCGCGCCGCTGACCATCTCCTTCAGCGTGAGCCGTACGCCCGACGAAGCGCCTCGGACCGCGCTCACGAGCGACGGTAGCAATCCGTACCCGACGGACGCCGTGAATCCGATCGCGAGCGAGCCCGCTGCGCCTGCCGCGACCCGCCGGGCCGTCGCGGCGGCCTCGTCGGCCAGACGCAGAATGCGGGCCGCATCGGGTAGAAAACTGCGGCCCGCGGCCGTGAGCCTCACCGACCGGCTGCTGCGCTCGAACAATTCAGTGCCGACCTGATGTTCAAGCAGACGAATTTGTCTGGAGAGCGGCGGCTGTGTCATATGAAGCCGTTCGGCGGCCCGCCCGAAGTGGAGTTCCTCGGCGACGGCCACAAAACAGCGAAGTTGGCTCAGTTCGAACATCGATTCAAAAGAGGTATTAATCGAGTCAGCCGTTATCTTGGACGTGAATCGTTCGCGGTGCAAGAATCGCTTCATTCTTCGTCAGGAACGCTCTTCACGCGCCATCAACCATGACCCGCTATACCCCCACCGAATTCGCCCGCCAGATTGGCACCGGCTTGTTGTCTTTCCCGGTTACGCATTTCAAGGACGATTTCTCGTTCGATGAAAGCGCCTATCGCGCCAATCTCGATTGGCTGTTCAGCCATCCCGCCGCAGGGCTTTTCGCCGCGGGCGGTACGGGCGAGTTCTTCTCGCTGACGCCGGCTGAAGTCAGCCGTGTCGTGCGCGCTGCCGTCGAGGAAACGGGCGGGCGTGTACCCGTCATCGCGCCGGCCGGATACGGCACGGCCATGGCCAAGGAGTTCTGCCAGTCGGCCGAAGCCGCGGGCGCGGACGGCATTCTGCTGTTGCCGCCTTATCTGACCGAAGCGGCGACAGATGGCGTGGCCGCGCACGTCGAGCAGGTTTGCAATTCCACCAAGCT
Source organism: uncultured Paraburkholderia sp. (assembly GCA_966421005.1). Lineage (GTDB taxonomy): Bacteria > Pseudomonadota > Gammaproteobacteria > Burkholderiales > Burkholderiaceae > Trinickia. Next base: position 21,035 of record CBJLAJ010000083.1, read on the forward strand.
CGGCGTCATCGTCTATAACCGCGCGAATCAGATCCTCGACGAAGTCGCGCTCGAGCGCCTCGCCGACCGTTGCCCGAATCTCGTCGGCTTCAAGGATGGCGTAGGCGATCTCGAACTGATGACGCGCATTCACGCGCGCCTTGGCGACCGTTTCACCTACGTCGGCGGGCTGCCGACGGCCGAAACGTTCGCATTGCCTTATCTGACGCTTGGCGTGACGACGTACTCGTCGGCGATCTTCAACTTCCTGCCGAAATTCGCGCTCGAATTCTATGCGGCGGTGCGGGCCAACGACCACGCGAAGGTCTACGCCGAACTCAATAAGTTCGTGCTGCCGTACATAGCGCTGCGCAACCGCAAGCGCGGCTACGCGGTGTCGATCGTGAAGGCGGGCATGCGTGCGATCGGCCGTCCGGCCGGCCCCGTGCGCGCGCCGCTGACGGATCTGACCGAAGCGGAGTTCGCCGAGTTGACGCAGCTCGTGAGCCGCGTGCACGAGGTGCAAGCATGACGGCATCGGGCGAGCTCTTGATCGGGGCGGCGCGCGTCGCTGGCACGGCCGGCTCGTTCCGCGCGATCGCAGCCGCGAGCGGTGAGCCGCTCGAGCCGGCGTTCACGCTCGCGAGCCTCGACGAAGTGGTGCGCGCCTGCGCGCTGGCCGATGCCGCTTTCGATATCTATCGCGAGACGACGCCGGCGGCGCGTGCAGCGTTTCTCGAAACGATCGCAAGCGAGATCGAAGCGCTCGGCGACGAGCTCATCGAGCGAGCGATGGCGGAAACCGCATTGCCGCGCGCGCGGCTCGAAGGCGAGCGTGCCCGTACCTGCAATCAACTGCGGCTCTTCGCGCGACTTGCGAAGAGCGGCGATGCGCTCGATGTGCGCATCGATCCGGCGCTGCCCGAGCGCAAGCCGCTGCCGCGTGCCGATCTGCGCATGCGCAGGATCGCGCTCGGCCCGGTCGCCGTATTCGGTGCGAGCAACTTCCCGCTCGCGTTCTCGGTCGCCGGTGGCGATACCGCCGCCGCGCTCGCGGCGGGATGTCCCGTCATCGTGAAGGCGCATTCGGCGCATCCGGGAACGTCCGCGCTCGTCGGCAGCGCGGTGCAGCGTGCAGTTGCGCGCTGCGAATTGCCCGAGGGTGTCTTTTCGCTGCTGTTTGCCGAAAAGGAAAAATCGGGTGCGCTCGTTGCCGATCCGCGCATTCAGGCTGTCGGCTTCACGGGCTCGCGCGCGGGCGGTGTCGCGTTGATGCGCATCGCGCAGTCGCGTCCACAGCCGATTCCCGTCTACGGCGAGTTGAGCGCGGTCAATCCTGTCTTTCTGCTGCCGGCTGCGCTCGATGCGCGCGCCGATGCCCTTGGCGCGCAGTTCGTCGATTCGTTGACGCTCGGCGCCGGCCAGTTTTGTACGAACCCGGGGCTCGTGCTCGCGATCGACGGTGCCGGATTGGACCGCTTCCTGAGCGCTGCCGCGGCAGCACTCGCGCAGCGCGCGGCTCAGGCCATGCTGACGCCGGGCATCGGCGAGGCCTATCGGCGCGGCGTGGATCGTCTGGAGCATGAGCCTAACGTGCGATGTGTCGCACGCGGTATGGGTAGCGACGAGCCGAACCGCGGTCAGGCGGGTCTTTTCACGACCGATGCCGACAGCTTTCTCGCGCAGCCCGCGCTGCACGAAGAGATTTTCGGTGCCACCGCGCTCGTCGTGCGCTGCCGCGATGCGGCGCAGCTGACGGCCGTGGCGCGCTCGCTCGAGGGGCAACTGACGGCCACGCTGCATCTCGCCGCCGCCGCCGACGACGCGCGCGATGAGGTGCTTGCGCGCGCATTGTTGCCGACGCTCGAGCGCAAGGCCGGACGCATTCTCGTGAACGGGTGGCCGACGGGTGTCGAGGTCACGCACGCGATGGTGCACGGCGGTCCGTGGCCTGCGACCACCGACTCACGCTCGACTTCGGTCGGCACCGCGGCGATCGAGCGCTTCCTGCGGCCCGTTTGCTATCAGGATTTGCCGGATGCGCTGCTGCCCGAGGCATTGCGCGAAGCCAACCCATGGGGCGTGCGGCGCCTCGTCGACGGACAACCGGCGCCCGGCGGCGCCTGACATCGGTCGGCAAACGGCCGGGCTCAGGCCCGGCCAATGAACGGTGGGTGCATGCGACAAGCGAAGCGCCGCCCATAAACGGAGGAGACATATGGAATTCAAGGCCCAAGCTGTTGGTGCCCAGAGTACCCCGACCGCACTGCGCGCGACGCGCGTGCGCTTTTTGATCCTCGCGATGCTGTTCATCGTG
>CBJLAJ010000084.1:0-23110 GCA_966421005.1 uncultured Paraburkholderia sp.
GCATCCAGCAAGATCCGGTTGTCGCGCGGATGCAGACCGATCGTGGGTTCGTCGAGCACGTAGCACACGCCTTGCAGATTGCTGCCCAGTTGCGCGGCAAGACGAATACGCTGTGCCTCGCCGCCCGACAAACTCGGCGCGGCACGATCGAGGCTCAGATAGCCAAGGCCGACTTCTTCGAGAAACTGCAGGCGGCTCGCAATCTCGGTAACGACATCGCGCGCGATCTGCGCATCGCGCCCCGCAAGCGCCAGCGAACCGATCCAGCGACGCGTTTCGGTGACGGTCCACCGGCCGATATCGACAATCGAATGCGAATCGAACGTCACGGCCCGCGCGACCGCGTTCAGCCGCGTGCCACCGCAATCGGGGCAAGGCGTGTCGCCGATGTCATCGGGTTCGAGTTCTTCGCTCGGCAGGCTCTGCTCGCGGCCGCGGCCATCGTCGGCAAATGCCGTATCGTCGAGCGCGGCACGCTGCTCTCGCGTGAGCGCGAGCCCGGTTCCGACGCAGGTCGCGCACCAGCCATGCTTGCTGTTGTACGAAAACATGCGCGGATCGAGTTCGGGATAGCTCGTCGCGCAGACAGGGCAAGCGCGCTTGACCGACAAGACCTCGAGCTCGCCGAGATGCGCGTGCTCGCCGCCGTTGGCCAGCGTGTCGGCAAGCCCATCGAGCGGGGCAAGCAAATGCATCACACCCTTACCAAGCTCCAACGCCTGATCGAGCGCGCGGCGCAGCTCGCCTTCGCGGGCGGCGGAAATCACGAGATCCGCAACCGGCAGTTCGATCGTATGTTCGCGAAACCGTTCGAGTCTCGGCCACGGATCGACGGCAACGAAGCGGCCGTCCACGCGCAGATGTGTATAACCGCGCGCCTTCGCCCACTTTGCGAGATCGGTGTAGACGCCTTTGCGGTTCACCACCAACGGCGCCAGCAGGCCGACGTGCTGTCCGGCGTAGTCGCGCAGCAGCTGCGCGGCGATCGATTCGACGCTTTGCGGCGTGACGGCCGCGCCATCGTGCACGCAATGCTGCACGCCGAGTTTCACGTACAGCAGGCGCAGGAAGTGCCAGACCTCGGAGGTCGTTGCAACGGTACTCTTGCGCCCCCCGCGAGACAGGCGCTGCTCGATTGCGACCGTCGGCGGGATGCCGTACACGGCGTCCACCTCGGGACGGCCGGCAGGCTGAACGATCGAGCGGGCATAGGCATTCAACGATTCCAGATAGCGGCGTTGCCCTTCGTGAAAAAGAATGTCGAAAGCCAGCGTCGATTTGCCCGAGCCGGAGACGCCCGTCACGACACTGAACTTGCCGTGCGGAATGTCGACGTCGAGCGCCTTGAGGTTGTGCTCTCGCGCATTGACGATACGAATGGCATCGTCGCCCGCGGCGGTGCGCCTCGCCCGTGCGGCGGTCAATGCGACCTGAAGCGGCACACCGGAGTCGACATCGGTCGATCTGTGCGCCATCTCGTGAAGCGCCTCGTCGTATTGGAGCAGCGCTTGCCCCGTATGCGATTGGGCACACGCCTTCACGTCGTCCACCGTACCTGCCACCACGATCTGCCCGCCGCCATCACCGCCTTCGGGGCCCAGATCGACGATCCAATCGGCGGCACGCACGACATCGAGGTTGTGTTCGATGACGAGCAACGAATGTCCGCGTGCGAGCAACTTGCCGAACGCGCGCATGAGCTTCGCGATATCGTCGAAATGCAGGCCGGTGGTGGGCTCGTCGAACATGAAAAGCCGCCCGCCCGGCGCCGATTCGGCCCCGCTCTTGACCGCGGTCTCCGCCAGAAACCCTGCCAGCTTGAGGCGCTGTGCTTCGCCGCCCGACAGTGTCGGCACAGGCTGGCCGAGCTTCACATACTCGAGGCCGACATCGACGATCGGTTCCAGCACGCGCAGGACGTCGGCATCGTTCGCGAACCACGCAACGGCCTCGCTCACGGTCAGCTCGAGCACGTCGGCAATCGACAACGCGCGTGCCGGTGCGCCGCGTTCGATCTTCACCTCGAGTACCTCCGCCCGGTAGCGGCGACCGTCGCAATCGGGGCAGCGCAGATAGACATCCGAGAGGAACTGCATCTCGATGTGCTCGAAGCCCGAGCCGCCGCACGTGGGGCATCGGCCATCGCCTGAATTGAAACTGAACGTACCCGCCGTATAGCCGCGCTGAAGCGCGAGCGGTGCCTTCGCGAAGAGCTTGCGGATTTCGTCGAAGGCGCCGACGTAGCTCGCCGGATTGGAGCGCGCGGTCTTGCCGATCGGCGATTGATCGACGAAGACGGCATCGCTGATCCCTTCGACTCCCGTCAGCCGTCGATGCGCGCCTGGCGTCTCGGTGGCGCGGCCAAGCTGTCGCGCGAGCGCCGGATAAAGCACATCCTGGATCAGCGTCGACTTGCCCGAGCCCGACACGCCCGTCACGCAGACGAGCCGCGCAAGCGGAACCTCCACCGTGACGTCGTGCAGGTTATGCTCGCTGGCACCTTCGAGCACGAGCCGCGGCGTCGATGCATCCACCGGCCGGTGAGCCCAATGCGTCGCATCGGCAACATGCCGGCGCGAACCGAGATAATCGCCCGTCAGCGTCTGCGCCGTGCGGATGTCGTCTGGCGCGCCGTCATAAACGATCGTTCCGCCGCGCTCGCCGGGTCCGGGCCCCATGTCGATGAGCCGATCGGCCGCAAGCATTACCGAGGGATCGTGCTCGACGACGACGAGCGTATTGCCAGCATCGCGCAAACGCCGCATCGCTTCGACGATACGGTTCAGATCGCGCGGATGCAGGCCGATGCTCGGCTCGTCGAGGACGAACAGCGTCTTCGTGAGCGACGTGCCAAGCGCCGTCGTCAGATTGATCCGCTGCACCTCGCCGCCCGAGAGCGTGCGGCTTTGCCGGTCGAGCGTCAGGTAGCCAAGCCCTACATCGCAAAGGTATTTCAGCCGTGTGCGCACTTCGGCAATCAGGAGCTTCAATGCATCGTCGAGCAAGGCGCTCGGCAGGCTCAATGCGTCGAAGAACTGGCGGATGCGAGAGATCGGCAACAGCATGACGTCGTGCACGGTGAGACCGGGTAACGCGTGCAGTTGCGCCGGTGTCCATGCGGTGCCGTTCGGCATGAACCGCGACTCGGGCGCAAGCACGGCATCCGCGTTCTGCTTGCTGCCAAGCCGCCAGAGCAACGATTCGGTTTTCAGCCGCGCACCGCCGCACGTCTCGCAAGGGGTATAGCTGCGATACTTCGAAAGCAGCACGCGAATGTGCATCTTGTAGGCTTTCGATTCCAGATAGCCGAAGAATCGACGCACCCCGTACCATTGGCGCTGCCACGCACCATCCCAATCCGGCGAGCCTTCGATGACCCACTCGCGCTCGGTCTCGGTCAGCTCCGACCACGGTATGTTCGTGCGAACACCCGCGCGCGCGGCATAGCGCATCAGGTCGTCCTGGCACTCCTTCCAGGCCGGCGTCTGCATCGGTTTGACCGCACCGCCCGCGAGCGTCTTGCGCGCATCGGGAATCACGAGCCCGAGATCCACGCCGATGACGCGCCCAAAGCCGCGGCAAACGTCGCACGCGCCATAGGCCGAGTTGAACGAGAAAAGGCCAGGCTGGGGATCCGCATACCGCAAATCGCTGTCCGGGCAGTGCAATCCGGTCGAGAACCGCCAGATGAGCGGCGCGCGCGCCTCGTCGGCCATGTTCGACGTGCCGGTACCCTCCGGGCACGGCGCATCGCCCGCGCTTTCCGACAGCACGTAGACGTTCACTCGGCCCGCACCGCGCTTGAGCGACGCCTCGATCGCCTCGATCACGCGCACCTTTTCAGTGTTGTGCACGCGAAAACGGTCGGCCACGACATCGAGCACTTTGCGCACGCCACCGGCCGTTTGCTGTTCGCGCTCGGCCTGCACGCGCGTATAGCCGCTCGCGGATAGCCATTCGCCGATTTCGTCCGCACTCGCGCTTTCGGGCAGCTCGACAGGGAATGTGACGACGAGGCGCGGGTTGTCCTGGGCAGTGCGCTCGGCCAGTTCCGCATAGATGGTCTCGGGCGTATCGTGACGCACCGGATGTGCCGTCACTTTGTCGAACAGTTGCGCCGCTCTGGCGTACAGGAGCTTCAAGTGATCGTTGAGCTCGGTCATCGTCCCGACTGTCGAGCGCGAACTGCGCACCGGATTCGTCTGGTCGATGGCGATCGCCGGCGGCACGCCGTCCACTCGATCCACCTGCGGACGATCCATCCGATCGAGAAACTGGCGCGCATAGGCGCTGAACGTTTCCACGTAGCGGCGCTGCCCTTCGGCGTAAAGCGTATCGAACACGAGGCTCGACTTGCCCGATCCCGATGGCCCCGTGACAACGGTCATCTCCCCTGTACGAAGATCGAGATCGATATTTTTGAGATTGTGCTGACGAGCTCCGCGAATGCGGATCACTCCGGAAGTCATGGAACGGTCCCTCTATATGCGCGCGGTGCGCTTCAATTCGATATCGTCGCCCACCTTTTCGAGACAAGCAGCGGGCCAGGGGTGCAATGATAGTCCCGCCGACGGCCATGCGCTGCGTCCGCGCGCGACGTTTCTTCTTTTATTCCGGCGCGCCACGAAGGCCATGCGCGCTTGGCGCCGATTGCTCGCGGAATATGGCTAATTGGGCATTTTCCAATAGCGCACTTTCGAGGACGCGGCGAACGGAGATCAGTCAGTATTGCCGAGCACCGACGCCACGCGTTCGCGCAACTCGGGAACCAACTCGCGCTCGAACCACGGATGATGCTTGAACCAACCCTGATTGCGCGGCGACGGATGCGGCAGCGGCAAGCGTGCAGGGCCGTAGTCGCGCCACGCCGCTACAGTCTCGGTCAGCGTGGCACGTCGCTCGCCGCGCAAGAAGTGCTGCTGCGCGTACGTCCCGATAAGCAGCGTCAGCTTGATATGCGGAAGTTCGGCCAACACGCGGTCGAGCCACAGCGCCGCGCATTCGCGGCGCGGCGGTAGATCGCCCGATGTACCGCGTCCAGGGTAGCAATAGGCCATCGGCAGCAGCGCGATGCGTCCCGCGTCGTAAAAGAGGGCGGGGTCGACACCCATCCACTCACGCAAGCGTTCGCCGCTACGGTCGTTCCACGGTATGCCTGTCGCGTGGACGCGCGAGCCGGGCGCCTGGCCGACGACGAGCACGCGCGCAGTCCGGCCAACCTGCAGGACCGGGCGGGGCCCGAGCGGCAGGTGCGACTCGCAGACGCGGCAGGCGCGGATCTCGGTCAACAATGCGGAAAAACGAGAGGAAGAACGGGCTGACATCGAACTCGATCGAAAAACCGCGTCGTCTACGGTTACCGGCTATGCGAAAGCTTGCTTTCAAGATAATCGCGCAGTGCGACGGCCTGATTATGCTCGGGATCGCGGGCACCATAGACTAGCGTGATGGGCCCCCGCAACGCCGCTTCCGCGAGCGGCTCCCAAACAGTTCGATTCGCATCCAGTTCGGCACGATATCGCTCGACGAAGGCGTCCCACCGCTTGGGATCGTGGCCGAACCATCGTCTCAGTTCGTTGCTCGGCGCCACATCGCGGAGCCACTGTTCGACGCGCAAAACATCTTTCCTGACACCGCGGGGCCACACTCGATCGACGAGGTAGCGCGCTCCGTCATCGTCCCCTGGCTTGTCGTACGCCCGCGACACACCGATTCGAATGTGCTTCATGATGCTCTGCCCCGCGTCGAATTGAAACCGCGCAACACTCTCGCCGCGATCGAATTTACGCTTTCGCTTGCTCGAGTGCCGCATCGAGCGCGCGCGCGGCGGTGCGATCGCCCTGCTTCACCAGTGCGGCGCGAAACACGGTCTGTCGGTTATGCCCGGCTGCTGCGGGAGAGTCCCATAACAATTCGATGTGCGAGCGGCGTGCCTGCCCGCCGCCACGCGGCAAGCGCGCCGCCGGTCCTGGTCCGCGGCGCGCGGCGGAGTGTTCGGCCACGACCGGATGAGCCCCTTCGATTGCCTCGTTCGCCGGCCATTTCACGGAAAGCTCGCGCATCGCGTACTGCCCGAGCTTGCGGCTTTCCATCCAGACGACAGCGGTATGTGTGGCCGCATCGAGCGCGATCGCGTAACGGCCGATCGCGAAACGCCGGGCGGCGACATTGGTGCGCCAAAGCGAGCGCGGCCGGCAAATCCAGAGCACGGCCGCATAGAGCGCGGGCCCGACGACCAGCCAGCCGTTCGTCTCGGTCACGGCATACACCGCATCGTGCCAGCCCGCCTGCCAGGCAAAGAGACCAATGGACCACAGCGCAAAGACCAGCCCGAGCAGGGAAAAGAGCCGAAGCGCCTGACGCAAGCGCTGCGGCAATGGATGAAACGGCCGTTCAGCACGAGCCCGCGCGCCCGGCAGGACGATCAGCAAAAACAGAAAGACGACGTTGATCGATGCCCACGGCGAAGAACTCATCGCCGAAAAAGCGGCGCCATAACCCATCTGGGCCATCGAAAACAACCATCGCGCAAGAAGGACGAGCCCGATCGCGCGCAGCGCGAAGATCGTCCCGGCGCCGGGCGCCGGGGTATCCCGCGAAGGGTTCGGTCTCGTCAACTCATCCTCCTCTGAACGAATGTGAGCGAATATGAACGGCTGGCCTATCGTTTGTCTTACGGCTGCCCGCCGCACGTAGCGGCGGCAGCGCCATTATAGAAACCCGCGCGACACCTGCCGAAAACCGCGTCGCAGCGCGACACAGGGCCGCGCGTCTGTCTTGCACGAAAAAACGAACGCCCCACCTGCCGCTGGGCAGACGGGGCGTGGGGCAACCGGCATTCAGGCCCCGGCGCCGATCGCGCCAGCGACCCGGCACGTCCGGCGCGTCAGCCGGCCGCGACTTCGCGCAAAACGGCGCGGCGCTTCTGATGCAGCAGATTTTCGTACGAAGCGACGTAATTCTGCGCCATGACTTTCGACGTGAAACGCTGCTCAAAGGCCTTGCGGACGGTCTCGCGCGGCAGCGTATGCAGGCGATTGACGGCAGCGACGGCCGACAGCTCGTCCTCGACGACGAACCCCGACACGCCGTTTTCGATGACTTCGGGCACCGAACCGCGCTTGAACGCGATCACGGGCGTGCCGCACGCCATCGACTCGATCATGACGAGACCGAAAGGCTCCGGCCAGTCGATCGGGAACAGCAACGCATGCGCACCGCCGAGGAATTCGGCCTTTTCCGCTTCGCTGATTTCACCGATGTACTCGACGTGCGGCAACGACATCAGCGGCTTGATATGTTCTTCGTAGTAGGCACGGTCGGCCTTGTCGAGCTTCGCCGCGATCTTGATCGGCATGCCCGCCTTTTCGGCGATGCGGATGGCCGTATCGACACGCTTTTCGGGCGAAATGCGCCCGAGGAACGCCAGATAGCTCGGCTTGACGTCTGTGCGCGGCGTCAGCAGATTCTCGGGCAGCCCGTGATAGACGGTGGACAACCAGTTCGCCTGCGGCAGCGGCGTACGCTGGTTATCCGAGATCGAGACCACCGGCACGTTGTTGAACGTGTTGAAGATCGGCTGCAGTTCCGGCAGGTCGAGGCGGCCATGCAGCGTCGTCAGATGCGGCGTGGGCTGGCGCGAGAAGAGCGAAAACGGGTAATAGTCGATATGGAAATGCAGGACGTCGAAATCCTGTGCCCGGCGGTGCACTTCTTCGAGCAGCAGCATGTGCGGGGCCATCGTGTCGCGAATCGACGGGTCGAGCCGCAGTGCCTGCGGCCAGAACGCTTCGAGCTTCGCCGACGTTTGCGAATCGCCGCTCGCGAACAGCGTCACGTCATGCCCGAGTTCGACCAGCGCTTCAGTCAGATAAGACACCACGCGTTCCGTCCCGCCATAAAGTTTCGGGGGAACCGCCTCATGCAAAGGAGCGATTTGAGCGATCCGCATAGTGATGAACTCCTAATAAAAATTCAGGCAAAAAAGACTGCTGTTTCTTGGAAGCGAATCGCCCGCTCACGACGCGAACGGCCAGCATCTGCCGCCGAGCCGCTTCGTTCATTTCTCGTTCAAACCTGCGGTGGTTCGCCTTGCTGTGGCCTTCCTTCCGGAAGCACTCACGGGCTCCCTCATGGGCCCCTTTCCGCGCTACCGAATTGCCGCTGCGCATTTGCCGCCAGCAAACCGCGAGCGGGAGCTCTGGATCGGTAAACGCGCTGCGCCCATAACCGTTGACCGGGCCGGCAGGAATTTCTAGGGGCTAACCCGTAGCCGGATTATCCAGCCGCTGCACCGCAACACCGAAAAGGCTTTCAGAAATTTTACATTGTTACAATCAAGAAACACTCTGTCAATCGCGATCTGACGCGCGTCGCCTACACTGGGCCTCTGTGTCCTGCCGAAGCATTTTCGGGGCGTCGCCGCGCCCTGCGCAGGTCACGCGCAGCCTGCGCGCGCCCCGATGGCCCGTTGCGCTGCATTCGAAGCGGGTAGCTCCTCGGCGATCCGGTAATTGTGACCGATTCCGGGCTCGCAATGCGTCGCATCTCCAAAGCGGACCCTGTCGCTGGTAGCGGTCCCGTCAAGCCCGGCATGGGCTGCAACGCGAAGACTGTGCGTTGTACCCATCCAACGCTTGCATCGAGGCGCCCGTCCGAACCACCCATGATTACGCGGATGTTTACAATGGCGGCTTGCCAAACCATCTCGATATTGGCTCGCGGTGCGCCATCCGCAGACTATCCTTTTCATGACTTCACCCGTTTTGCGTATACCGCACGAACAATTGGAACATTTGACCGTCGCCGAGCGTAACGCCCGCGATGCGAAGCTTTCGAGCTACGCGGATCGGCCCCTCGCCTTCTTGCTGAGCTACATTCGCCGGCACCCCTTCGCGCATGCGATCGTCCTGACGAGCGTGTTCGCGGCGGTCGGCTGCGCGCTCGCCTCGCAATACGCGATCAAGCACCTCATCGACGTGTTGGGCGGTGGCCGGAACCATCCGGGACCGCTGTGGGGCGCGTTCGCGATCCTCGTGGGGCTGATCGCTGCCGACAATCTGCTCTGGCGCGTCGGCGGGTGGGTTGCCGCGCACGTGTTCGTGAACGTGACGGGCGACTTGCGCCGGGATCTCTTCCAGTACCTGAGCGGCCATTCGCCGACCTACTACGCCGAGCGGCAGCCCGGCACGTTGGCAAGTCGCATCACCGCAACGTCGAATGCCGTCTACACGTCAGAAAACACGATGGCCTGGAACGTCTTGCCGCCTTGCATTGCCGTGCTCGGCGCAATCGTGATGATCGTCACCGTCAACCCGGTCATGGCGCTTTGCCTGATGCTCGCATCGGCCATCCTGTCAGTCGTGCTATTCAAACTCGCGGGACGCGGCTCGTCGAGACATCATCAATTCGCGGCGAAGGCGGCGGCGGTCGACGGCGAGCTCGTCGATGTCATCGGCAATATGGGGCTCGTGCGCGCCTTCGGTATGACGCTGCGCGAGCAAAAACGATTCGGCGCCACGGTGCAAGCCGAGATGGCCGCTCGTCAGGAGAGCCTGCTCTATCTCGAACGGCTGCGGCTGCTGCACGCGGGCATCACGGCGCTGCTGTCCGCCGCGCTGCTCGGCTGGGCGCTCTGGCTCTGGAATCAGGGCCGCGCTACGTCAGGCGACATCGTGCTCGTCAGTTCGCTCGGTTTCACGATCCTGCATGGCACGCGCGATCTGGCCGTCGCGCTCGTCGACGTGACACAGCACATCGCACGGCTGGCCGAAGCCGTCAAAACGCTCCTGGAGCCGCACGGCATGCCCGATCACGAAGATGCGGTGCCGCTACGCACGAGCGGCGGCGGCGTCGATTTCGAGGGGGTGACGTTCGCCTATCCACGGCGGCGCGCCATTCTGGACCATTTCGATCTGCATATCGCCGCCGGTCAGCGCGTGGGGCTCGTCGGCAAGTCGGGCGCCGGCAAATCGACGGTGCTCGCGCTGTTGCAGCGCTTTTACGAAACGCAGGGCGGCACGATCAAGATCGACGGGCAACCCATCGCCTCCGTGACGCAGGAAAGCCTGCGTCACGCCATTGCCCTCGTACCGCAAGACATTGCGCTGTTCCACAGGACGGTCTACGAAAACATCGCCTATGGCCGGCCCGACGCCACGCCCGAGGAAGTCCGCGCCGCGGCGCGCGAAGCGCGCTGCACCGATTTCATCGAGGCGATGCCCGACGGCTTCGACACGATCGTCGGCGATCGCGGCGTCAAGCTATCGGGCGGTCAGCGGCAACGGATCGCGATTGCACGCGCCATTCTCAAGAACGCGCCGATTCTGCTGCTCGACGAAGCCACTTCGGCACTCGATAGCGCCTCGGAAGAAGCGATTCAACAAGCACTCGACCGGTTGATGGTCGGACGCACGGTGATTGCGATCGCGCACCGGCTTTCGACGCTGCAGAACTTCGACCGGATCATCGTGATGAGTTCGGGCAAGGTCATCGACGACGGTTCGCCCGAGGAGCTGCGCAACCGCCCAGGCATCTACCGCGACCTTCTTGCCAAACAGCACGGCAAAGGGGTTCAACTGCATCCGGGTGGACGCAAGCTCGGGGAGCACGTCGCATAACGACTCGCCGTGCGGCGTTGGCGCGAGCGACGGCACCGGGACTGGAGCCGTCCGCCACGCCGGACCGCCGCATCCGTTAGCGCGATTTCAGGCGGCAACCGCCTTGCGTGCCGTTCGGGGGCGCGCCGTTCGTGGCTTGTCCGCCCTGGCCTCGTTGAGATCGCGCAGAAAATTGTCGCGCCAGACCGAGACATTGTTGTCGCGCAACTGCGCGATCATGTCGCGATAGCGCGCACGGCGCTCCGCGAGCGGCATGGCGAGCGCCTGGCCGAGCGCGTCGGCCATTCCATCCACATCGACCGGATTGACGATCAACGCGGCGGTGAGCTCTTGCGCCGCCCCGGCGAATTGCGACAAGACGAGTACCCCGGGATCGTCAGGGTCCTGAGCCGACACATATTCCTTGGCAACGAGATTCATACCATCGCGCAGCGGCGTGACATAGCCGACATGCGACTGGCGAAAGAGCGCCGCAAGCACCTGGCGTTCATACTGCCGATGGATGTAGCGGATCGGCGTCCAATCGAGTTCCGCGAAACGCCCGTTGATCCTGCCCGACTCCGCTTCGAGCCGCAGGCGAATGTCCTGATAGGCGTGCATATCGGCCCGAGTGGGCGGAGCGATCTGGACAAACGACACGCGGTTGCGAAACGCGGGCGCACGATCGAGCAGACGCTCGAATGCGCGAAACCGTTCGACGAGCCCTTTCGAATAGTCGAGCCGGTCGACACTCATGATCAACTGGCGATCGTGCAGCGTCGCTTTCATCGTGCGCACGGGTTTGCCGCGCGCCCCCGCTTTCGCCAACTGCGCGATTTCATCGGGATAGACGCCGATCGGATAGGCGGCCGCGCGCAGCGAGCGGCCGAAGGCGCGGATCGATGCCGGCCGCGCGCCCTCCGTTTCGTCCACCTCTCCACCGGCTTCATGCACGATGTAGTCGGAAAACGCGCGCAGATCGGGCCCGGTCTGAAAGCCGAGTAAATCGAATGCACACAAGGCCTTTACGAGATCCCGATGAGGCGGCACGGACAACAACACTTGCGCCGCGGGAAACGGGATATGGAGAAAAAAACCGATGCGGTTCTTGACGCCGGCCTCGCGCAACGCTTCGGCGAACGGGATCAGATGATAGTCGTGCACCCAGATGACATCGTCGTCGCGCAAGAGCGGCACGAGATGCCCCGCAAGCCAGGCATTCACGCGCCGATAGCCTTCGAATTCATGACGATCGTAATGAACGAGGTCTGCGCGATAGTGGAACGCAGGCCATAACGTCGCATTCGAAAAACCGCGGTAATACTGATCGTAATCGCGCCTGGCGAGACCGACCGTCGCAAATGTCACGGGCCCGTGTTCGACGAGCTGGATCTGCGGCTGCCCCGACGACAGCACATCGCCGCTCCAGCCGAACCACATGCCGCCCGTCTCTTTGAGCGCGTCATAGACGCCGATCGCAAGACCGCCGGCGGCCGGGCCGCCCTCCGAAATCGGCGCGACGCGGTTCGAAACGATAATGAGGCGGCTCATGAATTGCCGCGCGAAGCTGCCACGAGCGAGGCGAGCCACGTCCGGAACGCATCGACCGATCCGATGCGCGCGCGCGCCGAGCTATCGCCCTCGCCCACCTTGATCGACAAGCCACCGCGCGCGTTCACGACGGCGAAGCCTTTTTCGTCGGTGAGATCGTCGCCGGCGAATACAGGCATACGCCCCGCGAAAGGCGGTTCGTCGAGAAAGGCCGCGAGCGCACGGCCCTTGTCGACGTTCTTCGGTTTGATCTCGTAGACCATCTTGCCCGGCTGCAGCACATAGGCATCGGCGTGCTCGCCCACGAGCCGCTCGGCGGCATCGCGTGCGACAGGCTCCGCGAGCGGCGCGTTGCGGTAATGCAGCGCGAGCGACGCGCCCTTTATTTCGAGCAGCATGCCGGGATGTTCGATCACGAGCTGCGCGAGCACACGCTCCATACGCAGCAGGCGTGCATCGTCGAAGCCCAGGCGCACGACGTCGCCCGCGGCATCGCGCCGTTCGGCCCCGTGCAACCCGGCCACAGGCAGATCGGACATACCGAGAAAACCGTCGATGCTCTCGATACCCCGCCCCGAGACAACCGCCACCGCACCCCGCGAAAGATGGCGGAGCTCGGCGAGCGTGTCGAGCAGCGTCGGCGGAACGATCACACCGTCGGGCGTCGGGGCGATCTCGACGAGCGTGCCGTCGAAATCGAAGAAAAACGCGGTCTCGGCAGGAGACAGGAAAGCCGGTAACGATGATTGCATCAGCAGAGTTCGCAAAGCGGCCGGGATGCACCCGAGCCGGAAAAAGTAGAGGCATCTTACCGCGCCTTGCGCGCGATTTCGAGAAAACGGGCCGCAAGAGAGCATGCCGATCGCCACCGCCGGTTGTCGGCGGACGGAAGACCGGGTCCCTGATTTTCTGCGACAAATTGTCTCGACGCGCCCGGTCGCGACTTCGCAGCCTGCGGCAGGCCGGCTTTTGCGCTATAGTCGCAGCCGCCCTGGCCCGCGCCGAACGCGCTTGCGGCGGCGCTCGGCCCCTTGCCCGCCAGCACTTCTCGAGCCTCGGATGCCGCCACCTTCCCCTGCCCCCGGTTCGCCGCTTGACGCACCACGCTCACCGCTTTGTCCCGAGCGACGGCGAAACCGGTCGCTGCATCGCGTAGTGCGGCTCGCCGCGGCCTCAACGCTTGTCCTGCTCATGGCGGCGTGCTCCGAGCACGGCGCGCCGTGGCAACTGACGAATGTGAGCGGACACCTGCCCGATTTGCAATTCTCGCTGACCGCCGACGACGGCAAGCCCATCGACGCTTCAGCCTTCAAGGGACAGACGACGCTCGTTTATTTCGGCTACACGCACTGCCCGGATGTCTGCCCGGAGACCATGGCGCGCTTGATGCAGGTCTTGGCGAAGCTTGGGCCCAAAGACGCCGAACGGGTTCGTATTCTTTTCATTTCGGTCGATCCGGCGCGCGATACGCCGCAGCTCCTGCGCGAATACGTCGGCGCGTTCGATGCGCAACATGCGCGCGGTCTCACTGGAAGCGACCGGCAGATCGAATCGCTCGCAAGGCGTTATCGTGTCGCCTATCAGATGGAAAAACGCGATCCGAAGGGCAATTACGAAGTCACGCACAGCTCGGCCGTCTATATTTTCGATGCGCAAGGCCGCGCGCGGCTGCTGGCGACGGATCACGATTCTCCGGACGCCGTTGCGCACGACTTGCGCCGCATCGTCGAAGGCGATGTTTGATATTCAGATCTATCGAGGAGTTTGATGCCCATGAATCGACAATCGACGACGCTTCGTTCCATTGGCGCTGCCGCTTTGGCGATGTCACTGGCGCTAGCCACGGCAACGACGGCCCAGGCGGCCGACGCCATACATGCTTCCAACGCCTGGGTGCGATGGTTGCCGGGCAACCTTCCAGCGGCCGGCTATGTGACGCTGACGAATAGCGGCGATAAACCTGTCGACCTCGATCTGGAGCATGTGACGAGCCCCGATTACGGCAGCGTCATGCTGCATCGAACGGTGTCGAATGGATCGACGTCGCAAATGGAAATGGTCGAGAAGGCCACCGTTCCCGCGCACGGTGTATTGAAGATTGCGCCGAGCGGCTATCACTTCATGCTCGAAGACGCCAAGCGGACACTCAAGCCCGGCGATACAGTGCACTTGCGCATGAAGTTCTCGGACGGTACGGCGCTCGATACGCCGTTCGCCGTGAAATCCCCGGCTGAGGCCCGATAGGCTGGACGCAGGCCACTGACTGCATACGATGAATCTGTTGTACTGGCTCGAACCCTGGGAGCCGTCGCCGACGGTCGTCATCGCCATCGTCTGCGCGGCGGTGCTGTTTTTGCGTGGCGCGCGGCGCGCGCACGTTTCGGTGCCGCGGCGCATAGCGTTCTGGTTCGGGCTCATCGCGCTCTATATTGCGCTGCATACGCGGCTCGATTACTACTTCGAGCACGAGTTCTTCATGCACCGGTTGCAGCATCTCGTGCTGCACCATCTGGGGCCGTTTTTCATCGCGTGGTCCTATCCCGGTGCGGCGCTGCGCGCCGGCATTCCATTTCGCTGGCGCCAGCGCATCGTCAATCCCGCGATGAGCACGAAGCCTATGCGCGCAGTGTTCGACACGGTGTTCCATCCCGTTGTCGCGGTCGTGCTGTTCGTGGGGCTGATCTACTTCTGGCTCTTTTCGCCGATTCATTTCAAAGCCATGCTCGACTGGCGGCTTTACCGGATCATGAACTGGAGCATGGTCATCGATGGCTTGCTCTTCTGGTGGCTCGTGCTCGATCCCCGGCCCGCGCCGCCGGCGCGGCTTGCCGCTGGGCGGCGCCTCATCATCGTCATCGCGGCCATCCCGCCGCAGATCGTGCTCGGCGCGCTGATCTTTTTCACGCCGCATGAGCTGTATCCGATTTATTCGATCTGCGGCCGCGCGTTCACATGGCTGAGCCCGATCCGCGATCAACAGATCGGTGGCCTGCTGCTCTGGATTCCCGGTTCGATGATGAGCGTATTCGGCGCTCTAATTGCACTGCGTCATTGGATGCGTCTGTCGGCGCGTGCACGGCTCATCGAGGAACGTGCGCGCGGGCGTGCGAAGGCAATGCCGTCGGGTGTCGCGCCGCTTTGAGCCGAGAGGCTAAGCCGAACGCATCCAAATGTGAGGGATACCGTCTTCATCGTGGATATCCGATGACGGTTTGAAGCCGAAGGCGCCATAAAAGGCCTGGAGGTGCGCCTGCGCATGGAGGCTAATGGCCACGTCGGGCCACTGCGCGGCGATATGCGTTCGAGCCCGTTCGAGCAACACGCTGCCCAGACCGATACCACGAAAGTCCGCCGTGGTCAGCACGCGGCCGATGCGGATATCGGGCTCCTTTTCGTCGGGCAGCAATACGCGCAGGTAGCCGGCCAGTTCGCCGTTGACCGAATAGGCGAGCAAATGCCAGGCATCTTTGTC
The DNA here is from genome assembly GCA_966421005.1 of uncultured Paraburkholderia sp. GTDB lineage: Bacteria > Pseudomonadota > Gammaproteobacteria > Burkholderiales > Burkholderiaceae > Trinickia. The sequence goes on from CBJLAJ010000084.1 coordinate 15,622, forward strand.
GAGGCCATCGACATCGCCATAGACACAGTTTTGCTCGACGACGAAGACTTCGTTGCGGGCGGCGAGCAGGTCATAGACTTCGGTCGACGTGAGGTCGGAGAAAAACTTCCAACGCCATTCGAGGGTGTCGAGCGTCGTAGGGGATAGATCGGTCATGGGGCGGCAATCGCGGTAAGTCGTCTTCGGTTCTTCTGTAATCCGCGATTATCCGGTGAGCCGCGGCTGAAAGCCACCCCGGCAAGCGTATGGGTTTGGCGGTGCGCTACGCCGCCACGCCGCGACACTTCAAGATCAGTCGCCCGACTCGTCTTCCGTGTACTCGACGACGAAGCGGTAAAGCCACTCGCGGAAACTGCGCGCGACCAGCGTTCGCTGGTCATCATCGTGCCAGACGCGGATGATCTGTCCGACCGTGCCGCCTTCGGCTGGATCGAAATCGAGACACAGATGATCTCCTGCGCCATTCGACGTGAATGGAATCCATTTGAGGTTGTACCAATCGTCTTTGATGCCATCGTCTGGCTCGGCATTGCAGTCGGCGAAGTCCCCGCTCGCGACAAGCTTGTGCCAAATCTTCCATGCGCCGAGGATGCCTCGGGTGGGTAGCAGGCTATCGCCGTCGAAGAAATCGCCAGCAATCCCCGGCTGGCCATTGTGGATTTTGAGGCTTTCGACGAAGTCTTCCGGCAGCTTGACGTCGAGGGCCGCCTCGAGCGAGCGGATGTCCTCCTCGCTCGCCCCCGCGTTCAACCCGCCCTGAAGTTCTTCGGGATGGTCTCTAAGCCACGGATCGAGGCGCGACCAGGATTCGGAAACGGTCAAAGGCGGACGTACGGTTTGCTGTTCCACTTGTTTTTCCTCCGGTTGAGGTAGCGGCCCTTCGATCAGCGAGGGCAACGCTCTATTGGCTTGGCCCGGCTGCCGCGTGGCATCGAGCCTGAGAAAGTGAATGCGACTGCCCGCCAGAAGGCGTGTCGCGCCCGCGGGGATTGCCGCGATGAGTTCGGCTTCGATAAACGGTGTTATGCGATGGGGTTCTTGATCGACGAGCGGATCGATCAGCAGTTCGCCGTGGGCCCCCCAGACTATGCGTGCCCAGAGCATCGCGTTCAGTTTCGGATCGCGCTCGATATCGCGAGCCAACTCGCCGATTTCCCAATGGGGGCCGGCGGACTCGACGAAGTCGTAGGGAAATTTGTGAGGCGTTTCGACGAACTCATACAGATCCAGGATGCGCCGCACCACGGTATGCATCAGAATGGCAACCGTGCCCGGATGGCCCGGGAGGTTGACGAGTGTGGCTTGGTCGGCGTGACCAACGCCGCACCGCCCTCTGAGTCGGCCGGACTCGTCGCGAACATCAATCATCTCCACCCACCGGGGAGAACGCTGCTCGCTGGTCGAGAAAACGGCGCTCTCCATCGGGGTCTGCTTAGATTCGAGTATTTCGCGGTTCCAGCTTCCGAACCACGGTGGATCATTGAGCCCCAAACGCTTATATGGCTCGCTCGCGAGCAGGCCGCTGGCAATGATAAGGTCATACCGTATCGCCAGCTCCCTGATGCGGACTCGATATGCGAGCTCCGCTTCCCATTTGGCTTTCCCGTCCGAGCTACTAACCTCATACGGCGCAATAAACTCGATTGCCGATGCAGGATGTCCCCATTGCTTCAGCAGCGTGCTGATGTAGGTTCCACAGACATCCGGTACCTGCCAACTTTGGCGAGGTGCGTCGATCGGGCTGCGGTCGTAGCTCGAAATTACTACGCCTATGCGTGGCCGCTTCGCCACTTTCAGTTCGCGAACCCCCGCGGCGATTAGAAGGGCTTGGCGCTCCGCGGTGATTCTTTGTCCTCTTCCGAGCACCAAGGCGCCTGCAGCGAACTCACTCCCGCGAGCGATGACATTCGCTCCGACGGACGGCACCTCCCTCAACCAAAGCTGACCGAGGCCTCCGCCTTCCGGCGGCCTGTTTGCCTTCAACGGAACGACGGTATCGGCGTTTTCCGGCAGAGGACCGTACGCGGACACTTCAATCGCCTGGCCTGCCGCAAGGGGACCAAGAAACGGTCTATTCACTCGTTTCAAGGGATACAGATGCGTCGGGTCTAGTTCGAGAACAATCGGACGTTGACGCGTAGCCGCATCGCCGTCGCTCGCGCGCATCGCATATCCGCAGCAGGCCGCTATCGGTAATCGCGGCACTTCTTCGGGCGCGCGTACCGGTTGTGCGGTCACACGTAGATACGCGTCTTCGATTGCGACTGTCTCCGACTGAAGTCCCCGCGGAACCGCTCCGCGGCATTTATCGTAAGCGCGCTCGAGCCATTCAGGAAACGATGAACGTTCTGACATGGTCGGCTCCATTAGGGGTTCTCGATGTCGCACTGGTCCGGCACCGTGTCCGTCACTCCCTTCGGCTCGACGTCCACATAGAACTCCTCGCCGTCGAGGACTCGTTGCGATGCTAGAAAACATCCGAGTCGTGCACCCGAGCGGCGGTTGTCGCTCGAATCGATCCGTTTCACCGAAAAGTCGCCGCCGGCAGCCGCACCTTGATTCGTCGCCGCAAAGGGATATTCGTCGCAATCGCAGTTGGTTGGTACTTCGTCCGGATCACCGGTAAAGTCGCATTGGCCAGTTACCTCGCCGTATTGCGCCACACATTGCGATTTCGATTTGTCGCGGTTGCTCTTTCGCATCTGCGCGTCCCTCAAGCGCGTCAATGCTCTTGATGCGGACGACGGTTTTATGTTCCCGTCGTCGGGCGGTACATACTTGCCCATATTGTTTTCAGCCTGTACTTCTTTGATATGCAGAGCAGACTCATCCACTGTTGGATCGTCCGTTTTCACGGATGTCATGATCGCGGGCGCGTCCGGATACACACATCCCTGAGTACTCTTTTTCGCGAGACCCACGTCGCATCGAATCGTTGGCACATATCCGGCGCCAACGTTTACCGCGCTCGGTCCGTCCTCGAATGACTCCTCAGACTTCACAACCCGGTAGCTAATCGAAGGTTTGAACTGGAGCCAGTTCTCTCCGTTCATGTTCGGCGTTAACGTAACAACCAGCTCTTGTGACAATCCGCCTATGGACAACGGCACACCCGCGATAGGACTCACGGTACAAGCAGGGCCACAATCGATAACCGGCTTGATCAGCAGACCCACTCCGCTGCCCGACACGAGTCTCGTCCTGAAGCGGAACTTGAGTGGCCATGCGAGCCCTTTGAGCGCGTTGTCCGAATAGGCATAGGCATCGATCTCCACGCGCCCACTTTCCGCGTTCTTCTCGTCGATGATCACATATTCGAACGGGTCGGACTTCTGGCAATACGCCCCTCGATTGACGAGCGTGTCGTCCGAACTCTGTTGCACTTCCCTCTTGCACACACTCGAAAAAGCATCCGCACCGTAGGTCTGCGCATGCACTATCGATGCACCGCACGACAACAAGGATCCCACTGCCAACCAGCGACACAAGATTGACGTTCTCACGGCCCTCTCCTCTCACAGTCGACGCGCGGCGGTTGCCACGCGAGGAGAGGACGGTAGTCCGCGATGATTGCGCAATACGTCGCGCCATCTCACTTTCGGACCAAGTGAAGCAATGACATGCGATGTGCATATCGGCCGGCAAAATCACGCCCAGAAAATCAAAAGCCCCAACGTCACCGTCGGGGCTTCGAGTCAGTCGGCTATCGAAATGGAATTACGACGCCTCGCAGAGCTTCAATCGATACGGCCTATGCGTTTTACCCATTCTTCTGTGCATCGAGCCACGCCTGAAACATCAACACCGTCCAAAGCGGATGCTGCCAATTCATACGCCCCGTCAAATGCTGCTGCCACATCCGATCGACACGTCCCGCATCGAGAAACCCCTCGTCGCGCAATCGCGCGGGATCGAGCAGCGCCTGCGCCCAGTCGCGCAACGAACCGCGCAGCCATTCGCCGACAGGCGCGCAAAAGCCCTGCTTCGGCCGATCGATGATCTCGCGCGGTACATAGCGGTAAAGCAGTTGGCGTAGCAGCCATTTCGGCTTGTCATCGGGAATGCGCAACGAAAGCGGAAGACGCCATACGAACCCGACGACGCGATGATCGAGAAACGGCATACGCGTTTCAAGGCTCACTGCCATGGCGGCGCGATCCACTTTCGCGAGAATGTCGTCGGGCAGATAAGTGAGCGCATCGACCGCCATCACCTGCTCCGCAAATTCGAGCTTCACGGACCAATCCTCGGGTGTATCGACCCGCGTCGGCAACTCGCGTCCGGAAAGCGCGAGCCGTTCGGGATGATGCACCGACGACAACAACAGCCGATAAAGATCGGTCCGGCTCTGGGCGCCCATGACGTTCGCCAACTTGTGCAGACGCTCGCCGACGCGCACACCGCCGTCCCGCGCGCCCGACGACCATGCGCCCTGAAACAGCGCGGCGAACTGGTCCGCGTGATCCGGCCGGAGCGAATAAAGCGCCGATGCGATGCGCTTACGCATGCCGGAGGGCACGCGCCGCAGGCGGCTCCATAGGCGCGGCGTCAGGAAATAGCGGGTGTAACCGCCGAACAGTTCGTCGCCGCCGTCGCCTGACAGCGCAACCTTCACATGCTCGCGGGTAGTCTGCGCCACAACGTAAGTGGGAATCTGCGAGGCATCGGCAAACGGCTCGTCGTAAATCGTCGGCAGTTTGGGCACGAGCTCCAGCGCTCGCGCATCCGTCACGACGATTTCCGTATGCTCGGTGCCCAGATGACGCGCAACCGCTTTCGCGTGAACGGCTTCGTCGTAGCTCGCATCGTCGAAGCCGACCGTAAACGTACGTACCGGCTTGGCGGACTGCGCCTGCATCAGCGCGACGATTGCCGACGAATCGACTCCGCCGGACAGGAACGCACCGAGCGGCGCGTCGGCCATCATCTGGCCGTGCACCGCGTCGCGCAACAACTTGTCGAGTTCGTCGACGGCCGCTTCAGGACTCCCTTCGAACGGATGCGCCCGGCCTTGTCCGATCACCTGCTCGAGCGACCAATAGCGCCGCGGCGCCGGCCAGATTTCCGGCACCTCGAGCTGAACATAGCAGCCGGCCGGGAGCTTGCGCACATTCTCGTAGATCGTATGCGGCGCCGGCACGCAGGCATAACGTAGATAAAGACAAAGGGCGTCACGATCGATCGCGCGCGCGTCGAAGCCGGGATAGGTACGCAGTGCCTTGAGCTCCGATGCGAACACGATGCCATCGCCGACTCTTGCGTAGTAAAGCGGCTTCTCGCCGACTCGATCGCGGGCCAGCGTGAGCATGCGCGACTGGCGGTTCCACAGCGCGAGCGCAAACATGCCGACTGCGCGCTCGAGCGTCCGATCGACGCCCCACGCAACGAAAGCAGCCAGCAGAATTTCTGTATCCGAGTGCCCGCGCCATTCCGGTGCGCGCCCCTCCTCCTCGAGCATCCGACGCAATTCGCGGCAGTTATAGATTTCGCCATTGAACGTCATGACGTAACGGCCGCATTCCGAGACCATCGGTTGCCGACCGTGTTCCGACAGATCGACGATGGACAGCCGGCGATGGCCGAGCGCGAGCCCGGCGTCTGGGTCGAACCACGCACCGGCATCGTCGGGGCCGCGATGCGCGACGCTGTCTGTCATCCGGGAAAGTGTTGCTTGGGCCGTCTCGCGCCCGGACGCTGTTCGGGTCCAAAAACCCGCAATTCCGCACATATCCGCAATCCGTTCGAGTGGTCGGGCAATGCGCTTGCCTCATGGGACATGCGCCTGTTCGACGACCCATCTTACGGAGAAAATATTCACGAATAATCCGTGACAGAAGAGGCGCTTTTTGCGCCGCGAGAGGACCGGCGCGAGGGCTCGATAAGCCGGTTTGGCCCGTGCGAGCGCCGGTAAATCCCGCGCCGACGTCGAAAAAATACGCAAAAAAAGAAATCGGAGCGGGAGCCAGGCTCTTTTGTCTGCGTAGAGCGCTCTGGCACGAAGGCCTGACCGGAACGACATGCCCTACGACAAGATTCATACGGAATTCGACCTACTCGCAGCCTGAACGGGCCCGCTCGTGTTTGATCTACAGCCCTACGCGTGCGCCTCGGCGAGAATTGCGCACATGGGTTTTCTCAAAATGCGAGGGATGCATTGCATCGCCTGCTACGTGCTAATACGACCCTTTCGGATGCTGACGGCTCATTCGAGCTCGTCAAGGCGGTGCGAGTCCCATTTCCTGTCGAGAGCAGCGCGATGAAGCATCGCGAGCGTGACCGGCTCGCGCTTGCGGCTATGAGGCTTGCGCAGAATGGCTCGTCGAAACAGCGAATAAAGCGGCCCCTCCCCCTCCATCAAGAAATATCGATGGAAGTCGAAGTCGCCCGTATCGACGGCAAACCTCTCGAAAAAACTCCCCATGAACTCGTTGGCGTCCTCGCCCGTTTGCCCGAGGTCTTCCCACAGCCGGGTAGCGGGTGAAAGCGCTTTCGATTCCCGCAGGCCCACCTCTTCGCGAACGAATGCCTCGAGCTCGCCCCACGAAATGTTTTCCATTAGAAAATCCGGTCTTCGGGTTTGACGAGTTGATTGTACTTAACCACCGTATTGTGGCTGGCCATGGCCACGTCTCGAGCCAACAAGACCCAGCCGATACCCGGCACCGCGCGGCCGATGAAAACGCCGAGCCTTCTGGTCATGATGATCCTCAACGATTTAATGCTTTCCAGCGTCAAGGTCGGCAGAATTTCGTATTTGAACTTGTGCTTGAAAAGCGCTCGCGCCGCGACCGACGCGACGGAGGTCCCTTTCGTTGCGCCACCGAACTTTTGGCGCGTCGGTAGTAGCGGCCATCCCGCGAGGATGAGGATGACCGCCTCGATGTCGTCCGTTCCCATTTGCTCGGCAACTTCGTCCGCGGCAACAAAAAAGAACAGCTGCGTCGGCGTCAAGTCGTGATGATCGCCATACCGGTAGGTATTCGTCATGCTCGGCTCATATTTGTCTTATCAATAAGCCGGAAGCGTACCGCGACGATCGATCGCTGAGCAGGGCTCCGAACAAGGGCCCTACATCGACGCCAAGCGAAAACCAACAAAAAAGCCCCAACGGACAAACCGTCGGGGCTTTCGATATTTGGAGGCGCGAGCCGGAGTCGAACCGGCCTACACGGCTTTGCAGGCCGCTGCATAACCGCTTTGCTATCGCGCCGTAAGCGGATTCGCCAGACCGTCGCCGCCCATCGGACTACAACGAATCGCGAATGACCTAAACAAAAAGGGAAGCTCAGCTTCCCCTATCCACCTGGAGCGGGAGACGAGTCTCGAACTCGCGACCTCAACCTTGGCAAGGTTGCGCTCTACCAACTGAGCTACTCCCGCTTTGACCCGCATACTCGACACTGCTTGCAACAGATGCCGCAATGTCTTCGCAAACTGGAGCGGGAGACGAGTCTCGAACTCGCGACCTCAACCTTGGCAAGGTTGCGCT
>CBJLAJ010000085.1:0-23065 GCA_966421005.1 uncultured Paraburkholderia sp.
TCCGTACGCGTTTGTGCATCGAATGCGGCGACGAGCGCACGCGCGAGCGGGTGTTCGCTGCCGCGTTCGAGCGCGGCAGCCAGCGCCATCGCCCGGGGTTCTTCGATCCCGATGCTTTCGAACGCGACGAGGCGCGGCTTGCCGAGCGTGAGCGTGCCCGTCTTGTCGAACGCCACGACGGTGACGCGCTGCGCGAGTTCGAGCGCTTGCGCGTCCTTGATCAGCACGCCGTGGCGGGCTGCCACACCTGTGCCGGCCATGATGGCCGCGGGCGTGGCCAAGCCGAGCGCGCAGGGGCAGGCGATGACGAGCACCGATACCGCGTTGAGGATCGCCGCCTCGGCCGATGCGCCCGACATCAACCAACCGGCGAGCGTTACCGCGGCGATCACGAGGATTGCGGGTACGAATACGGCGCTCACGCGGTCCACGAGCCGCTGGATGGGCGCCTTATGGGCCTGCGCCGTTTCGACGAGCCGGACGATGCGCGCGAGCATGGTTTCGGCGCCGATCGCGGTGGTGGTGACGGACAGGAGCCCTTCGCCGTTGATCGAGCCGGCTGTGACCCGTTCGCCAGGGCCTTTGGCGACCGGCAGACTTTCGCCTGTGATCAGCGCTTCGTCCACATGCGTGCGTCCTTCGAGAATCGAGCCGTCGACGGGCACGCGTTCGCCGGGCCGCACTAGAACGACCGTGCCCACGCGCACCTCGGCGAGCGGCACTTCGCGTTCGCTGCCATCCTCCAGCCGCACGCGCGCCCGTTCGGGCCGCAGCGCGTTGAGGGCGCGGATCGCGGCGGTGGTTTCGCGCTTGGCGCGCGTTTCGAGCCACTTGCCGAGCCGCACGAGCGCGATGACGACAGCCGACGCTTCGAAATACAGATGCATCGAATCGCCGGGATGCGCGCTCATCTGCCAGACGCTGAGCCCATAGGCGGCTGAAGTGCCGAGGGCGACGAGCAGGTCCATGTTGCCGGAGCGGGCGCGCACGGCATGCCAGGCGCCGACATAAAACCGCGCGCCGCAGGCGAACTGGACGACGCTTGCCAATATCAACTGCAGCCATGCCGGCAGTATCAAATGCACGCCGACCGCCTCGGCGAACATCGGCAGCATCAAGGGCAACGCAAAGACACCGGCGACGGCCACAGCCGCTAGCTCGCGTTGTGACTGCCGACGACGGGCGGCATCGGGATCGACATCGGCGTTGGGGCCGGGGGCGGCAGCGCTCGAATCGCCCTCCGATACGCGCGGGGTCGCGACGACCGGCCGCGCTTCGTAGCCGGCGCCGACGACAGCCTCGACGAGCGCGTCGATCGTCGCGGGCGCTGCCGCGGTGGCGAGCCCGATACTTGCGCGCTCGGTCGCGAGGTTGACCGACACGTCGGTGACGCCGGGCACGCGCGCGAGCGCTTTCTCGACGCGTCGGACGCACGAGGCACAGCTCATGCCGCCGATGTCGAGCTCGGCTGTCGCGGCTCGCGAGACGGTTGGAGAGGAAAGATCGGTCATGATGGCTTCGGGGTATGCAAGCGGACACTGCCGCAATGAACGACAGTTTCGACCTTCCCATGATTGGAAGGTCAAGCGTCAGTTTCGTTTACCATCCGTCGGCTGCGTGCCTGGTGCGCGTCATGAAGGGCGGCGCGATGGCACATTGTGGGTTTCGGACAATGCCGCGCGATCAAGGCCGACAAAAAACGAACGAAACGACTGGGCAAGCAGTGCTTCGGAGTTGTCGTTGCTTACCGGCTGAGGATACGATAAAAGCCTTTCGCGATTCGACGACGAAGCGCGGAGCCCGATGGCGCGCCGTGTGTCGGGTCTGCGATGCCGTTTTGCGGATATTTCATCGACTCTTACATGAAAAAGACAACAACAATGCGACACGCATTTTCACCCGCCGGGGTTGCGTCATGGATTGTCGGCGTTGCGGTGCTCTTCCTGGCCGGATGTGCCGCGCCGATGCATTCGTCGACCGCCTCCAATAGCCATGGCTGGACCAAAGACGAAGTCTCGGACTCCTATGTATTCGGCTACCCGCTGGTCGTGATGACGAGTGCCCGCGCAGTGGCAGCGGCCGGGCAGGCACCCGGAGCGGGGATGAATACACTACGCCGCCAGGAGACCTCGCCGGCCGCGGACGATGCCGGCGTGCCGCCGCGCGCCGACGTGGACACACTGGCGTCGACAGCGTGGCTCGATCTGGGCGCCGAACCCATGGTGCTCTCGCTGCCGAACACGCGCGGTGAATATCTCGACGCGCGGGCGCTCGATATGTGGTCGAACGTTGTCTGGTCGACGGGCAAGCTCGCCAATGCGCGCGGTTTCACGAAACCGAGTGCCATCGCATTCGTAGCGCCGGGCTGGGACGGCCAGTTGCCCGCCGGCGTCGAACGTGTCGATGCGCCGGGCACGAGCCTCTGGCTCGCCGTGCGTTTCGCGGCGACGGGCCCGCGCGAGGTGCCCGCCGCGCGACGGCTGCAAAGCCTCGTGCGTCTCGAGCCGCTGTCGGCTTTCGTCGACGACCACGGCAAACGCGCGAAGGGCGGCAAACGGCTCAAGCCGGCCAAACGCGGCGAACCGGACGGCGACGGCGAACCGATCGCGCTGGCCGATACCCCCGCCGCGCAAGCGGGGCCGGTGGCTGCACTCGACGCCGACGCGTTCTTCGAGCGTCTTGCCGATGCTCTGCGCGACAATCCGCCTTCCGCGGCGGATGCGCATGAACTCGAAATCCTCGCCGATCTCGGCATAAAGCCGGGCGAGCACGCGCATTTGCCGCGCGGCGCGGCCGATTCGATCAAGGACGGCCTTGCCGATGCGCATACGCGGCTTGCCAGCGCGCCTGTCAATGCGCTCGCCGCCAATGGCTGGACCTGGCTCGTCGACGGGGTGGGACATTACGCTGACGACTACGCGCTGCGCGCTTACGCGGCGTTCACGCGGCCCGGCAGCGGGACGAAGGAGGACGATATCGTGGCTATCGCTTCCGTCGACGCCGATGGCGAGGCGCTCGACGGCAACAACCGCTATATCCTGCATTTTTCGGCCAAAGCCTTGCCTCCGGTGCGCGGGTTCTGGACACTGACCGCTTATACGACGGACGGTGCATTGACCGAAGGCCGCCTGCCGCATCTGTCGGTTGCCTCGCGCGACGGTCTGCGGCGCAACCGTGACGGCTCGATCGACGTTTACGTTCAGAGCGGATCGCCGGGGCGTGCGCGACAGTTGAATTGGGTTCCGGTACCGTCAGGCCCCTTTGAACTCGTTTTGAGGCTTTACGCGCCGCAGAACGCCGCGTCGGACGGCAACTGGCAGCCGCCCGCGCTCGTGCGCAAGTAAACCGGAGGGTGGATGACGAGCAATTCGAATGCCGGCGATGAAGGGGCGCTGAGCCGGTTGCGCGGCGCGGTGCGCTCGCGCGGGGCACGTCGATGGGCGCTTTCAATCGTTGTCATCGTTGCCCTTTTCGGGCTGCTCGGGTTTTTCGCCGCGCCGCCGCTGCTGCGGCACGTCGCCGAACAGCAACTGAGCGCGCAACTGGCGCGGCCCGTGACGATCGGGCGCGTCACGCTCAATCCTTACACGCTGCGTCTCGAGGCCGACCGGATCCGCATCGGCGAAAAAGCGGCGGCGGGCGATTTCTTCAGCGCGGAGCGGCTCGTCATGCGCCTGTCGTGGCTGACGATGCTGCGTTTCGCGCCGATCGTCGATGAGCTCAGGCTCGATTCGCCGCACGCGAACATCGTGCGGATCGACGCGCAGCGCTTCAATTTCAGCGATATCGTCGAAAAATTCTCGACGCCTTCGAAGCCGCAAGCGGGGCCGGCGCGCTTTTCCGTGTCGAACATCGATGTCGACAACGGCCGCATCGATTTCGACGACAGGCTGCTCGGCGCGCGGCACGTCGTCGATCAGCTCTCTCTGGGCGTGCCGTTCATTGCCACGCTGCCCTCGAAGACCGATATCTTTGTCGATCCGCGTTTTGTCGCGCGGGTGGATGGCAGCCCGATCAGCATCGGCGGTAAAACGAAACCGTTCGCCGCGTCGCGCGAATCGGAAATCGCACTGAAATTTGCGGACCTGGATGTGCCGCGCCTGCTGTCGTACGCGCCGGTGAAGCTGCCTGTCACCGTGCAAAACGGCAGGCTTGCTGGCGATCTGAAGGTACATTTCGCGATGGCCGGCGACGCGCCCTCACTCACCGTGACGGGCACGGCCGATCTGGCCGACGCGCGAATCGTCGACGAACGCAGTGCGCCGCTTTTCGCGGCGCATGCGCTGCATGTTGCCGCCGCTTCACTCGAACCGTTCAAGCGCGTTTTCCGCTTCGACGAAATACGGCTCGATCAGCCGTCATTGCATCTGGTGCGCGAGCGTTCGGGTGAATTGAGCGTGGCACGCATGTTCGCGGCGGCGCCGGAAAGTGTATCCGGCGCCTCGGCCGCGTCAGCCGGGGCCGCTTCCGCGCCGGCTGCGGCCTTTGACGCAGCCGCCACTGCTGCGCCGCTCGATCTTTCCATCAAGCGTTTGGCGCTCAACGACGGCGATGTCGCGCTCGAAGACCGCGCGCCCGCTCGGCCCGTGACGCTTGGGCTCAATCACCTGACGGTCTCGGTCGACGATTTTTCGACGCTTGCGAAGAGCCCGGTGCGCTATGCAGCGCGCACGGCGCTCGCTCAGGGCGGCACGCTCGCGGCGAACGGCTCGTTCGATCTCGGCGCCAAGACCGCCGATGCCAAGCTCGCGGCCGAGGCGCTGCCGCTCGCGCTGGCTCAGCCTTATCTGGCCGATGCTACGGCCGCGCGCATTTCGGCAGGCACGCTCGGGGCGAACCTTCCCGTGCGCGTCGATTGGTCGAAGACGCCGGTGAATGTGCATGTGAGCGACGGCGACTTGACGCTCAAGGCCTTGAAACTGGCGAGTGCGGGCGGCTCGGGAGACGTTGCGCTCGGCGACGCGCGCGTTGGCGTCAAGCAGATCGATCTTGCCGGACGCAAGGCGGAACTGTCGAGCCTCGAGGTGAACGGCCTCGCTGTCAAGGCAACGCGTTTGAAAGATGGCCGGATCGATCTTGCCGCGTGGGCTGAAGCGCCGAAACCGGCACAAGCAGTCGAGGATGCACGCACGAGCGCGCATGCGGCCGACCGCACTCAACGGCAAGCCGTTGCGCCCGCCAAGGCTCGCGACACCCGGGCGCGCAACGCTGCTCACCCGGCGGGCGAATCGCCGGCGTGGCACTACTCGATTGCCGAGTTGCGCTTGAAAGACGCGTCGGCCGATATCGTCGATCAGGTGCCGGCGCGACCCGTGACGGTGCATTTTTCGTCCGTTCAGTTGCAAGCGCAGAACGTCAGCGACGACATGAGCCGTCCGCTGCCCATCAAGCTCGACGCGACGCTGAACGGCAAGGGCATGCTCGAAGCCTCGGGGAACGTGGTGCCCAGCCCGCTCGACGCGTCATTGACGCTGCACGCGAACCGTCTCGATGTCGCGGCGTTCGAGCCGTACTTCGGCGACAGCCTGAATGCCGTCGTCAAGAGCGCGTCGCTCAACGCCGGCGGCGAATTGAAGTTGTCGACGACCAAGGACAGCGTCAAGGCGACTTACCGGGGTGGCGCCGCGCTCGTCGACGTGCGACTGCTGGACCGGATCACGTCGGCTCCGCTTGCGGGATGGCGCTCGCTCGTCCTGGCGCGGACGAATGTGCGCTACGACGGCCGGGCAACCGATATCGACATCGGTCGCGTGACGTTCGCGCAGTTCTTCGGCAGCGTGCTGCTCAGCGCGCAGGGCAAGCTCAATCTCGACGATGTGCTTGCGCGCGAGAAGAGCGAGGGTGCGACAGACGCCGCCACCCATCATGGGCGCACGAGCGAGGTGGTCGTGACACACAACCCGCCCCCACCGTCCGCGCCGTCGAATCCGGTCCGTGTTCATGTCGGCGAAGTCGTCCTGCAGCAAGGGCACGTGAGGTACACCGACAACTTCGTGAAACCGAACTACAACGCGAACCTCGTCGACATCACCGGAACGATCGGTGCCTTCGGGACGGACTCGAGCACGCCGGCACCCGTCGATATCGGTGCGAGTCTGTCCGGCAACGGCCCGATCGCGATTCGCGGTACGGTCAATCCGCTTGCCGAGAAGCCGTCGCTCGATTTGAGCGCAAGCGCGCACGATATCGAGCTCACGAACCTCACGCCGTATTCGGTCAAATACGCGGGCTATCCGATCACGAAGGGCACGCTCAATGTTGAGCTGCACTATAAGCTCGAGAACGATCTGTTGACGGCCAACAACCACCTGTTCATCGATCAACTGACATTCGGCGAGCATGTCGAGAACGATACGGCAACGAAGCTGCCCGTGCGGCTTGCCATTTCGCTGTTGAAAAACCGGCGCGGACAGATCGACGTGAATGTCCCGGTCTCGGGCTCACTCTCCAATCCGCAGTTCAGCCTGGGCAGTCTCATTTGGAGCGCGATTCTGCATCTGGTCGAGCGTGCGGTGACCGCGCCGTTCACTCTGCTTGCGAACGCGATCGGTGGTAGTGGGGAGAGTGGCGCGCGCGAGCTTCGCTATGTTGCGTTTGCGCCGGGATCGGCCGAACTGACCGACTCGATGCGCAGCAAGCTCGATACGATCGCGAAGCTGCTCGCCGATAAGCAGGAAGTCAAACTGGATCTGACCGGTCGGGCCGATCCGGCCATCGATACGCCCGCTTTGCGGCTGGCGTACGTGGACGATCTCGTGCGCAAGGAGAAGCTCAAATCGCAGGGCGGTGGTGGGCAGGATGCCGACCTATCGTCGGTGACGTTCGGACCGGGGGAATACAGCGAGTATCTGACGAAGGTCTACAAGAACGCCGATTTCAAGAAGCAGCGCAACTTCATCGGTCTCACGAAGACGCTGCCCGACGACGACATGAAGCGGATACTGGCCGCCCATGCCCCAATCGATGAAGCGAGCCTTCGCGACTTGGCGCAGCGTCGCGCGGACGCGGTTCGGCAGTATTTGAAAGTCGATGCGCAGCGGATATTCGTTGTGGCGTCGAAGCTCGATGCGAAGGATCTGGGCGATAGCGGGCCGACTACGCGGGTGGATTTTGGGTTGCACTAGTGGCGATTGATCGCGGAGCATGAGGGCTCGGGCTACGCCCGACCCTGGCCCCGCACTGCATCTCATTCGGCCGGCTTGATGTCGAAGTTTTGCTTGTCGGTAACCCAGCCGTGTCCGTTTTTGCAACGAAGCTCTGTGTGTAGATATGCCTTCATGATGACATCTCGCATCGGCTTGCAGACGTCGCCGGGATTTAACGTGAACAAGATGCGCTGTTCCGTGTCGCTCTCCGTCGCATACACCGGGGTGCTTTTGGTCGCCGTCCATAGTTGATGCTTTTTGCTTGAGCATGCCGACACGGCGATGCCCACGACCATGGTCGTCACCCAGAGGATAGTTCTCATGAGCTGTCTCGCGGGTAGAGGCGTCTTACTTTAACTCGCTTGGAATGCGAGAGGCCGACTGCGACGTCCTGAGGGCTGACTATACCTAAGGCAGACCAACGTGGATCGTAAGCAACGATCCCTACCAAGTTCAATACGTCCGCAACGTTCGATGAGCAACTGTTGTCTAAGAGGCTGTATCCCGGCTTCCCAGAAACACCATTGGATAGTGCTACTCGACGTTTCAGCTCTGTTTCAATTTTCTTCTTTTCGTCTGGCGACACTGCCAGGACGTATCCCACAGAATCACGAAAACTGCGTTGTGTTGCAACGTATTGGGCATATGTCTTCCTCGAATCATATCCATCGTGAGAGCGCGAGTAGGCAACGCCATCGACGATAATCGCGACGTGACCGAACTGCGATCCGCGACTGACCATACGTGAATCGCTGACGATTACTTCGATACTGTCAGCCCGTGTTTTCATCTCATTGGTTGTCGTGTCCGTTGCTAGGGTGCTCGTCGTGGTCGCGACGAGTCGGTATCTCACATCATCTGGCGAAATGTAGGTCTGTTCTGGCATATGTACCCACGTAAATGTCTCCGGCTGGGACGTTGCAAGCAAGCCTATCAGGGAGACCGAACACCGGGCGGCTTGACCGAAATACTAGGACGCTTGGCGCTAACGCTGACGCACCTTATGAGATTCGATCCTCGAGAGGGCGGGCCGGATCAGGTTGTATCATCCCCGAAGAGCCCCTGAGCTCCCCGGGATATTCTCGGACGGCTCACATGCAGCCCGAGACACTGCTACACTACCGGTCTCATTCTTCTTCTTACGTAAAGGAGGCGTCCAAATGGTGTCGACAACGCTTTCAGCCGTCCTTTACGTGGCGCCAGTTCCGGCCTTCTCGGTCACGGTACCTCCGCGGCATCGCTAGCTTTGCCGCATCCGGGCCTCGTACCCGGCTGAATTTCCCAACCGATCATCTGCGGTTTGCGCGCGCAGGCAAGCGCCTGGCGCCGTAGACGCATTCTTTTTCGTTTTCGATTCCCCGGTCCGTTTCGGCGGCTCCGGGGCGGAGCACTTATGACCCGCAAGAAACTGGATTTCGGCGGCCGTGCATTCAATAGCGTGTTCGGCTATACCTTGGCTCACTGGCGCAAGCAGCCCTGGCGGATCGGCACCATCGTGCTGCTGTCATTGGCCGGCGCGCTCGCCGATGTATTGACGCCGTACTTCGCGGGCCGCCTCGTCAACGCGCTCGCGGCAGGCGCGCACGACAAGGCGGCTGCCTTCGATACGGCCCTCACCGCATTTGCCGCGTTGATCGCATTGGGCATCGCGGCCGCGCTGCTGCGCTACCTGATGTTCCTCGACATCATCGCGCTGACGTTGCGCATGATGAGCGAGATCGCGGCCAGTGCATTTCACCGCGTGCAGCGCTTCTCGTCCGACTGGCACGCCAACAGCTTCGCAGGCTCCACCGTGCGCAAGATCACCCGCGGTATGTGGGCGCTCGATCTGCTCAACGATACGCTGCTGATCGGCCTCTTACCCTCGCTTGCCATGCTCGTCGGCGCCACCGTGCTGCTCGGCATGCATTGGCCGGCCATGGGCGCCGTCGTCGGCGTGGGGGCGCTCGTCTATATCGCCGTCACGGCGTGGCTTTCGGTCGGTTTCGTCGCACCGGCCGCGCGGCTCGGCAACGCATGGGATACGCGCATGGGCGGCGCGTTGGCCGATGCAGTGACCTGCAACTCGGTCGTCAAGGCTTTCGGCGCGGAGCTGCGCGAAGAGGCGCGTCTTTCGCGAGTCGTGGGCAAATGGCGCAACCGCACGCGGCGGGCCTGGTTGCGCGGGACGGCCAACGGCGGGGCGCAAAATGCGATGCTCGCGGCAATGCAGGCGGCGATGCTCGGCGCGGCGCTCCTCTTATGGATGCGCGATGAAGCGAGCGTGGGCGACATCACGTTTGCGTTGACGATGTTCCTCGTCTTGCAGGGCTACTTGCGCGACGTGGGGATGCTCGTGCGCAATCTGCAGCGCTCGGTCAACGACATGGAAGAGCTTGTCGCGCTCGAAAAACAGCCGCTTGGCATCGACGACAAACCCAATGCGCCGGCGATCTCGATCGAGCGCGGAGAGATTCGCTTCGAGCATGTGACGTTCCGCTACGATGCGCACGCTGTGCCGCTTTACGCCGATTTTTCGATGCGTATCGCACCGGGCGAGCGCATCGGGCTGATCGGTCATTCGGGCTCGGGCAAGACGACGTTCATCAAGCTGATCCAACGGCTTTACGACGTGCAAAGCGGGGCGATTCTCATCGACGGACAGGACATAGCGCAGGTCCGACAAGCCTCGCTGCGCGCGCAGATCGCCATCGTGCAGCAAGAGCCGCTGCTGTTTCATCGCACGCTTTCGGAGAACATTGCGTATGCGCGCCCTGGCGCGACGCGTGCCGAGATCGAATGCGCGGCCAGGCTGGCGAATGCGCACGAGTTCATCGCGGCGCTGCCCAATGGCTATGAAACGCTGGTCGGCGAACGTGGCGTCAAGTTGTCCGGCGGGGAGCGTCAGCGCGTCGCGATTGCCCGCGCATTTCTTGCCGATGCGCCGATCCTGATTTTCGACGAAGCCACGTCGAGCCTCGACAGCGAAAGCGAGGCACTGATCCAGCAGGCGATGGAGAGGCTGATGGTGGGACGTACGACGATCGTCATCGCGCACCGCTTGTCGACAGTACGTGCGCTGGATCGCCTGCTCGTGCTCGACCGGGGCCGCATCGTCGAGCAAGGCGATCACGAGACGCTGGTTCGGCGCGAGCACGGGATTTACCGGCGGCTTTTCGAACGACAGGCCGGCGGGCTGACGAGGGGGCTCGACGCGGCTCTGGACGAGCCGTCGATGCTACTCGACAGATGATGCGGCGATGAGCCGCCAGTCGTGCGGCGTTGACCAAGACAAGGGCGAGGGGAGCGCGGCTGCTTTAGCGCCCCTGTCTTTGCTGGCGGTGCGGTGCAGGTCAGAACTTGTAGTTCAAACCTACCGATACCCCATTTCACGACCACCTGCGTAGCAAAATGGCGCACCCTGTGAGACGGAGCTGCCATCATGGCAGTCCACGGTGAGTGAAAACCTCGCACGCATGGAGAGCCTGATGGCCGCGCTCAAAAGCCGTGGCTTGCCAAGTGCGATGGCTTGAGTCTTTCGAGGGCGAAGCGGGGGAAGGGCGGTCACGCTTCCAAAGGAAAGACCTCCACAACGAGCAGTCATTCGCAACACGATGATTGCGTAGAACGATCAAGTCGCGCAGCGAGTCGCGGTCGTGTTCTTCGCCGACGCCGCGCGCGCCTCACGTATCTCGTCCGAGTATACGGCTCCACGTCCGAAATGCCGCTGGAACTGGAATCATGCGTAGAAGGTTCACGCGTAGACGGCGCATGAGTTGAAGCGGGCTGCGATGCACGGCTCCTCCGCGCCAGTTCAGCCTGGCCGATCGCCCTGCCTGGGAAAATGTTTCGGCGACAGACGGCAGCCCCGGCCTGAACCCGCGCTGTGCCGGTGCGATGCTCGAACGAGCCACATGGCGAACGTTCCCGAATCATGGAACGTCGGGTCTATACATGCCCGAATCGGTACGATTACCCCAAGTGAAGAGCCCGTGGGCCATGCAAGGCATCGTTCTTGGGGACTCGGTTCAGGGGCCCATCGCGTTTCGCCACTGGAAAGATCTTTTCGCCGCTCGAGGAGATGGGATGCTGGCATTCGATGCAGGATCCCAGTTCTGGTGTTGCGTGGGCTGCGAACCAAATCAGGACTCTGCGATGAGTTGCCCGCGATAAGAGAGGTAAAAATGGATAGTTCATCCGTCATGCAAATTTATCATCCTCAAGTAATCGAATCCACGTGCAATAAATGCCGGGTTGCTTCGTCAGCAACCGCATTTGTTCCCCTACGCGTTCGCCAGGTCACATCCTCGTCTTTTGCCAACTAAGTAGGAGAACATATGTCTGGTATCGACCGCACAGGCGCTGCCCATTTCTCGGAAATCGGATACACCGAGCATGAAACGGGCAGCGTTGTGTCGCATACGAGCACGAGCAGCCGACCGAGCCAGCGCGACAGTGAAGTGTTGCGCTGGCTGCGGGGCACGCCCGATAGACCGCCGACGATTGCCGATTCCACCTGGGCGGCGCGGACCGATGATGGCCGCAGCCGTGCAAGTGTCGCAAGAAGCCGAGCCAGCACTGCCAGTCGGCTCTCCGAGTTCTCGCAGCGCTCGGGCGCATCGAGTGTTCAGAGTTCCATCGGCGGGGAGACGACGATGACTCGTTCCTCCGTGGCCAGCAAGCGGGACTCGAACCGGAGCGTGGGCTCGCGTAAGTCAACCAACCTGGCGTCGTTGTTGTCCGACGCCGCTGAAACGCGCCGCCACCTGCCCAGCCGGCCCGGCTCGGAGTTCGGCCTGCCCGCGCATCTGGCGCAGTTGGACCGCTCGTCGTCGGTCTCGTCGACGACTGCCAATATCGCGTCAAAACGGTGGCCGGTTCGGTTCGACGCTGCCGAGACCACCGTCTATTCCTATGAGCCATCGGAGGCGGGTAGCTCATCTTCGCGCGAGGCGGGCAGCTCATCTTCGCGCCGTGACGCCTCACACGTTAGCTATGAGCGCATTCGTCATGAGCGCTCGGTCAACAAGAATGCGCAAAAGCTGCTTTCCGGGGTGGGCGATCGGTTGCCCAGCTCGGTGAGAAGTCAGGTGCGGAAAGGCAGGGGTCCATACGTACCTGATAAGCAGTCGTCAACCGGCCAATCTACACTTTCCGCATATGACGCTATGGTTTCGGAACGACATAGGCCGCTGCAACCGCAAGACTGGGATCGGAGAGAGCGCCTGAGCGAGGCCCTCGCCGGTGATGCAGCTTCCGCGCTCAGCCGGCGCATGTCCGGACTCGATGTTTCGGAAGACCCTTGGGACGACGAGGAGTAAGGCCTGCGGCGCTCCCGACTAGTGCGGCGTACTTGTCAGCACCAGCCGATGCTCGGGAGCGCCGGGCAGCAGCGCGGTCGCCTCACCGCGGACCCATGCCTCGTGGCCGGCGAGGAAGTATGCGGACGTCGGATTGCGTCCGCCGAACGTGCTTCGGAGATCGTCGTGCCAAAGTCCAATCAAACGAAAGCAGCTGCTGTGACGCGGGCTCGCAAGGAGCCGGCAGCCAAAGGCCGCGCGATTAAGATGGCATCCGTAAAATGGAAGCGATCGGCGGCGCCGGATGTGGCGAAGCTGGAAGGTGAGCCAAGGGTGACGTTTGGCCAGGTCTCGGTGTTGGTTACGCAGCCTACCGAAGAGGCAGTCCAGACGTGGTCCTGCCAAAGAACATCCCAGGCTTTTTAACGGCTTCCGTACATCGGCTTCCCGCGTCGCGAAGCGTGGGGGCTTGCTGCGGCGACAGCTGGCCGTGATCGATCACGGTGGTCTTCGCATTGCGCGGGAAGCACTTCGTACCCCCGAGCCATCAATCGTCGCTCGAACCCTCGGGTTTAGCGACGACGATATTGGCGACGGGCCTCACGGCAGGATCGTCGATTGGGCCGCCTCCCCGGGCGATTGGCTTAGCACCGTTTTCGGCACGGATGCCGAGAAATACCGAGCCACCGCCGTCCAAGTTGAGAGTGGACACGCCAGCGTGGGATTGCACACCTTCGCGCGAGCCCGATGGATCAGTGCTGACGTTTGTGATGCGTTGCCACTGCTCCATCGTCGCTCCCGCTGACCGATTGCCACCGGTCGTCAATGCGTGCAAAGCCATATTGCCGGGCGCCCCGGGTCTGCTGGGATACACGCTCACGGCGGCTCGCTCGTTAGCGTCACTTGCGTGGGTAAGCGCCCCAGCAAATTTGTTGAGAGAATTGTCGTTCCCCCCGACGCGATACTGGAATCGTTCTGCGTTCCCGAGGTCAGTCTGCCGCCCGTTCAAGGCAAGCAGCGGCCCACTCGTGACAGCGATCTCACCTTGATCGTTTCCGTGTCGAATGTGGCCATAATCAGCCTTCCAAGCGTCGGGTATCTGGACGTGATCCGTCCGAGTTCCGGTTGGTCCCACTGGCCTACCAAGGTCACCGGGCCCCGCATTGCTGTCATTGACCTTGAGGCCGGGCTTATGCACAAAATATCCACCGTTAATGAAAGCAGAGGGCGCCGGCGCAGCTTCGGCAAGCTCGCGAGGCGGCTGCGGAGGCTGATTCTCCGTAGTACCGATCACCATGCCTGAGGTTGCGCCACCCCGCACGGTGAGTTTGTGATAGGTCGCAGCCGTACCCAACTCATTTCGAATGTCCGCGAGCGGTGTGTGTGGCGGGCGCACGCCTTGAGGTCCTCCGTGGATTGTTGTCTGTGTGATACCGGGGGCTGGGGACGTGTGACTCATGGTGCCGGTCCGCATCAGATACCCTCGCGCTTGAGCTTGGAAGCCGGTGGTTGGATCGGGTTTCGACCGCGGTTTAAGTTCCGACAGAGCGGGGCTGCGTCGAGGTGAGGTGCTGCGCGGAGAATGGGAGTTGCTTCCGGTCGACGCCTCGGACTGGAGCTCGGCAGAAGTGATAGTCAGGCTTGATGGCCCAGTTATCTTGGTCATGGGAAAAACCCCCTCAAGTAAAGCCGTAAGGTCGTAGAGTCTAAATCGCTGCGTATTGGAAGAAAATCCCTGTTCACGGTTCACTCGATGGGTTGTTCCTGAACGGCGCCGACGTCAAGCCGACACGATCCACGGCGACACGCAAGTGTAGAGCGGTTCCGTATTCGGCCCTTCAGCGCCCCGTTCGTCACGCAGCGTGATCGGCGCGAAGCTGTTGCCGCGATTGATCTCGGCTAGTGACTCATGCCAATGTCGCCAGTTTCGGACGGCGCGGCGCGGCGCGGCGTCCAGGGTCCGCCCTTGCTTTTCTGAAGTCCTTACCTTAAAGTAAGGAATACTGGAGGTGTCATCATGACAGCAGCAACTATCACTTCAAAGGGCCAGGTCACCATTCCGGTAGACGTGCGCAATCAGCTTGGCCTCGAGTCTGGAGACCGAATCGAATTCAGCTTCAACGAGGCGACGGGCCGGTATGAGCTCTATCCGGCCACGCGCTCGCTTGCGTCGCTCAAGGGCATCGTGAAGAAGCCCGCGAAACCGGTGTCGATCGAAGACATGAACCGGGCCATCGCCGAGCAGGGGGCATCCGCGCGATGATCGGACTGGATACGAACGTGTTGGTCCGCTATTTCGCACAGGACGACGCCGTGCAGTCGAAGAAGGCGACGGCGCTGATGGAATCCCTGTCGGCCGAACGGCCGGGGTACGTTTCGAAGGCCGCGCTGATCGAAGTTGTATGGGTGCTTGGGCGCTGTTACGGCGTTGGGCGCGAGCAGATGAAGGATATCGTCGATTCGATGATCGGCACGAAGGAGCTGGTCGTTGAAGCTGCCGACACGGTTCGAAAGGCGCTTCGTGTTTTCGCGGCGTCTGCGAAGGCCGATTTCGCAGACTGCCTGATCGAGCGTTCGGGATATGTCGCCGAGTGTGAGTACACGGTGACTTTTGACGTGACGGCCTCGAAGGTCGCAGGGATGCGGTTGATTAAGTAAGCACGGCACAAGCCGATAAGCGGGAAAACGAAAACAGATCATGAACGTATTCGTTGTTATTGATTGATGACGCAATGGGCGGGACTGACGAGCGGGATTGGCGCGCCCCTGCACGAGCCGCCGATGCTGCTCGACAGATGACCCAGCGACAACCGCCAGTTTTGCGGTTCTCTGCAGCCGAGACAGGGGCGAGGGGCGGCTGCTTCAGCGCCCCTGTCTTTGCTCTTTCGTACGACGCAGGTCAGAACTTGTAGTTGAGACCGACCGATACGCCCATTTCACGACCACCTGCGTAGCAGAACGGCGCACCCTGGGAAACGGAGCTGCCATCATGGCAGTCCACCGTCACGGCACGCCCGCCCGCGCCCAGCGCGTAGTGCGCGGCGGGTTGATTGAGCATGAGCGCGTAGTCGGCATAGACCGTCGTATGCTTGTCGATTTTGTGCCGGATGATGGCAGCGAACAGGTTCGCGGCGTTGTGCGGATTAGCCGTGCCCAGCGCTGTCGGATCGACGGGCGGCGTATTGTGCTGTCCTGGATCGCCCGGGGAGTGGAACGCATGCGCCCAACCCAGACTCAGGCTGTCTCTCGGCGTAAAGTCCTGCGTCACCGCAAGCCAGAGCCCGTTGCGGCTGCGTTCGTTTTGCACCTCCAGATACGTCGGAATCTTCCTGCGCATGACTTCATAGACACCATTGAGCGTCGTATGCGTGGGCAGCTTGTACTGCATGCCGACCTTCCAGGCCCATTCGTTGCCGATATCGTTCGGGTCGGTGCCGTCCAACGATGCAAGTGCCGCGGGCGTGGCGGTCACATCGCCCGATCGGTTGACCCCTTTATGAAGTTCGTACGCGGTCGTGAAATAAAACGGTCCACCCTGATAAGCGATATTGGCACTGTACGCGGTGCCGTAGCTGCCATCGTTACAGGCCACGGGCCCGCCGCCGCTGCCCGGTATGTTACCGCCCGTGCAGTTCGATTCGCCCGCTGCCTGCGTGGAGTTTTCATAGCCGCGGTTCTGTCCGGGCGAAACGAGCGCGTTGAACGACCACCCATGGAAGTTCGGGGATTCATACCAGAGCGCATGATCGAGGCGGGTTCCGAATTCGACACGGTTGTCGCCGCCCGTATTGCCCATGATCGCGCTGTAGTCGCCGAGCGTTCCCGAGAACGGATTGAGCTTCGCTGTCGAGTTCTTGTAAGGTGCATCGGTCTTGCCGACCTTGAACGCGCCCCACTTCGACGAGGCGATACCGATATAGCTGTTGCGTGAAGTCAGCGCACCCTTGACCGTCGAATCCTGCGCCGAATTCGAGTTGCCGGTACCGGACGTGGCCGAGACATCGATCTGCGTTTCGAACTGATAGACGAACGAGAGATCCTTCGAAGAACCGAGCGAGCGCTTTCCTCTCAAGCCGAAATAGGAGAGATTCGTCGAGATGTCCGGCTGCCATCCCATATGGCCGCGCGGACTGACGACGGTGCCATCGGGCAGCGTGTACGAGCTTGCAAGGCCTTTCGTTGCGTAATCGACCGAAAGATCCAGGTTGCCATAGAAGTCGATCTCGCCCAGCACATCCAGCAAGGCCTTCAGGCGCGGTGGCAGGTTGTCGCTCCAGCTCGATTTCGGCGCAACGGAATCGACGCCGGCATAGGTCGCGGTGTTTGCGGCGGCGACGGGGGGCGATGCCTTCTGTGCCTGTTGAGCGGCCTCGGTTCGAGCCTGACTTGCCGCGAGCGCGTCGAGCTTCTTGTTCAAACTGTCGATTTGCTCCTTGAGCAACCGTATTTCCTGAGATTCCCTGCTTGCCGGGAGGGCCTGCGCGGCAGCGCCCCCTGAAGCAGTCATACCTGCGGCGATCGCCAACAAGCTGGGAGCCGCAAGAAGCGGCGCTGATCGAAAGGCTTTCAACATCTCCTCCTTTAATTAGGACTGCTAATTACTATTTTGGATTTATTACATTCCGTAAAGATGCGATCTTTACAAAGCGGAATGTATATTACGAAGTGAAAGTTTTAATATGGATGCACGGGCGAGCAGCAGCGCCAAATGCGCGCACCGGTTCGCGGCGCGGGCTTTGGGAACGACGGCGGGGATGATTTACCGTGATTTGTCCAGATGGCTCGGCTAGTCTGGGATTGATGCAGATTTTTGAAAAATCTTTTGTTTTTATCGTTTCTATTAGGAGCGCTGAGGGTTGCTTCCTTGGGCTGCGAGATGGGGGGAAGTCTCGACGCACAAAAAAAGGGCGAGCGGGGAGCGCTCGCCCTCGATGGCGTGCCGGACTCAGCTGAGCCGATGCACGCCCGAGACGGTCGACTTTATTGTGTCTTCGACGTCGAATCGGCCTTGGTGTCGGCTTTCGTATCTGCCTTGGCAGTGGCCTTCGTATCAGCCTTCGTATCAGCCTTCGTATCGGCCTTCGTATCGGCCTTCGTGTCAGCCTTCACGGGCGCCGTGACCGCAGCTTCGTTATCGGCGTTCGTCTTGGTCTTGTCGGCACTCGCGCTCGTATCGTGCTTCTTGCTTGTCTTGTGTGCGTGGGTCTTCTTGTGCGGGGTCGACTTCTTGGTCGTGTGCACATCTGTGCCTGCCTTATCGGTTGCGGTGGCGGCATCGTTGGCCGACGCGTCGGCCTTCAACCCGCTCGTCGACGCCGCCGCGCCAGCCTTCAGATTGGCTTGCCCGGTCTGCGTGGCGGCGGAGGCGCCGGTCGACGGCGCGGGCGCGGCTGTCTGTGCGAAAGCCGTCGAAACGATGAGAGCGGAAGCGAGAGCGGCAAAAATCGTCTTCATATGTGACTCCTTGTTGGGCAGCTGAAAAAGGTCAGCGCTGCCCGTTTAACGCCATGCCGACGACAGGAGTTGACGCTTGGCTGGTGACAAAACGTAAGCGTTATTACAGCGCGTGGAAGTTGGTGCGGCAGATGTGAGCGGATGACCGCGTGCAACGAACGCACGATCGTCTATAACGTGAAGTAGCTCACCGAAAAGGAGGACCCGAGATGCGGCGCCTCTATTTCCTCGTATCGGATACGAACTCAGCGAAAGCCATTGTTGAAGACCTGCTGCGCGCGCGGATCACCTGGCGGCATATTCACGTACTCGCAAACCATAACGTCGCCCTCGATGCGCTCCCCGAAGCCTCGTTGCTGCAAAGCAGCGACGTCGTGGCCGCGCTCGCGCGCGGTACGGCGTTCGGTGGCGCGACAGGCGCGCTCGCGGGACTCGTTGCACTCGTGTTTCCGCCGGCGCAGCTCGCGATCGCGGGCGGTGCTGTCGTTGCGCTGACGCTTGCCGGCGCGGGATTCGGAGCGTGGACAGCCACGATGATCGGGGTGGACGAGCCAAGCCGGCGCCTCGAGCGGTTTCAAGACGCGATCAAGGCGGGACAGCTATTGCTGATGGTCGACGTGCCGCAGGCACGTGAGCAGGAAATCCAACAGATGGTGCACGAGCATTTTCCGCAGGCGGACGTCGAAGGCGCGGAGCCCAAGACGCCCATGTTTCCCTGACGGAACGGCCGAGAGGAGGCACTACCCGCGGCTGGGGATATCGAGCGCTCGGACGACGGCCGGCCGCGCGACGAATGCGTCGAGGGCTCGCTTGACGTGAACGAAGTCGGCGAATCGCACGAGTTCGCCGGCTTCGTAAAACCCGATCAGATTGCGTACCCACGGGAATGTCGCCATATCGGCGATCGTGTAGTCGTCGCCCATCGTCCATTGACGTTCGGCGAGTAGACCGTCGAGCACGCCCAGCAGGCGGCGCGCTTCCGCGACGTAGCGATCGCGCGGCCGCTTGTCTTCGTAGTCCTTACCCGCGAACTTGTTGAAGAAGCCGACTTGCCCGAACATGGGACCGATGCCGCCCATCTGGAACATCAGCCATTGGATCGTCTCGTAGCGCCGGGCTTCGTCGCGCGGCATGAACTGACCGCTCTTGTCGGCCAGATAGATCAGGATAGCGCCCGACTCGAACAACGCGAGCGGCTTGCCGCCCGGACCTTGGGGATCGATGATGGCCGGAATTTTGCCATTCGGATTGAGCGAGAGGAATTCCGGCGACCCCTGGTCGTTCGTGTCGAAACGGACGAGGTGCGGCTCATAGGGAAGCCCCGTCTCTTCGAGCATGACCGACACTTTTACGCCGTTCGGCGTGGGCAGCGAATACAGCTGGATGCGTTCGGGATGCTTCGCGGGCCATTTGCGGGTAATGGGAAAAGCGGATAGATCGTTCACGCGTAGTCCTCGGTGACAGGAAAATCGACGGCGAGCGTTCGATCGCACCGGCGTCTCGCCGGCCCGTCGAACAACTCGCCGCATTCTACCCGTCAACCGAAATACGCATCGGTCGGTCCAACAACGTGCTGGACAGTGTGCTTATTGACCGGTGTAGCCCACCGGCACAGTCGCGTTTGCCTTCGTCACCGTCGCGTTCGACGATACGACGTAGATCGGCGATTCGGTCAGCGTCAGGTTCGCCACGCCGTTCGAGTAGGCCACGGTCTTCGCATTGCCCATCACGTCGAGCACGGTCACGTTGCCGCTGGTGCCGCTGGCATCGACGGGCAGCGCGTAAGTCGTGCTGTACGTCGAGCTGTAGCCGCCGGACGACGCGGGCCACTGCGCATTGTCGTGCGTCCACAGTGCCGTGATCACCTTGCCGCCGCCCAGTTGCTGGAACGCGTAGCCATACACCATCGACGGAAGATTCTTCAGGCGTCCGAGCGTCTGGGTGCCGTCGATGATGCGCGTCATCGCAGCGAACGCCATCGCCTCAGGCTTCGGGCTCAGGTTCGTGGCGCCGTATTGCCCTTGCGCGTTGGTGACATCGAAGAACGTGCCGTATCCGACTTCATCCGGGTAATCAGGCCCGTAGAAGAAATACGTCACCTGCGCACCTTCGCCGAGAATGATCAGATGCGCGCGTGCCGCGACCGCTGCTTGCGCATAGAGCTGATTGGACGACGGGGAGTTCGCACCGTACGCGACGCCCGGATCGTAGCTGATCCCGAGCTCCGTCGACCAGAGGCGCATGTTCGGTTTGACCGATTGCATCTCCGCGCGCAGGGCCTGCATCTGTTTGTCGAGCGCGTTGGCGACGTTGGCGGGATTCGGGTCCGTGTCGTAAAGCTCCGGCGGATGCGACGGGTACGTGCCCGCGTTGTAGTAACCGTGCGTCGTGATGCCGTCGATGTATTGGCCGAGCCCCATCGCCGCGTAGGTTTGCAGATAGCCGCTCGTGCACTGGGTCTGGCAGTTGGCGACCAGCGGGTTGGTCGTGCCCATGACGACAGCGTTCGGATCGCTCGCGTGCAACCCGGCATAGACGGCCGCGTACATCTGCACGAAGTTCGACTGCGAATCAACCCACTGCGGCTCCCACGTCACCTGATAGTAGTTGTTCTGCTGGTTCGGGAAGTAGGTTTGACGAATCGCTGCCGTGTCCGAGCCGACGCGGGACATGAAGTTGCGATAGTAGGAGAGATCCGTCGGCGCATGCGTGTCGTCCTGGAATCCGCCCGTCGGGCTCGCCCATGCGGGAATGCCGTCGAGACGCACGAGACGCATGACCTTGCCGTTCGTATAGGCCGGATCGAGCCCGCTCACCGAAGGCGTCCACGAATTCGGTCCGTTCGGCTCCATAGCCGACAGCTCGCGATCGTCGATCGTTTGCGATATACCGAGGGCGGCGAGCGCGGCGGCGTTGCCATTGAAGCCTTGCATGCCGAAGCGATGCTGATCCTGATGCGCGAACGTCACCGCGGGAATGATGCCCGACTCGTTCGGCAAGACGCCGAATGTCGCGATGCCGGTGGGACGCGTGCCGGCTTGCGGCAGCGTGCCGCCGGCGTGGGTCAGCGTCGCCGTGACGGCGAAGTAGCCACCAAGCGAGGCTTGGCACGACAGCGTGTTCGTCTGCGTACCGCTGGCCACCGCAAACGTGCCGCTGCCCTTGATGTTGCCGACGTAGTCCTGGATCGACCAGACGACGGAGTCGGCCGCCGGTGCGGAGGTCACGAACGACAGCTTGAACGTGCTGCCCTGCGCAAAGAGGCGCGTGCCGTCGGCGCTCGGCGTGTCCGCCGAAATCAATCCATTCGGCGTACCGCCCGCGGCCGCGACCGGCGCGGCACAGGTGATCTTGCCGCTCGATGTCGACGCCGTGCTCGTGCTGCTCGAGCTGGTGCTGGTGGTGCTGCTTGAACTCGTCGACGTGCTGGACGTGCTAGAAGTGCTCGTCGAAGTCGTGCCGGAAGTCGTTCCGGATGTCGTGCCCGTGCTGGCCGTTCCCGACGAGGGAATCCAACAGCTCTTGTTCGCGCCATAGTCGGGGTCCGTGCCGAACGCACCATTGTTACAGGCAGTGCCGTTCGTGAACGTCTTGGTCACGTTGTTGGCGGTCGTGCTGCCGCCATAGAGGACGGTCATCGTGCCGCTGAACGAGCAAAAGCCGTTTTCGACCGCGCATTTCGTCCACGAGGTCGTCGACGCCGTCGAGGTCGTCGAGGTCGGCGATGTGGACGACGTGCTCGTCGTCGTGCTCGTGCTCGATGTTCCCGTGCTGTACCAGCAGCTCTTTTCGTAGCCGTAGGCCGGATCGGTTTGAGACACGACGCCGTTCGAACAGCTCACACCATTCGTGAACGGCCCGTTGAGCGTGTATTGGCTTGAAGTACCGAAGACAACGTTTGCGCTGCCGCTGAAAGAACAGAAGTTGCCTTCGCTCGCGCAATAGGTGTAGTTGACACCGTTGATCGTGAGCGTGCTTTGAGCAAGCGCATCCGGCGTCCAAAGCGAGGCGGGAATCGAGATTAATATGAATAAAACGCCGGTAAATAATTTCCTAGCATTAATGCGCCAGGAGGCGTTGGCGGAAAAGAGCTGGCGGAAATGGGAGCGATATTGCACTGCGGGATCTCGGTTAATTGCGGGCACGGGGGTGGGTCAGGCCCGGCGTATGCTACCGAGATTTCTTATATTATCAAGTGAGGAAATGGGGTTAATACCAAATGAGGATTTCCCAAAATTGGCGGAGAAAGCAGAAGGCTCTGCCAAATTTCGCTTGATTTCGCCGAAAAGTGCCGCCTCGGCGGCGGCTCGTGTAAGGGTTTCCTGTCAGCTGTACGCAAACCGCTTAATCGCAATCAGACAACACGTAGCGACGGTCTGCCAGGCCCCATATTTGGTCTGTCTGAATCGGACTAATTAATGCTCTTGCTAATTGCGTTATGTGGAATGATGCGAGGTAATTATTGCATTAAAGTATGCTTTATTTTGAAAAAGTTGCGACCCCGATATCAATGCGTTCGCAATGCGCAACAAGAGCGGACAGCGCGCGGGGGACCGCGCGCTGTCCATCGCGAGCCCGGTGTTCACGCCATCAAGGCGAGGCGACTTGTTGTGGGCTGAGATCGCTCGGAAAGCAATGCGGATGTTCGAAGCCAACCGGAATGGTGTTTGTGGCGTACAGAATGTTGTCCGTATTGCCCGGTGCGACGCCTCCGGGAATGCCGTCCAGGCCAGCCAGTTTGCGCATCCGATAGGCGATGGCATGATCGGCGCAGGCGCTGTCGCCGCTGACGCCCAGCCCGCCGATCACCTTGCCGCCCGCATACAATGCAACGCCACCGCCGAAGGTAATGACGCCGCCGAGCACCCGGCCTTGGCCGGTTCCGTCTGCAAGAAACCGAGCGTCGAACGGGTTGCTGTTGTTGAGTCCGTAAAGCGATCCTCCCGGCTGCGTTGCGCCGTAAAGATTCGCCGTCGAGAGTGCGAGCTTGTCGTTGCTGAATCCGTTTGCGGTGTAGGCCTTCGCCATGGCGATGGCGCGGGAGCCCGGCCACGCGTCCCCGATCTTCACGATCGAGCACAGGTGTCCTTCGCGATCGACGACGGCGGACCACATGCGATTGGGTTTGAAAATGCCGCCATTTCCGTCGGAGAGGTTGACCACGGTAGCGAGCTGTTTTTGCACGAG
>CBJLAJ010000086.1:0-22155 GCA_966421005.1 uncultured Paraburkholderia sp.
CATTTTATGAAATGCAGCAATTGCAGGGCCCGTTTATCAACGATCAATAATGTCGTGCGTTTCACAGATGATTTAACTCCTTGCGCATATAACAAATATCCGTAGATAACCGAATGCGAAAATCGATCATTTCTCACGGTTATAGGTTTTTCGCGTTTCGATGGTGAATTGAGCAAAATGCGAGCAGCGGTCGGCATCCTTGCGCCGATGCGCGTGAATCCCCTTGCGCACTGCGCTGGTGCTGCCTATAACAGGTTGGCTCATTTGTCTGAGCTTTGAGCGAAAATCGTAAATTAGTGGCTTGTCTCCCAATTCGAACGTGGGCTGGGATCGCATGCGTTCGTCCATTTAATCTGGAGGCGTAAATGAAAGTCGCTGCTGAAATTCTGTCGCTTTATAGCCGCGGTGGCCGCATGACACCGAAACGCTGGACCGCGTTACTGCTGTTCGTTGCATCGGCGGTTGCGGCGCCCAATGTTTTTGCGCAGGCAACGCAAGTGTCCGCCGCGAGCATCACCGCGTGTGCCGCAAGAGGAAGCGTTACGGTCACCGTTGCGGGCCTCGGCACCACAGTCCCGATTGCATGCGTGAATCAGGCTCAGCGAACCTCGCCCGGGACCAGTGATGTGACGGCCGCGAGCGCTACGGTATCTGTCGCCGGATTGGTCAACGTCGCGAATATTTCGTCGGCTGAATCGATTGCGCAGTTCACCGACGCGCCCAATACGACCGGGTTGGCGGGTACCGCGCAGGCATCGTCGGTCAGTCTGGCGCAGGGGCTCGTGTCGACGCAGAACATGAAGGGACAACTGAGCTGCACGGCCGACACTGGAGACCGGACGCTTCACTGCGCCGCGACGAGCACCATCGGCAATCTTACGGTTGCCGGGCAGCAGGTGACGCTACCCACGCCGATCCCGCGAAACTACACGGTGCCGGTGCAGGGAAATCTGACCGTCACGGTGCTGGGCCTGCCGGTGACGGTGGGCGTGACCGGGGCGGCCGTACTGAACGAAGCGGTGGCAAGCGGTACGAACAGCCCGACTGTGACGGTCCAGCAGCATACGGTCCATCTGACGCTGGGCGGCGGCGCGACCGCGCCGGGCGGACAGCTCGTGAACGTTTCGGTCGATCTGGTCGACGATGCAACGGCCTCCGCCACGGTGGCGAGTCAAGGCAATTGGTTTACGTCGGTGCGGATTCGCTGAGATAGGCGCATAGACGCGGATGGCGCCGCCCGATGTTGCCAGAGCTTCTATGCAGCGCCGTGGGCGGTGCACCACCAGCGGTAGGCGAAGGCACTCGCCTGCCGCCAGTGCCTAAGTAGTCGTTATGAACGGTGTGAGAGTTGCCAGCGACGGAACAGCAGATTGAGTGCCCACACCAGTAACGCTGAGACGATCAAGGACGCGGCAATGATGACGAGTAACCCGATCGTCTCGATATCATCCGCGTTCTTTATCGTATCGATACCTGCCTTGCGCATGACGAACGCGATCGATGCGGGCAGCGCAGGGAATTCGAAGGGCAGCCTGCTGACGTACCGTGATAGCAGGACGCCGATCAGGATGGTCGCCAGTATGTTGACGCCGTAGCGGACGAGCCTCATTAACGGACCTCCACCGTGCCATAAGCCTTCACGGTCGTGCCAGGAATTGCGAGTGTCGGCCCCATACTTCGTAGGTAGCTGCACGAGAGGGTCGTAAGAGGCTGATTATTCAGCAAGAACGTGCAGTTGATGGGCATTACGGCGATTCCGTGATCGTTCAGACCGGCAATGTTGTCACGTAGGGCGATGCCTCAGCAATGATCGGAGCCGTCTGCCCGTCGGAGTCGACAGGGCGGAATCCAGCCCTAATAACTGCGCTTGCACGCATCGATTGCCGGCGCTGTTGCGATCGCCTCAGCGTTCCATCAACGATTCTCACTTCCCCGTCCGACCCTTCTTGAAATCGCCGCGACCCGTCCATATAATTAGCACTCGCTGCACGTGAGTGCTAACAAGTTCCGTCCGGGTCGCTGGGCGGCCTACCAAGCTAAGCGTTCTTCAGTCTCAATCAAGAGAGGAGTGTTGTATGAACCTTCGTCCTTTGCACGATCGCGTCATCGTGAAGCGTCTGGATCAGGAAACCAAGACCGCCTCGGGCATCGTGATCCCCGACGCAGCGGCCGAAAAGCCGGACCAGGGTGAAGTGCTCGCGATCGGGCCGGGCAAGCGCAATGACAAGGGTGACCAGATTTCGCTCGACGTCAAAGTCGGCGATCGCGTGCTCTTCGGCAAGTATGCCGGCCAGACCGTCAAGGTCGACGGCCAGGAACTGCTCGTCATGCGCGAAGAAGACATCATGGCGGTCGTTCAGAAGTAATCACGCTTCCGATCCATATCCACTGAGATTTCAAGGAGTTAGAAGATGGCAGCTAAAGACGTCGTATTCGGCGACAGCGCACGCGCCAAGATGGTCGAAGGCGTGAACATTCTCGCCAATGCGGTGAAGGTCACGCTTGGCCCCAAGGGCCGCAACGTCGTGCTCGAGCGTAGCTTCGGCGGCCCGACGGTGACCAAGGACGGTGTGTCGGTCGCGAAGGAAATCGAACTCGAAGACAAGCTCCAGAACATGGGCGCCCAGATGGTCAAGGAAGTCGCTTCCAAGACCAGCGACAACGCCGGTGACGGCACGACGACGGCCACGGTGCTGGCTCAGTCGATCGTCCGCGAAGGCATGAAGTATGTGGCCTCGGGCATGAACCCGATGGACCTCAAGCGCGGGATCGACAAGGCCGTGCTGGCCGCTGTCGAAGAGCTGAAGAAGATCAGCAAGCCCTGCACGACGAACAAGGAAATCGCTCAGGTCGGCTCGATTTCGGCCAACAGCGACACGTCGATCGGCGATCGCATCGCCGAAGCGATGGACAAGGTCGGTAAGGAAGGCGTCATCACCGTCGAAGACGGCAAGTCGCTCGCCGACGAGCTCGAAGTCGTGGAAGGTATGCAGTTCGACCGCGGCTATCTGTCTCCGTACTTCATCAACAACCCCGACAAGCAAGTCGCCGTGCTCGAGAACCCGTTCGTGCTGCTGCACGACAAGAAGGTTTCGAACATTCGCGATCTGCTCCCGGTGCTCGAGCAAGTCGCGAAGGCTGGCCGTCCGCTGCTCATCATCGCTGAAGACGTCGAAGGCGAAGCGCTCGCCACACTCGTCGTGAACAACATCCGCGGCATCCTGAAGACCGTTGCGGTCAAGGCGCCGGGCTTCGGCGATCGTCGCAAGGCGATGCTCGAAGACATCGCGATCCTGACGGGCGGCCAGGTGATCGCCGAGGAAACGGGTCTTTCGCTCGAAAAAGCCACGCTGCAAGAGCTCGGCCAAGCCAAGCGCATCGAAGTGGGCAAGGAAAACACGACGATCATCGACGGTGCAGGCGAGGGCAGCAGCATCGAAGCGCGCGTGAAGCAAATTCGCACGCAGATCGAAGAAGCCACTTCCGACTACGATCGCGAAAAGCTGCAAGAGCGCGTGGCGAAGCTCGCCGGCGGTGTGGCAGTGATCAAGGTCGGTGCCGCGACCGAAGTCGAAATGAAGGAAAAGAAGGCACGTGTCGAAGACGCGCTGCACGCTACGCGCGCGGCCGTTGAAGAAGGCATCGTGCCTGGCGGCGGTGTGGCGCTGATCCGCGCTCGCGCTGCGATCGCCGGCGTGAAGGGCGACAATGCGGACCAGGACGCGGGTATCAAGATCGTGCTGCGCGCGATGGAAGAGCCGCTGCGTCAGATCGTGCAGAACGGTGGCGAAGAAGCGAGCGTCGTCGTGGCGGCCGTTGCGAATGGCAAGGGCAACTACGGCTACAACGCAGCAACGGGCGAGTACGGCGATCTGGTCGAAGCAGGCGTGGTCGATCCGACGAAGGTGACGCGCACGGCGCTGCAAAACGCGGCTTCGGTTGCCGGTCTGCTGCTGACGACGGACGCGGCTGTTGCCGAGTTGCCGAAGAAAGACGCGCCGATGCCTGGCGGCATGCCCGGCGGTATGGGCGGCATGGGCATGGACATGTAAGTTTCGCTCAACAGCGAACAGCATGAAGGACGCGCTTCGCGGCGCGTCCGCCCGACGAAACCCCGCAGCGATGCGGGGTTTTTTTTCGCCTGCGCCATATTCGTTGGCCGTTCGGCCGATTTCTACGCTTTGCGCTTTGCGGGAGCATGGATCTTCCAGCTGACATTGGAGAAGGCCATGTTCCATTCCTCGATAAGTCCGGCGCTCGCCCGCCGCCTCCTCTCGCTATTCGTTGAAACGGCGTCCGATATTAATGGTTGTCAATTGACAACCTCATCAATTCCCCCTATCCTGGGGTTCCTATGACTCGTCCCGCGCATCCGAAGAAGGAAGTCGAGGAGGCGCTACGGTACGCCCAGGAACAAGGCTGGACCGTACGGGTCGGTGGGTCGCACGCGTGGGGAAGGCTTTATTGCCCATACAACGATGCGGATTGCCGCTGTGGCGACTATTGCATCGTTGGCATTTGGAGCACGCCGAAAAACGCGGGCAACCACGCGCGAGCGCTGCGGAGGGTCGTCGATCACTGCACGACGCACCAGGTCAATGTGCGGCAATGAGAAGGCCTCACTTTTAGGAATAAGCAATGGAATACATGTTCACCTTGAGGTATCAACTGCCCGTCGAAATGTGCGATCCGGGCGAACTGATGGAGCGGCTTGGGGCGGCGGGGTGTGAAGATGCCCTGGTCGGAATGGGTTTGCCGGGGCGCGTTGCGCTTGAATTCACGCGGGAGGCTTCGTCCGCGCACGTGGCGTTGGTGACTGCGCTGGCCGATGTACGCCAAGCCCTTCCCGGCGCAACGTTGATCGAAGCAGTGCCGGATTTCGTCGGCCTGAGTGATGTGGCGGACGTGGTCGGCGTAAGCCGGCAGAACATGCGCAAGCTCATGCTCGCGCATGCGGCCAATTTCCCCGCTCCCGTGCATTGCGGCACCACCTCGATCTGGCATCTGGCCGATATCCTCACCTGGTTGGAGGACAAAGGCAGCTACGAACTGAAGGCGGAGTTGCGCGAGCTTGCCGCGGCCGCAATGCAGATCAACCTTGCGAAGGCGGCTCGTCAAGCCTTACCGCGTATTCAGCAGCAAGTGAGTGGACTTATCTCGTGAGGGAAGACATCTCTGCGGGGCGCCCGCTGCAGAACCTCATGACGGTGGCTGCCGATAGCGGGGGATCGCGGCGGCGCTTTGAGCCCGCATCTCTTCGCTGTCGTCGTCATGGGCCCAAAAGAAGCGATCGGGCAGGTAGGCGCCCATTCCGGGGCGAAACGCGTGGAGAGTCGCCTGATAGAGGTATTCCTGGGCTTCGCGAGCTGCCTCGGCGGGTTCTTGTCCGTTGGCGAGCAACGCTGCAATGGCAGCGCCTAGCGTGTCCGTCGTCCCCATCAACCGGTGAGGCGGGCGGTCCCACATGTCCTGCCGCAGTTGCCCTTCTTCGCCGAACAGCGTGTTGACGAGCCGATGTGTTCCCGTCTGGACCGACAAGATGTACTCGGCGCCCTGTGACAGCAGATGAGCGATAGCTGCGTCGAGGGCCGGAGCGTCGGCGTCTCCATCCGGTTGGGCCAGCGCCGAGAGCGTGGCCTGATCTGCCACGAGCAGCGTGGTTTGCGGCGCCAGCAAGTCAGCAATCGATTCCCGCAAGTCATCCGCGGCGAGGACATGCTCATCGTCGACAGTAAAGTCCGGCGCCAGGATCAGCGGTACGTCGTCGTAGTCGGATACGACTTCGGCAATCGCGCTCACCACCTCGGCGCGCGTCGCGGCCCCAATCTTGAATGCGGCGATCGGCATATCCTCGAGCAGCATACGGGCCTGTGTCGCCACCACTTCGGGGTCGAGCCCTGTGACTTCGTCGCAATTTGCGGAATCGCGCACCGTATAGCCGGTGAGGACGGAAACGCCGTGGCAGCCCATACTGGCGAGCGTGAGCAGATCGGCCTGAATGCCGAAGCCGCCTGTCGGATCGGAAAGACCGAAGGTGAGAACGATGGGGGGAGCGGCGCTGGGCATGGCAGGAGGACGGCAAGAGCGTGGTTGGGAGCCGCAAAAGCGCGGCCGGCTCAATTATGCGGCTTTATTTCATTCGGGTGGCATCATCGGCGCGCGCAACCCGCAGGCGCGACGCAAGGTCGTAGCCAGCGCGGTATCAAAAACGGTACCATCATGGCTCTTTTTATCAACGGACCTTTCGACGCGGCATACGAATGGAATATAAAAGCTGGATGTGCCTCATTTGCGGCTGGATCTACGACGAAGAGGCCGGCCTTCCGGAGGAAGGGATCGCCCCCGGAACGAAGTGGGAAGATGTCCCGATGAACTGGACGTGTCCTGAATGCGGAGCCCGCAAGGAAGACTTCGAAATGGTTCAGATCTGATCAGCGTCACGAGCGGCTGGCGGCAAGCCGCTCGTCATTTTGCGAGCGCGCGCTGTGCCTATGAGTTCCTCTCTCACGTCGACCTTCGAAGCGCTGCCTAATCCCCGCGGGGCGGCAGTGCGACCCGCTGAAAATGCGCTGGCTGACGCGCGCCGGGCTTTCGACTCCGGTTCCGCTACCGGCGTGCCACTGCGCCGCGCAGCCGAGGCGCTCGCTCATGCGGGCTGGTTGCCGGCACAACGGTTCGCCGATACGCTCGCACTCGCCTCGCCGTTCGCCGAAGGTGCGCTCGCCGAGCGGTTCGGCGCGGCGCTCGCCGATTTCCATGCTGCGCTTGCGCGGCGCAATCTGCGGGAACTCGCTTGCTCGACAGTTCTTTTCGAGCACTACCGCGATCTGCGTTCGCGCATTGCGATGCATATGGGCCCGTCCGATGTCGCCTATGAGGACGTAGCCCTGGTCGGCAAGCCGATCGCGCCGGCAACGATGAGATCGATTGCGGCGCCGCAGCTCGCCCGTTTGCGCGCATGCTACGAAAGCGCGTTACTTGGCTGGCTGCGCGAACGCGAATCGGCAACTAGCGCTCTAGCAGACCTGGACGGTTACATCGAGCAGCTCGCAGGGCCCGATCCGTACGATGTTTGGCGGCTCGCGGCAGGGTGCGCGCGAGCGCTGCGCGTGACGGGCCGTGCGGGCACGGGCGACGCGGATGCGAAACGCTTTTACGCGCGCTGCAACCTGCTCTTGGGCGAGCAGGCGCATGGTCTGGCGCTCGCGCCGAAATCGTTCGTTCGCATGGCGCTTGCTTTGTTATGGCGCGACTACGCGCTTTACGGCGCTGCCGCGGAGGATGCGGATCAGGTGACGCTACTGAACGATTACGGGCTGACGGCCGATTGGCATGTCGCCGGCACGTTGGCCTCCGAGGCACTGTGGGAGGCCGAGGCGGCGCGCGAAGCCGGGCAAACGGACGTTCGAGATGCCGCTGGCATGCGAGAGCTCGGTGTGCTGTCGATCAATGCGCGCGCCTACGAAGATTTTCTGCAGACGGCCGATACCGCGATGGCGGCGCTCGCGAACCGTCCCGTTGCGGCGGACGCATCGGCTGCGGTGAAGCTTTCCGAGGCTGCTTTTCGGCTCGGGAGCGCGGGCTGCGCGCTTGGCTTGGGGCATATCGCCGCGCTCGCCGATGCGCTGGCGCTCGCCTGGCGCCTGAGCGCGTGCGCTTGGCAGGCACAGGCACCGGAACGCCTGCCGGAGCCCAAAGCCGTGGATGCGGCTGGACAGGCGCTGCGTGCGATGCTGCTGCGAGTCGCCGCAGGCGTGGCCCCGTCCGAATCGGCGGCCGCGCTCGACACGCTGACGCAGGCAATCGAGCGCGCCGCGCCTGCGCGGTCGCGCCCAGGCGCTTTCTGATCTCATCCGTTGTGTTCGTACCGCGGGCACCCGCGTTGCGCGGCTCGACCGCTGGCGGCCGGCTGCTTTGCGCCGGATGCCGGGGCGGGGCTGAAAGGCGCGGCCGACGTGATAGAGTGTGCGGTAATGTGGCATGTCGCCCGTTGGCGGCACGGCGGGCGGCGCCCGGTGCGCGGCCGTGCGCTGGCGCCCGAAGTCGCGGGCCGGTCCCGCAATGTCTTTGCTAGAATTCGAACCATGCCCAAGAGTAACGATCGCATCAACCTGACCAACCAGTTCCTGATCGCCATGCCGAATATGGCCGATCCCACGTTTTCAGGGACTGTGGTCTATCTTTGCGATCACAGCGATCGCGGAGCGCTTGGTCTCGTCATCAACCGGCCGACCGATATCGATCTCGAATCGCTCTTCAGTCGCATCGATCTCAAACTCGAAATCGAGCCTCTGCTGCACGTGCCAGTGTACTTCGGCGGCCCTGTGCAAACCGAGCGCGGCTTTGTGCTGCATGAGCCTGTCGAGGGTTCTGCCTATACATCGTCGATGTCGGTGACGGGCGGTCTCGAAATGACCACGTCGAAAGATGTGCTCGAGGCTGTCGCAAGTGGCAAGGGCCCGCAGCGCTTCTTGCTGACACTCGGTCATGCGGGCTGGGGGGCGGGCCAGCTCGAAGAGGAAATTTCCAAGAACGGCTGGCTCACTGTCGAAGCCGATCCGCGCATCGTATTCGAGGTGCCGGCGGAAGAACGTTTCGAGGCGGCGCTCGCGTTGCTCGGCATCTCCGCCTCGATGCTCTCCGGCGACGCAGGGCACGCATGAGCAAAGCGGTCGGGCGTGAGGCGACGCTGCTTGCGTTCGACTACGGCGAAAAACGCATCGGCGTAGCGGTCGGCAACATGCTGACGCGCCAGGCACGCGCGCTCGCTGTCGTGCCCAACGCCAACCGCGAGTATCGTTTCGAAGCGGTGGGCAAGCTGATCGGGGAATGGAAGCCCGACGCGCTCGTCGTCGGCCTGCCGCTCCATCCCGACGGCACGCCGCACGACATGACGCGGCTCGCGAAGCGTTTCGGCAATCAATTGAACGGCCGGTTCAATCTCCCGGTGGCGTGGGTCGACGAGCGCTATAGTTCGGTGCAGGCCGCTGCCGATTTGCGCGATGCAGGCGTGCGCGTCGACATGCTCGATGCCGAAGCGGCCCGCATCATTCTTCAACAATACCTGGACGGACTTTCCGATGAGCTGCATTGACGCCGAAGTGTCTTATCGCGCTTTGCTCACGCAAATCAGAGAGGCGTACGGCCATCTCTTCGGCACGCACGGGGCCCCCGAGCTGGCAGGCATCCATAGCGGCGGCGCGTGGCTTGCAAAGCGGCTCGCGCGCGATCTGGGCATCGATCGATTCGGCGTGATCAATGTCGCCCTGCATCGCGACGATTACGCGAAAAAAGGCCTGCACAGCCAGGCGAGCCCCACGTCGTTGCCGTTCGACGTCGACGGCCGACACATTCTGCTCGTCGACGATGTGCTGTACACGGGCCGAACCGTGCGCGCCGCGATGAACGAACTGTACGACTACGGCCGGCCGGCCGCGATCGAGCTCGCCGTGCTGGCCGAGCGCGGCGGCCGCGAGTTGCCGATTGCCGCGCGGTTCGTCGGCGCCCATGCGGAGCTTGCAGACGACGCAACGCTCGTGCTCGTGCGCGAGGAAGACGCCGAAGGCCAAAACGAACGCTTCACGTTCCGCACCGAACCGCGTGCCGACTGATCGCGCGCTATTGCACGCTACCCCACCCACGTTTGCAGCAGGCCAGAACATGAACACCTTCACCCAGGGCCAAGCCGACCACGCGACATCGGCAGACCGTTTTCGCTATGGCTTCCTGAAGGGCAATCCGCAACTGACGAAAAACGGCGAGCTCAAGCATTTGCTGACGATCGAGGGATTGCCACGTGCGATCGTCACGCAGATTCTCGATACGGCCGAGCAGTTCGTGAGTGTGACCGATCGCGAGGTGAAGAAGGTGCCGCTGTTGCGCGGCAAATCGGTCTTCAACCTGTTCTTCGAGAATTCGACGCGCACACGGACTACGTTCGAGATCGCAGCCAAGCGTTTGTCGGCCGACGTCATCAACCTGAACATCAATGCGTCGTCCACGAGCAAGGGCGAATCGTTGCTCGACACGATCAACAATCTGTCGGCCATGCATGCCGACATGTTCGTCGTTCGGCATGCGTCGAGCGGCGCGCCCTATCTGATTGCCGAACACTGCGCGCCGCACGTGCACGTCATCAATGCCGGCGACGGGCGCCATGCGCATCCGACGCAGGGGCTGCTCGACATGTACACGATTCGCCACTACAAGCGCGATTTCACGAACCTGCGTGTCGCGATCGTCGGCGACATTCTGCATTCGCGCGTCGCCCGCTCCGATATCCATGCGCTGACCACGCTCGGGGTGCCGGAAGTACGCGCGATCGGCCCGCGCACGCTGTTGCCGGGTGGGCTCGAGCAGATGGGGGTGCGTGTGTTCCACAATCTCGACGAGGGATTGAAGGATGTCGACGTCATCATCATGCTGCGGTTGCAGAACGAACGGATGAGCGGCGCGCTGTTGCCTTCGGCGCAAGAGTATTTCAAGAGCTGGGGATTGACGCCCGAACGTCTTGCGCGCGCGCACCCCGATGCCATCGTGATGCATCCCGGGCCGATGAACCGTGGCGTCGAGATCGATTCGCACGTGGCCGACGGCCCGCAATCGGTGATTCTCGATCAGGTGACATTCGGCATTGCCGTGCGCATGGCGGTGATGGGTATCGTGGCCGGCAACAACGATTGAAACGGTTCGAACGATCGCGCGCAACGATCGGCACGGGAACGCAAAGACAAAGACGGACGGAACAAAAAGGCAGCGCATGAAGATTCATATCGAAGGCGGCACGTTGATCGATCCCGTGGCGGGCAGCGAGACGCGGGCCGACGTATTCATCGACGCCGGCAAGATCGCGGCGGTCGGTACGGCACCGGCCGGTTTCGAGGCGGCGACGCGCATCGATGCGAAAGGG
This sequence comes from uncultured Paraburkholderia sp., assembly GCA_966421005.1. GTDB lineage: Bacteria > Pseudomonadota > Gammaproteobacteria > Burkholderiales > Burkholderiaceae > Trinickia. The sequence goes on from CBJLAJ010000086.1 coordinate 10,910, forward strand.
CGTCACATTGCGCCCGGGCTCGTCGATTTGTCTGCGCGGCTGCGCGAGCCCGGTTACGAGTACCGTGCGACCCTCGAGTCCGAAACCGCGGCAGCGCTGGCGGGCGGCGTGACGAGTCTCGTGTGTCCGCCCGACACGGACCCGGTGCTCGACGAGCCGGGTCTTGTCGATATGTTGAAATTTCGGGCGAGCAGCCTCGAGCGCGTGCATGTCTATCCGCTTGGCGCGTTGACGGTCGGATTGAAGGGGCAGGTCATCACGGAGATGGTCGAGCTGACCGAAGCGGGCTGCATTGGTTTTTCTCAGGCGGACGTACCCGTCGTCGACACGCAGGTGTTGCTGCGCGCGCTGCAGTATGCGAGCACCTATGACTACACCGTATGGCTGCGGCCGCAGGACGCTTACCTCGCCAAGGGCGGCGTGGCGGCGAGCGGCGCGGTGGCGTCCCGGCTGGGTCTGCCGGGCGTGCCCGTGGCGGCCGAGACGATCGCGCTTCATACGATTTTCGAACTGATGCGGGTGACGGGCGCGCGCGTGCACTTGCCGCAGCTCTCATCGGCAGCGGGCATTGCGCTCGTGCGCGAGGCGAAGGCCGAAGGGCTGCCCGTGACGTGCGACGTGTCGGCGAGCCACGTCCATCTGATCGATGTCGACATCGGCTACTTCGACGCGCAGTTCCGGCTCGATCCGCCGTTGCGCGCGCAGCGCGATCGCGAGGCAATCCGCGCCGGGCTGGCGGATGGGACGATCGATGCCATCGCATCGAATCACACGCCTGTCGACGACGACGAAAAGCTGTTGCCGTTTGCCGAAGCGACGCCGGGCGCAACAGGTCTCGAGCTACTGCTCTCGCTCACGGTGAAGTGGGCCGAAGAAACGCGCATGCCGCTCGCGAAGGCATTGAGCCGTATCACCGCGGCGCCGGCCGATGTATTGAAGCTGCCGGCGGGGCGTATCGAAACGGGCGCCGTGGCCGACCTTTGCGTATTCGATGCCGCCGCGCACTGGCGTGTCGAACCGCGTGCGTTGAAGAGCCAGGGCCACAATACGCCGTTTCTTGGCTACGAGTTGCCGGCCCGCGTGACGACGACCATCGTCGCGGGCCGCGTCGCCTACGAGCGAGCATAAGCGAGGCGCGCCGACAAGCATGGACCGACTCGAATGAAACGCGCGCTCGCCAAGGCCCGGCTTGGGCTGCATCTGCTGCACGGGATGTGGATCGTCGCGACGCGTTTTCCGCACGTCTCGGCCGAACGCAAGCTTGCGTTGACGCGCGCGTGGTCGCTGAAGCTCCTGCGCCTGGCGGGCATGAAGCTCGTCGTACATCACGACGAAGCGAGGCTCGATCATCATGCGCTGGTGGTCGGCAACCACATTTCATGGGTCGATATCTACGTGATCAATGCGTGGCGGCCGACACCTTTCGTCTCGAAGGCCGAGGTACGCAATTGGCCGATTGTCGGCTGGCTCGCGCATCAATTGGGCACGATCTTCGTGCATCGGGAAAAGCGCAGAGACGCGCATCGCACGATGCACGAGATGGCGGCGCGGCTGCAAGCGGGCGAGGTCATGTGCATGTTTCCGGAAGGAACGACCTCCGATGGGCTCGGCTTGTTGCCGTTCCATTCGAACCTGTTTCAAGCGGCCGTCTCGGCGCAATGCCGGATACAGCCTATTTGCCTTTTGTATGAGGACGCTCACGGGCGGCAATCGACTGCGCCTGCTTATATCGACGATGTGTCGCTGGCCGCGTCGGTCGATGCCGTCTTGCGCGGCGGTCCGTTGACCGCCCACTTGTATGTCGGTGAGGCGATCGAGGCGGCTCACGACAGACGCGTGTTGGCTGCGATGGCCAGAGATGCGGTGGCCGCTGGACTCGCTGAATTGAAGGCGTCGTGCGCTTCCCCGGCTATGACGTCGAGTACTTCGAATACATCGAATGCGCCGCTAAGGGTGGAGTAGACGCGCATTAGACCGCGAAGCGCATGGGAGTGATATTCGCTTGGATGAAGGCATCGAATCGTGAAACCGAGTCCTCGATCGTGAGATGGGCCGTGTCGATCGCCAGATCGGGGGAAACGGGGACTTCATAGGGCGAGGATATGCCCGTGAACTCGGGCAGCTCGCCGCGGCGGGCGCGGGAATAGAGCCCTTTCGGATCGCGCGATTCGCATACGGCCAGATCGCTGGCGACATGCACTTCAAAGAATCGGTCACCGATGATCGAGCGCGCCAGACTGCGATGCGCATGCGCGGGCGAGATCAGCGCGCAGATGACAACGAACCCAGCCTGTTTGAACAGCGCGGCTACTTCGGCCGTGCGCCGGATGTTCTCGATGCGGTCGGCGCTGCTGAAGCCGAGATTTGCGTTGAGACCCGAACGCAGGGCATCGCCATCGAGCACGACAACCATGCAGTGCCGCGCTTCGAGCCGTTCGTTGACGGCGCGCGCGAGTGTCGACTTACCGGCACCCGAGAGCCCCGTCATCCAGAGCACGCCGCCGTATCCACAACGGGAGGTGGCGGCATTCAGGTCACCGCTTTCGGCCACCTGGATGCCCTGCATGCGCGGGAAGGATGCGTCCGCGGATCGAGCGAGCCTGTCTTGCAAAAAATCACTCCTGCTTCGTTCGCCAAAAAAAGCATTCTATGGAAATTTCTGGCGTGCTTACCGCGCCGGATGTTACCGATTATTTCGGCAATCGGTGCATTCCACTTGTTCCACAGTGCGCGCAGCCGGATCGCCGGCCAGTCGAACTGCGCTCAAACGGTTGCCCCACACGCAGCCCGAGTCGAGCCCAATCACGTTTTCGCGTACCAGGAGCCCGAGCGCGGCCCAATGCCCGAACACGACGGTCGTGTCCGATGTGCGACGATCCGGTGCGTCGAACCATGGCACGAACCCCGCCGGGCCATTGTCGAGCGTGCCGTTCGCGCTGAATTCCATTTCCCCGTCGGGCGTGCAAAAGCGCAAGCGCGTGAAAGCATTGAACGCGACACGAAGCCGATCCATCCGGGCAAGATTGGGCGACCAGCGATTCGGCCCTTTCTCATAGAGTGCGGCGAGTGTTTCCGGCCAGTTCGGCGCGCGTAGCGCGCGCTGCAATTCGTCGGCGAGCTCGAGCGCGAGCGGGGTATCCCACTGCGGTAGCACGCCCGCATGCACCATCAGCATGCCGTTCTCCGCGTGAGCGAACGGTCGATGCCGAAGCCAGTCCAGCAATTCTTGCGCATCGGGCGCGTGCAGGATGTCACCGAGCGTGTCGTCCGCTTTTTGCCGACGGATGCCGGCCGACACCGCGAGCAAATGCATGTCATGGTTGCCGAGCACGACCTTCGCGCGCGGACCGAAACCCACTATTTGTCGTAGTGTCGCAAGCGATTCGGGACCGCGGTTGACGAGATCGCCTGCGAACCAGAGTGGCGTCTCGTCGGGCGGCGAGAGCTTGGCAAGAAGGCGGTGCAAGGGTGCGAGGCATCCCTGCAGATCACCGAAGGCAACGGGGGCGGCGAACGTGTCCATGATCGAATAGGTAAGTGTAAGGGGCGGCTCTCTCAGCCTTGCAGGCCTGCAGCCGTATAATTAGCTGATTTTTCGGCCAAACTGAGCTGCTGGGGGGCGAAAAGCGAACTTGCCGCCTTGCCAGCGAAGGGCGAGCCGTCGAACGGGCGTTTGCGCGACGGGGCATTGTACGAAAAGTCCCACGGACGCGTTGCGGGCCGCGCACTTTCGAGGAACTTCATGATCCTGATAACCGGCGGTGCCGGCTTCATCGGTGCCAATTTCGTTTTGGATTGGCTTCGAGATTCGGCCGAGGCCGTGCTGAACGTAGACAAACTGACGTATGCGGGAAACTTGCGCACTTTGGAGCCGTTGAGGGACAACCCGAGCCATATCTTCGTGCGCGGCGATATCTGCGATGGCGCGTTGCTCGATACCTTGCTTGCACAATACAAGCCGCGCGCGGTGGTCCATTTCGCGGCCGAAAGCCATGTCGACCGGTCCATCCACGGTCCGGCCGATTTTGTGCAGACGAACGTCGTCGGCACGTTCACGTTGCTCGAAGCGGTGCGGCGATACTGGGCCGCGCTCGACGGTTCGGCGCGGACGGCTTTTCGCTTTGTGCATGTTTCCACCGACGAGGTCTTCGGTTCGCTCTCGCCATCGGATCCGCAGTTCTCCGAAACGACGCCGTATGCACCCAACAGCCCCTATTCGGCCACAAAAGCCGGATCGGATCATCTCGTTCGCGCCTATCATCATACGTACGGCTTACCCACGTTGACGACCAACTGCTCGAACAATTACGGGCCATATCAGTTTCCAGAGAAGCTGATTCCGCTGATGATTACCAACGCAATGGCCGGCAAGCCGTTGCCAGTGTATGGCGATGGTCAGAACGTACGCGATTGGCTTTACGTGGGCGATCACTGCGCAGCAGTGCGTGAGGTGCTTGCCCGGGGCGTGCCGGGCGAGACCTACAACGTCGGCGGCTGGAACGAGAAAACGAATATCGATGTGGTGCAGACGATTTGCGGATTGCTCGACGGTATCCGTCCGAAAGCAAACGGCTCGTACCGCGATCAGATCGCATTCGTGAAGGATCGCCCGGGACACGACCGACGCTATGCGATCGACGCGCGCAAGCTCGAACGCACGCTTGGATGGAAGCCGGCTGAGACGTTCGAAACAGGGATGGAAAAGACGGTGCAATGGTACCTGGACAATGAGGCGTGGGTGAGCGAAGTGGCCTCCGGCGAGTACCGGAACTGGGTCGAAACGAACTATGCAAAACGCGACTGAGGGAACCCGCATGTCAACGATGGCGAGAAAAGGGATCATCCTTGCGGGCGGCTCCGGCACACGGCTTTATCCGATTACGCATGCCATATCCAAGCAGTTGCTGCCGGTGTACGACAAACCGATGATTTATTACCCGCTATCCACGTTGATGGTCTCGGGCATTCGCGAAGTACTGATTATCTCGACGCCGCAGGATACCCCCCGTTTCCAGGCGATGCTGGGTGACGGAAGCCAGTGGGGAATGAGCCTTCAATACGCCGTGCAACCGAGCCCGGACGGTCTGGCGCAGGCGTTCATCATCGGCGGCGACTTTATCGGCGGCAAGCCGTCGACGCTGATACTCGGCGACAACATCTTCTACGGCCACGATCTCGTCAGTCAGCTCGAGCACGCCGACGCACGGACTTCAGGGGCAACGGTGTTCGCGTATCACGTTCAGGACCCCGAACGATATGGTGTGGTCGAATTCGATTCGGCGTTTCGCGCCATATCGATCGAAGAAAAGCCGGCGCAGCCCCGGTCGAACTATGCGGTGACGGGGCTTTACTTTTACGACGAACACGTTTGCGAGATTGCGAAGAGCATCAAGCCGTCGGCGCGCGGCGAGCTCGAGATTACCGATGTGAACTCGTGTTATTTGCAAGACGGCAAGCTTAACGTCGAGATCATGGGGCGTGGCTATGCGTGGCTCGATACAGGCACGCACGATTCGCTGATCGAAGCGGCAAGCTTCATCGCTACGCTGCAAAAGCGGCAGGGATTGATGGTGGCCTGTCCAGAGGAAATCGCCTATCGCCGCAACTGGATCGACGCCGAGCAATTGCTGAGGCTGGCCAAGCCACTCAACAAGAGCAGATATGGTGCATATTTGACGAGCCTTCTCACCGACCAGATCGCATGACGATTCAAGTGACTTCGATGGCGCTCGATGGCGTCAAACTCATTCAGCCCAAGGTGTTTGGCGATGCCCGTGGGTTCTTTTTCGAGAGCTTCAACGCCCGCGAATTTGCGCAGCAAGTGCAAGACGGTGTGATGTTCGTGCAGGACAACCATTCCCGTTCGGCCAGAGGCGTGCTGCGCGGACTGCATTATCAGATCCAGCATGCGCAGGGCAAGCTCGTGCGCGTCATGGAAGGTGAAGTATTCGATGTGGCTGTCGACTTGCGGCGTTCGTCGCCGACGTTCGGCAAGTGGGAAGGCGTCGTCTTGTCGAGCGAGAATCACCGGCAGCTCTGGATTCCTCCCGGCTTCGCACATGGCTTCGTGGTACTGTCCGAGTCCGCGCAGTTTCTCTATAAGACGACTGATTATTGGTATCCGGAATTCGAGCGTTGCCTGTTTTGGAACGATCCGCAGATCGGGATCGAATGGCCGATCGAATTCGAGCCGGTGTTGGCTGCGAAGGATGCCGCCGGCCGGTTGTTGGCCGATGCTGATCTGTTCGATTGAGCGAACGGGTCTGTCGAAACAAGTTTGAAGGTAGGTACTGGATTGGATGCTTCTTCTCAGCGGGGTGTCGGGCGGGTATTGCTGACCGGCGCTCGCGGCTTTACAGGTGTTTATGTTCGCGACGAGCTCGAGCGGGCCGGCTACGAGGTGATCGGCACGTTAGCTCGCGGCGAGGATGTCGGTGAGCATGAACACCTGCTCGATATTTCGTCGGTGCATGATTGCCGGCGCGTGATAGGCGAGATACGGCCTACGCATATTGTTCATCTGGCGGCAATCAGCTTTGTGGCGCACGACGACGCGCTCGCTATGTACAACGTCAATGTGCTGGGCACGCTGAACTTGCTGCAAGCCTGCGTCGACGTTGGATGTCACCCAGGGAAGATTCTCATCGCGAGTAGCGCAAACGTGTATGGCAATGCCGCGGGCGTGGTCGATGAAAGCGTTGCGCCCGCTCCCGTGAACCACTACGCGGCCAGCAAGCTTGCGATGGAACATTTGGTGCGGACCTGGTTCGATCGCTTGCCCATCGTCGTGACGCGGCCTTTCAATTACACCGGACGCGGGCAAGAGGCGCGTTTTCTCGTGCCGAAAATCGTCTCGCACTTTGTGCAGCGCCGTCCGGTCATCGAGTTAGGTAACCTCGACGTGGCGCGCGATTTCTCCGATGTGCGGATGGTAGCAAGCATCTATCGCTCGCTGCTTTCCGGTAAGGCGGCCGGCGAGATCGTCAACGTTTGCAGTGAACGGGCGTATACGCTGCATCAGGTCGTCGATATGGTGCGCGAGGCATCGCATCACAATCTCGAGATCAAGGTGAACCGCGCATTCGTTCGCGATAACGAGGTCAAAATGCTGATCGGCTCGGCTGCGAAGCTGCGGCAGCTGGTTCCCGATGTCGAGCCGATCGATTTCGCCGACACCATTCGTTGGATGGTTGAGCGGGAGCATCATCCCCACCCGCTGGCTGTTCACGGCTGACAGTCGGCAATTTGTACGTCGTCGCGCCCCGGGGATCGGCAAAATCCACTGGATTGGGGTGTATCAGTTTGTTAGGGCGCCTTTTGGCTGCCCCCGCGTGCTTTTATAATCTCGTGTCCTCACGTTGTGACACTTTTGCGGGCTGATCCCTGCGTGGTAGTCGTCCTCTAAGTGCACTCGTTCATGTCCGATTCGAACCAACCAATCATTCTCGTTACCGGCGCGTCGGGGCAAGTGGGCTTCGAGCTAGTGCGCTGCCTGCAGGGCCTCGGCAGTGTTATCGCCCCACCGCGCGACATGCTGGATCTTGCCGATGCACGCTCGATCGAGGCTGCGCTCGGCGAAATTCGGCCTTCGCTGATCGTCAATCCAGCGGCGTACACGGCCGTCGATCAGGCCGAGAGCGACATCGACAACGCGATGCGGGTCAATGCAACTGCCCCGGGCGAACTGGCCGCCGCAGCTGTCCGTGCGGGCGTACCGCTGATTCACTATTCGACGGACTACGTCTTTGACGGCACCAAGCGAGGAGCCTACGACGAAGACGATGAGCCTGGCCCGCTCAACGTCTACGGCGAGAGCAAATTGGCGGGCGAGCGCGCTATCGAGGCGGCTGGCGGCGCGCATTTGATTTTGCGTACGAGCTGGGTCTACGGCGCGCGCGGGCGCAATTTTATGAAGACGATGCTGCGACTTGGGGCAGAACGGCCAGAGTTGCGCATCGTCGACGATCAGCGTGGCGCTCCGACATGGTCGCGTACGATTGCGACGCTGACGGCGCATATCGTTGCGCAGGCGATGGCGGTGCCGCGCGAAGCGCGAGCGGCGTGGTGGTCTGCGCGTACGGGCACTTACCACCTGAGCGCGAGCGGGGATGCGTCGTGGGCGGAATTCGCGCGAGCGATTTTTGAACTCGCGTCGCCGGACAAGGGGCCGACGATCGTCCCGATTGGGTCCAGCGACTATCCCACGCCAGCCCGGCGCCCGGCCAATTCGCGTCTTTCGAACGCGAAACTGGTTCAGACGTTCGGCATCCGGCCGCCGCATTGGCATGAGGCTTTGTCGCTTTGCCTGCAAGACCGGCAGCCGTGGTAGGGCCGGGCATTGGCGCGAATCATCGAGGACAGATAAATTGGGTGCATTGTTGAATGCGCTGCTGCGATACAGGGGTTTTGTCGTCGGCAGCGTAAAACGCGAATTCCAGACACGTTATCGCACGAGCATGCTCGGCGCGTTGTGGCTCGTGCTGCAACCGCTGGCGTTGATCGTCGTCTATACGGTCGTGTTTTCAGAGGTGATGAAGTCCAGGCTGCCGGGCGTGCAGAGCACATTCGGCTACAGCATTTATCTGTGCGCCGGCGTATTGACGTGGGGGCTTTTTGCCGAGATCGTCTCGCGCGCTCAAAGCGTCTTCGTCGACAACGCCAACCTCCTCAAAAAGCTGAGCTTCCCGCGCATCGTGCTGCCCGTGATCGTCACGTGCTCGGCACTCATGAACTTTGCGATCATCTTTGCGCTGTTTCTGATTTTCCTGCTCGTCACAGGAAACTTTCCCGGCATCGTGTTCGTGGGGCTGATCCCGCTGCTATTGACGCAGGTGCTCTTCAGCATCGGCCTTGGGATAACGTTAGGAGTCCTCAACGTTTTCTTCCGAGACGTCGGTCAATTCATGGGCATTCTTCTGCAGTTCTGGTTCTGGTTCACGCCCGTGGTCTACCCGTGGCATGCACTTCCGGAGGCTGTCAAGCCCTTGATCCTGCTCAACCCGATGGCGCGATTGATCGAGGGATATCAGACGATTTTCGTGAATCGCCTCTGGCCCGATTGGTCGCTGGTGTGGCCGGTCTTTGTGCTTGGAGCGCTGTTTTGTCTGCTCGGTCTGCATCTCTTTCGGCGGCATGCGGCCGAAATGGTCGACGAGCTATAGGGCGTCGTTACGGAATCCGCTGGCTTTGAGCGTTTTTGGCATAGAGCCGTCGGATATAATTTGCGGCGTTCGATTTCGGTAGTTCAATGATTCTTCGCAGAAATTGTTGCGGAGGCTGGTTTTCAAAAGGAGAGGGAATGACAAGGGCAGTCGTAACCGGTATCACCGGTCAAGATGGTGCATATCTGACGCAATTGCTGCTCGAGCGCGGGTACGAAGTCTACGGCACCTACCGGCGTACGAGCTCGGTCAACTTCTGGCGTATGGAAGAGGTCGGCGTGCTCGATCACCCCAAGCTGCATCTTGTCGAGCACGATCTGACCGACCTCGGCGCATCCATTCGCCTGCTTGAAACGGCGAAGCCGCGGGAGATCTACAACCTCGCGGCGCAAAGCTTCGTCGGTGTTTCGTTCGATCAGCCAGGCACGACGGCGCAGATTACGGGCGTCGGCGCGCTGAACTTGCTCGAAGCCATCCGCATCGTGGATCGCTCGATTCGGTTCTATCAGGCCTCGACGTCCGAAATGTTCGGGAAGGTGCAGGCTGTTCCGCAAAAGGAAGGCACGCCTTTTTATCCGCGCAGCCCGTACGGTGTGGCAAAGCTGTACGCGCACTGGATCACCGTGAACTATCGCGAGTCGTACGATATTTTCGGATCGAGCGGCATCCTGTTCAATCATGAATCGCCGCTGCGCGGGCGCGAGTTCGTCACGCGCAAGATCACCGATTCCGTGGCGAAGATTTCGCTCGGCAAACTCGACGTCCTCGAACTCGGCAATATCGATGCCAAGCGGGATTGGGGGTTCGCGAAGGAGTATGTCGAAGGCATGTGGCGCATGCTGCAGGCCGACGAGCCCGATACGTTCGTGCTGGCCACGAACCGTACGGAAACCGTGCGTGATTTCGTTTCGATGGCGTTCAAGGCCGTCGGTACCGAATTGAAGTGGCGCGGCGAGGGCGAGAAAGAAGAGGCGGTGAACGCCGAGAATGGCAAGGTCCTCGTTCGCGTGAACCCGAAATTCTATCGGCCGGCGGAAGTCGATCTGCTGATCGGCGATCCGGCGAAGGCGAAAGCCAAGCTCGGCTGGGAGCCGAAGACTTCGCTCGAAGAGCTGTGCAAGATGATGGTGCAAGCCGATCTGCGTCGAAACGAAGCCGGATTCTCGTTCTGATCCGGTGAGGCACGAGGGCGTTTCGGCGCCCTCGCGCTTTTTGCGGGCGCCTCACAGCGTCCAACGCTTCGACTCGTAACAGCGGACCCGATCTCATGGGTAGTATCTCCGTACAAAACGTCAGCAAGGCCTACAAGCAATATTCGTCGCGTTTCGGGCGGTTGCTCGAATGGGTCGCGCCAGGGCATGTCGTCAGGCATCAGCTCAAATGGATATTGCGCGACATCAGTTTCGATGTGAAGCAGGGCGAGGCTGTTGGCATCGTCGGGATCAACGGTGCCGGCAAGAGCACGTTGCTCAAGATGATCACTGGCACGACGCAACCCACCCAAGGCAGCATCAGCGTCAGCGGGCGCGTGGCTGCGATGCTCGAGTTGGGTATGGGTTTCCATCCGGATTTCACGGGCCGGCAGAACGTCATCATGGCGGGACAACTGCTCGGTCATTCGGTGGACGAGATCACCGCGAATATGGGTGCGATCGAGGCGTTCGCGGAGATTGGCGATGCTATCGATGAACCCGTACGTGTCTATTCGAGCGGTATGCAGATGCGGCTTGCGTTCAGCGTTGCCACGTTTCGCCGGCCTGACATTCTGATCGTCGACGAAGCGTTGTCTGTGGGCGATGCCTATTTCCAGCACAAGAGCTTCGATCGCATCCGCTCCTATCGCGAGCAGGGTACGACGTTGATGATCGTCTCGCACGACAAGACGGCGATTCAATCGATTTGCGATCGCGCTATTTTGCTGAACGAGGGGCGCCTGGAAAAGCAGGGCGAGCCCGAAGAGATTTTCGATTACTACAATGCGTTGTTGGCGGACCGCGAAGGTAAAACCGTCAAGCAAGTGCGCGGCGAGGATGGCAAGACGCGAACCGTGTCGGGCTCGGGCGAGGCCACGGTCGAGGCCATTCG
>CBJLAJ010000087.1:0-22078 GCA_966421005.1 uncultured Paraburkholderia sp.
CCGCGAAGGTGGTCGTACCGTCGGCGCAGGTGTCGTTGCGAAGATCATCGAGTAAAATCGCTGGTTTCGCGGTGACGCGATACGCCTAGCAGTTCGAAGTGGTTGTGTCCGGGGTTGAGCGCCGGCTTCCTGGCGGGAGCTCGATCCCTCGTTCTTTTTTAATCCGGCGGTGCAAAGCCGCCTCGCTCTTTCCAAGGAATGGTCATGCAGCAGATCCAGAAGCAGAAAATCCGTATCCGCCTCAAGGCTTTCGACTATCGCCTGATCGATCAGTCGGCTGCCGAGATCGTCGAGACGGCGAAGCGTACCGGTGCGATCGTCCGTGGCCCCGTGCCGCTGCCCACGCGCATCCAGCGCTACGACATCCTGCGCTCGCCGCACGTCAACAAGACGTCGCGCGATCAGCTCGAAATTCGCACGCACCAGCGCCTGATGGACATCGTCGATCCGACGGACAAGACCGTCGATGCGCTGATGAAGCTCGATTTGCCGGCCGGTGTGGACGTCGAAATCAAGCTGCAATAAGGGTTGCCGCCGCCACCCTTGTTTCGGGGTGGCGGTAAGTCTTTGATTGCTTGCGAAAAACGGAGGGCCTCGCTATAATGCAAGGCTTTTCGCGCATTTGCGTAAAAAAGCTGGAGCCGTTCAGGTGGCCCGGAAATCGCTGAAAGCCTTTGCTGGCGGGCGGTTCGTGGGTTGGAAGGCGCCGGCATTTTGTAATTTAGCCCCGGCCAATCGCAGTCGGGAATGGAGAAAACGATGAGCCTTGGACGCGATAGCTCCAAGCGTAAGCTTGGACTCGTAGGTCGCAAGGTTGGCATGACCCGTATCTTCACGGTGGATGGGGACTCGATTCCCGTCACCGTGCTGGACGTGTCTGACAACCGCGTGACGCAGATCAAGACCGTTGAAACGGATGGCTATACGGCCGTTCAAGTGGCATTTGGTACGCGCCGTGCGTCGCGCGTGACGAAGCCGCTGGCAGGTCACCTCGCCAAAGCCGGTGTGCAAGCCGGTGAAATTCTGAAGGAATTCCCGATCGATGCCGAAAAGGCTGCCGAGCTCAGTGCTGGCGCCGTGATCGGTGTCGATATCTTTGAAGTGGGCCAGAAGATCGATGTGCAGGGCATCTCGATCGGTAAGGGCTACGCCGGTACCATCAAGCGCTACAACTTCGGCTCGGGCCGTGCCTCGCACGGTAACTCGCGTTCGCACAACGTGCCGGGTTCGATCGGTATGGCGCAGGATCCGGGTCGTGTGTTCCCTGGCAAGCGCATGACGGGTCACATGGGCGACGAGACCGTCACGGTGCAAAACCTTGAAATCGCTCGTATCGACGCTGAACGGAGCCTGCTGCTCGTCAAGGGCGCCGTTCCCGGCGCGAAGGGTGGCAAGGTTTTCGTGACGCCGGCTGTGAAGGCGCGTGCCGTGAAAGGAGCGAAATAATGGAACTGAAGCTCCTGAATGCGAATGGACAGGAAGGCGCGACGGTCAACGCATCGGACGTCGTGTTCGGCCGTGACTACAACGAAGCCCTGATTCATCAGATCGTCGTCGCTTATCAAGCGAACGCGCGCAGTGGCAACCGTGCGCAGAAGGATCGCGAGCAGGTCAAGCACACGACGAAGAAGCCGTGGCGTCAGAAGGGTACGGGCCGCGCTCGTGCCGGTATGTCGTCGAGCCCGTTGTGGCGCGGCGGTGGTCGGATTTTCCCGAACTCGCCCGAAGAAAACTTCTCGCACAAGGTCAACAAGAAGATGCATCGCGCAGGTCTCTGCTCGATCTTCTCGCAGCTCGCTCGCGAAGGGCGTCTGTCGGTCGTCGAGGACCTCGCCCTCGAAGCGCCGAAGACGAAGCTGCTGGCCGAAAAGTTCAAGGCGATGGGGCTCGAATCCGTGCTCGTGATTACGGACACGGTTGACGAGAACCTGTACCTCGCGTCGCGCAACCTCGCCCATGTGGCGGTTGTCGAGCCGCGTTACGCCGACCCGCTCTCGCTGATCTACTTCAAGAAAGTACTGATCACGAAGGCTGCGGTCGCCCAGATCGAGGAGTTGCTGTCATGAGCGAGAATCGCAAGAACGATCATCGTTTGATGCAGGTCCTGCTCGCGCCGGTGATCTCCGAGAAGGCGACGCTGGTGGCCGACAAGAACGAGCAAGTGGTGTTCGAAATCGCGCCCGACGCGACGAAGCAGGAAGTCAAGGCTGCTGTCGAGCTGCTCTTCAAGGTGGAAGTCGATTCGGTCAACGTCCTCAATGTGAAGGGCAAGGCGAAGCGCTTCGGCCGTTTCATGGGTCGCCGCAAGGATGTCAGGAAGGCCTACGTCTGCCTGAAGCCGGGCCAGGAAATCAACTTTGAAGCGGAGGCCAAGTAATCATGGCACTCGTTAAAGTTAAGCCGACCTCGCCCGGACGCCGCGCGATGGTCAAGGTGGTCAACAAGGATCTTCACAAGGGCAAGCCGTTCGCGGCGCTCGTCGACAAGAAGACCTCGACCGCCGGCCGTAACAACAACGGTCATATCACGACGCGTCACAAGGGTGGCGGTCACAAGCAACACTATCGCGTGGTCGATTTCCGTCGCACGAAGGACGGGATTCCCGCGAAGGTCGAGCGCATCGAGTACGATCCGAACCGTAGCGCGAACATCGCGCTCGTGCTGTACGCGGACGGCGAGCGGCGCTACATCATCGCGTCGAAGGGCATGACGGTGGGCCAGCAACTGATGTCGGGCTCCGAAGCGCCGATTCGCGCGGGCAATACGCTGCCGATCCGCAACATCCCGGTCGGTACGACGATCCACTGCATCGAGATGCTGCCTGGCAAGGGCGCGCAAATCGCGCGTTCGGCCGGTACCTCGGCGATGCTGCTGGCCCGTGAAGGTACCTACGCGCAGGTTCGTCTGCGTTCGGGTGAAATCCGCCGTGTGCACATCGAGTGCCGCGCGACGATCGGCGAAGTGGGCAATGAAGAGCACAGCCTGCGCCAGATCGGTAAGGCCGGTGCGAACCGCTGGCGCGGTATCCGCCCGACGGTGCGTGGCGTTGCGATGAACCCGGTCGATCACCCGCACGGTGGTGGTGAAGGCCGTACTGCCGCAGGCCGCCACCCGGTCAGCCCGTGGGGCCAGCAGACGAAGGGCTATCGCACCCGCAGCAACAAGCGCACGACGACGATGATCGTCCAGCGCCGTCACAAGCGTTAAGGAGCAGACAATGGCACGTTCTGTAAAAAAAGGTCCGTTCTGCGACGCCCATTTGCTGAAGAAAGTTGAGGCGGCTGCAGCTACGCGCGACAAGAAGCCGATCAAGACCTGGTCGCGTCGCTCGACGATTCTTCCGGACTTCATCGGCCTGACGATCGCTGTCCACAACGGTCGTCAGCACGTTCCGGTGTACATCTCGGAAAACATGGTCGGCCACAAACTTGGCGAGTTCGCATTGACCCGTACGTTCAAGGGTCACGCGGCCGACAAGAAGGCCAAGAAATAAGGGGCAATCAAGATGGAAGTGAAAGCAATTCATCGCGGTGCCCGCATCTCGGCGCAGAAGACGCGCCTTGTGGCCGACCAGATCCGCGGTTTGCCGGTCGACAAGGCGCTGAACGTTCTGACGTTCTCGCCGAAGAAGGCGGCAGGCATCGTGAAAAAGGTCGTGCTGTCGGCGATCGCGAATGCGGAGCACAACGAAGGTGCCGATATCGACGAGCTCAAGATCACGAGCATCTACGTCGACAAGGCCGCTTCGCTGAAGCGCTTCACCGCGCGCGCGAAAGGCCGCGGCAACCGCATCGAGAAGCAATCCTGTCACATCACTGTGACGGTCGGGAATTAAGGGGTCATACGATGGGACAGAAAATTCATCCGACTGGCTTCCGTCTGGCCGTCAGCCGCAATTGGGCTTCGCGTTGGTACGCGAACAACAACAATTTCGCGGCGATGCTCCAGGAAGACATCGGTGTTCGTGAGTATTTGAAGAAGAAGCTGAAGAACGCTTCGGTTGGCCGCGTGGTCATCGAGCGTCCGGCGAAGAACGCGCGCATCACGATTTACAGCTCGCGTCCTGGCGTCGTCATCGGCAAGAAGGGCGAGGATATCGAGCTGTTGAAGTCGGAGCTGCAACGCCGTATGGGCGTGCCGGTCCACGTCAACATCGAAGAAATCCGCAAGCCGGAAACCGATGCTCAGCTGATCGCCGATTCGATCACGCAGCAGCTCGAGCGCCGGATCATGTTCCGCCGCGCGATGAAGCGTGCGATGCAAAACGCCATGCGTCTCGGTGCCCAGGGCATCAAGATCATGAGCGCGGGCCGTCTGAACGGCATCGAAATCGCACGTACCGAGTGGTACCGCGAAGGACGCGTGCCGCTGCATACGCTGCGTGCCGACATCGACTACGCAACCTCGGAAGCGAAGACGACGTACGGCATCATCGGCGTCAAGGTGTGGGTCTACAAGGGCGACACGCTCGGCCGCAACGATGCTCCGGTCGTCGAAGAGCCCGTCGAGGAAAAGCGTCCGCGCCGTAATGCGCGTCCGGGCGAGCGCCGTCCCCGCCGTGACGGCGAAGGTGGCGCGCCGTCGGGTGCTCGCCGTGGCGCACCGCGTCGTGGTGGTGCCGGCAAGCCTGATGGCGACGGCAAGACTGGAGAATAACGATGCTGCAACCGAAACGCAGGAAGTATCGCAAAGAGCAGAAGGGTCGTAACACCGGTGTCGCAACGCGCGGCAACGCCGTGTCGTTCGGTGAATTCGGCCTGAAGGCTATCGGTCGCGGCCGTCTGACCGCACGCCAGATCGAAGCGGCGCGTCGTGCCATGACGCGTCACATCAAGCGCGGTGGCCGCATTTGGATTCGCATTTTCCCGGACAAGCCGATCTCGCAAAAGCCGGCCGAAGTACGGATGGGTAACGGTAAAGGTAACCCGGAGTACTACGTCGCCGAGATTCAGCCGGGCAAGATGCTGTACGAAATGGATGGCGTATCCGAAGAGTTGGCGCGTGAAGCGTTCCGTCTGGCCGCAGCCAAGCTGCCGCTGAAGACGACGTTCATCGTTCGTCAGCTGGGCGCCTAAGGAGCAAATGATGAAGGCATCAGAACTTCACCAGAAAGACAAGGCGGCGCTCAACAAGGAGCTGTCGGACCTGTTGAAAGCGCAATTCGGCCTGCGCATGCAGCTCGCGACCCAGCAGCTCACGAACACGAGCCAGCTGAAGAAGGTTCGTCGCGACATCGCACGCGTGCGGACCGTCCTGACTGAGAAGGCGAACCAGAAATGAACGATAGCGTGAAAACCTCGCTCAAGCGGACGCTGATCGGCAAGGTCGTCAGCAACAAGATGGACAAGACGGTCACCGTGCTGGTCGAGCACCGCGTGAAGCACCCGATCTACGGCAAGTACGTCGTGCGCTCGAAGAAGTACCACGCACACGACGATGCGAACACGTACAACGAGGGAGACCTCGTCGAAATCCAGGAAACGCGTCCGATCTCGAAGACGAAGGCCTGGGCCGTGTCGCGCCTTGTCGAAGCTGCCCGCGTCATCTAAAGCAGCGAAGCGGTACCGCGCTTTGGACGGCTCTCGAAGTCGTTGAAGGCGCAGCAAATTTAGCTTGCAAGACCGGGATTGTTTGATATAATCTCGGTCTTCCCTCTTTTTGGGATCCGTTGCGGGCGTAGTTGAGTGCTGGATTCGACGCCTGTTGGTGGTCCAACCGGAAGGGAGCGGCGGGCGCCAGCCTGCTGTGAAAGGATTCACTCGATTGCGATGGCGGTTCCGATGCCGTCGCTGCTGTTCCAACCTAAACAGCCAAGCGGCCAAGCAGTAACAGCGGCGCGGCTGACGGGACCAAGACTGACCGGCTGAACCATGGTGGTGCAGGCGGATTAAGTTGGGAAAGATAAACCATGATCCAGACCGAATCTCGGCTTGAAGTGGCCGACAACACGGGTGCGCGTGTAGTCATGTGCATCAAGGTGCTCGGCGGCTCGAAGCGTCGTTATGCCCGAATTGGCGACATCATCAAGGTGACCGTCAAAGAGGCAACGCCGCGCGGGCGCGTGAAGAAAGGCGAAATCTACAACGCCGTGGTCGTGCGTACGGCCAAGGGCGTGCGTCGCCAGGACGGCTCGCTGATCAAGTTCGACGGTAACGCTGCCGTGCTTTTGAACAACAAGCTCGAGCCCATCGGCACCCGTATCTTCGGGCCGGTCACGCGTGAGTTGCGTAGCGAACGGTTCATGAAGATCGTTTCGCTTGCACCGGAAGTGCTGTAAGGAGTCGCGATGAACAAGATTCGCAAGGGTGACGAAGTCGTCGTCATCACCGGCAAGGACAAGGGCAAGCGCGGTGTCGTACTCGCGGTGGGTGGCGAGACCGTGACGGTAGAAGGCATCAACCTCGTCAAGAAGCACGTGAAGCCGAACCCGATGAAGGGTACGACTGGCGGTGTGGAAGCCAAGACGATGCCGCTGCATATTTCGAATGTCGCGCTCGTCGACGCGAACGGCAAGGCCTCGCGCGTTGGCATCAAGGTCGAGGACGGCAAGAAAGTCCGCTTCCTGAAGACGACCGGTGCCGTGCTCGGTGCCTGACGCTGCGGAGTGAAAAAATGGCTCGTTTGCAAGAGTTTTACAAAGAAAAGGTTGTACCCGGCCTCATCGAGAAGTTCGGTTACAAGTCCGTCATGGAAGTGCCGCGCATCACCAAGATCACGCTGAACATGGGTCTGGGCGAAGCCGTCGCTGACAAGAAGATCATCGAGAACGCCGTTGGCGATCTGACGAAGATCGCGGGTCAGAAGCCTGTCGTGACGAAAGCACGCAAGGCTATCGCTGGCTTCAAGATCCGTCAGGGCTACCCGATCGGTGCGATGGTCACGCTGCGCGGCCGCGCGATGTACGAATTCCTCGATCGTTTCGTCACGGTGGCGCTGCCGCGCGTGCGCGACTTCCGCGGTGTCTCGGGTCGTGCGTTCGACGGTCGCGGCAACTACAACATCGGTGTGAAAGAGCAGATCATTTTCCCCGAAATCGACTACGACAAGATCGACGCGCTGCGTGGGCTGAACATCAGCATCACGACGACTGCGAAGACTGACGACGAAGCCAAGGCACTGCTCGCCAGCTTCAAGTTCCCGTTCAGAAACTGAGGTTACCGTGGCTAAACTGGCACTGATCGAACGTGAAAAGAAGCGCGCCCGCCTTGCGGCGAAGTTCGCACCGAAGCGCATTGCGCTGAAGGCGATCATCGACGACCAAAGCAAGTCGGAAGAAGAGCGCTATGCAGCTCGCCTCGAGCTGCAGCAACTGCCTCGCAACGCCAACCCGACGCGCAAGCGCAATCGCTGCGCGATCACGGGTCGTCCGCGCGGCACGTTCCGCAAATTCGGACTGGCGCGCAACAAGATTCGCGAAATTGCGTTCCGCGGCGAGATCCCCGGCCTCACCAAGGCGAGCTGGTAATAGGAGAAACATAAATGAGCATGAGTGATCCTATCGCCGATATGCTGACTCGCATCCGCAATGCGCAGATGGTCGAGAAAGTCTCGGTGACGATGCCCTCGTCGAAAGTGAAGGTGGCGATTGCGCAGGTCCTGAAGGACGAAGGTTATATCGAAGACTTCGCAGTGAAGTCGGACGGTACGAAGTCGGACCTGCATATCGGGCTGAAGTACTACGCGGGCCGTCCGGTGATCGAGCGCCTCGAGCGCGTCTCGAAGCCTGGTCTGCGCGTGTACCGTGGTCGCAACGACATTCCGCAGGTCATGAACGGCCTCGGCGTGGCGATCGTTTCGACGCCCAAGGGTGTGATGACGGACCGCAAGGCGCGCGCGAATGGCGTCGGCGGCGAAGTCATCTGCTACGTCGCTTAACGCCGAAAGAGGAGAAGAAACATGTCTCGAGTAGGTAAAAGCCCGGTCGCGCTCAATGGCGCCGAAGTGAAGGTCGCTGACGGCCTCATCACGGTGAAGGGCCCGCTCGGCACGATTTCGCAGGCGCTGAACAAGCTCGTGAACATCGTTGTCGATGGCGCGTTCCTCAAGTTCGAGCCGGTCGGCGAGAGCCGTGAAGCCAACGCGATGTCGGGCACGATGCGCGCCATCGTGGCGAACATGGTGAACGGTGTCACCAAGGGTTTCGAGCGCAAGCTGACGCTCGTGGGCGTGGGCTATCGTGCGCAAGCCCAAGGCGACAAGCTGAACCTGTCGCTGGGCTTCTCGCATCCGGTGGTGCACCAGATGCCCGAAGGCGTGAAGGCGGAAACGCCGTCGCAAACCGAAATCGTGATCAAGGGGATCGACAAGCAGAAAGTCGGCCAAGTCGCTGCCGAAGTGCGCGGCTACCGCCCGCCTGAGCCCTACAAGGGCAAGGGTGTGCGCTACGCCGACGAGGTGGTGATCCTCAAAGAAACGAAGAAGAAGTAAGGGTGCGCAATCATGGATAAGACTCAATCTCGCCTGCGCCGCGCTCGCCAGACGCGTATCAAGATCGCCGAACTGCAGGTCGCACGCCTTGCCGTGCACCGCACGAACACGCATATCTACGCGCAAGTGTTTTCGCCCTGCGGCACGAAGGTGCTCGCCAGCGCGTCGACGCTCGAGGCCGAAGTGCGTGCTCAGCTGGCCGACAAGTCGGGCAAGGGTGGCAACGTTGCCGCTGCCACGCTGATCGGCAAGCGCATCGCGGAGAAAGCCAAGGCTGCCGGCATCGAATCCGTCGCCTTCGACCGCTCGGGTTTCCGCTACCACGGCCGCGTGAAGGCGCTGGCTGATGCGGCGCGCGAAGCCGGGCTCAAGTTCTAAGGGAAGAATTCGTCATGGCAAAGATGCAAGCGAAAGTTCAGGCTGACGAACGCGACGACGGCCTTCGCGAAAAGATGATTTCGGTCAACCGCGTGACCAAGGTCGTGAAGGGTGGCCGGATTCTCGGTTTCGCCGCACTGACCGTGGTTGGCGACGGCGATGGCCGCGTCGGCATGGGCAAGGGCAAAGCGAAGGAAGTTCCAGTTGCCGTGCAAAAGGCAATGGAGCAGGCTCGCCGCAACATGTTCAAGGTGCCGCTCAAGAACGGCACGCTGCAGCACGAAGTGCACGGCAAGCATGGCGCATCGACGGTCCTCCTCGCTCCGGCGAAGGACGGTACCGGCGTGATCGCCGGCGGCCCGATGCGCGCCGTGTTCGACGTGATGGGCGTTCAGAACGTCGTGGCGAAGAGCCACGGTTCGACGAACCCCTACAACCTCGTTCGTGCGACGCTCGACGGTCTGCGTAAGCAGTCGACGCCGGGTGACATTGCGGCCAAGCGCGGCAAGTCGGTCGAAGAAATTTTGGGCTAATGCCTGGGTGGTCACCATGTCTGATAAAACTGTCAAGGTTCAGCTCGTGAAGAGCCTGATTGGGACCCGCGAATCGCACCGTGCCACGGTGCGCGGCCTGGGCCTGCGCCGACTCAACTCGGTTAGCGTTCTGCAAGATACGCCCGCCGTGCGCGGCATGATCAACAAGGTTTCGTACCTTGTTAAGGTCGTCGACTGAGCGCGGACCAGGGACTCGAGGAGTTGAATATGGAATTGAATAACCTCAAGCCGGCCGAAGGCGCGAAGCACGCCAAGCGCCGCGTCGGCCGCGGTATCGGCTCGGGCCTCGGCAAGACTGCGGGTCGCGGCCACAAGGGTCAGAAATCGCGTTCGGGCGGCTTTCATAAAGTCGGCTTCGAAGGCGGCCAGATGCCGCTGCAGCGCCGTTTGCCGAAGCGTGGCTTTACCTCGCTGACGAAGGAATTCGTCGGTGAAGTGCGTCTCGCCGATCTGCAGGCACTGCCCGTCGACGAAATCGATCTGCTCGCCCTCAAGCAAGCCGGTCTCGTGGGCGAGCTGACGAAGAGCGCCAAGATCATCGCCACGGGCGAAATCAAGCGCAAGGTCGTCGTGAGGGGTCTGGGTGCAACGAAGGGCGCTCGCGCGGCCATCGAGGCAGCCGGCGGCTCGTTTGCCGAGTAATTGGCTTTCGCTCGCGTGAGAAGCCGATTGCCGGTCATGGTATTTGCATCGGAGAAGGTACTTGGCTAACAGCCCGAGTCTCGCAAAAACCGGGAAGAGCGCAGCGAAGTTCGGCGACCTGCGCCGGCGAGCAGTTTTCCTGCTGCTGGCGCTCGTCGTTTATCGAATCGGCGCGCACATTCCGGTGCCGGGTATCGACCCGGATCAGTTGGCGAAGCTGTTCCAAAGCCAGTCCGGCGGCATCCTGGGCATGTTCAACATGTTCTCGGGTGGCGCGCTGTCGCGGTTCACGGTGTTCGCATTGGGGATCATGCCGTACATCTCCTCCTCGATCATCATGCAGCTGCTCGCGATCGTCTCGCCGCAGCTCGAAGCGCTGAAGAAGGAAGGGCAGGCCGGGCAGAGAAAGATCACGCAGTACACTCGGGTCTTCACTGTCTTGCTGGCGACGTTCCAGGCGTTCGGGATCGCTGTTGCGCTCGAGAATCAACCGGGCCTTGTCATCGATCCTGGCATGGTGTTTCGCCTGACGACGGTCGTGACGCTCGTGACGGGCACGATGTTCCTGATGTGGCTCGGTGAGCAGATCACCGAACGCGGGTTGGGTAACGGGATCTCGATCATCATCTTCGGTGGGATCGCGGCCGGTTTCCCGAATGCGATCGGCGGACTCTTCGAGCTGGTGCGCACGGGTTCAATGAGCATCATCTCGGCAATCATCGTCGTGGCGTTGATTGCGGGCGTGACGTACCTCGTCGTGTTCATCGAGCGCGGTCAGCGCAAGATTCTGGTGAACTACGCGAAGCGCCAGGTCGGTAACAAGATTTACGGCGGACAGTCGTCGCACCTGCCGCTGAAGCTGAACATGTCGGGTGTGATTCCGCCGATCTTCGCATCGTCGATCATCCTGTTCCCGGCAACGATCCTGAACTGGTTCAGCTCGGGTTCGCGCGGCGGCTGGTTCAGCCAGACGCTGCACAACGTGGCGGAAGCGCTGAAGCCCGGGCAACCCGTCTACGTGTTGTTGTATGCGTTGGCGATCGTGTTCTTCTGCTTTTTCTACACCGCACTGGTGTTCAACAGCAGGGAAACGGCCGACAACCTGAAGAAAAGCGGTGCTTTCGTTCCCGGGATTCGTCCAGGTGACCAGACCGCACGCTATATCGACCGCATCCTCACGCGTCTGACGCTGGCCGGTGCGATCTATATCGTGTTCGTCTGTCTGCTGCCCGAATTCCTGGTGCTGCGCTGGAACGTGCCGTTTTATTTTGGCGGAACGTCGCTGCTGATCATTGTCGTCGTCACGATGGACTTCATGGCGCAGGTGCAGTCGTACGTTATGTCGCAACAGTATGAATCGCTGCTCAAGAAAGCCAATTTCAAGGGCAGCAACATCCCGATGCGTTGAAAGGACTTATGGCCAAAGACGATGTAATCCAGATGCAGGGCGAGGTGATCGAGAACCTGCCCAATGCGACCTTCCGCGTGAAGCTGGAAAACGGCCATGTCGTATTGGGACATATCTCGGGCAAGATGCGGATGCACTACATCCGTATCCTGCCGGGCGACAAGGTGACGGTTGAGTTGACGCCTTACGATCTGTCGCGTGCGCGGATCGTGTTCCGGGCGAAGTGATTTGGAAAAAAGGGTAATATCATGAAAGTGATGGCATCGGTTAAGCGCATTTGCCGCAATTGCAAGATCATCAAGCGCAAGGGCGTTGTGCGTGTGATTTGCAGCTCTGATCCGCGCCACAAACAGCGTCAAGGCTAACGCCGCGCTTTTGCTTGCGCTTTTTGTTTGAGGAAAAACAATGGCTCGTATTGCAGGGGTGAACATCCCGAACCACCAGCATGCCGAAATCGGCCTCACGGCGATCTTCGGTATCGGCCGCACGCGCTCGCGCCGGATTTGCGAGGCGGCTGGTGTCGCATACTCGAAGAAGGTCAAGGACCTGACGGACGCGGATCTCGAAAAGCTGCGTGACGAAGTTGGCAAGTTTGTCGTCGAGGGCGATCTGCGTCGCGAAGTGACGATGAACATCAAGCGCCTGATGGATCTCGGCTGCTACCGCGGCGTGCGTCATCGCAAGGGGCTGCCCCTGCGTGGCCAGCGTACTCGCACGAATGCCCGTACGCGCAAGGGTCCGCGCCGTGCTGCGCAATCGCTGAAGAAGTAAGCGGGACTGACAGTTACAGGAAAACGTAATGGCTAAGGCTTCGAACAACACCGCGGCGCAACGCGTTCGCAAGAAGGTCAAGAAGAACGTCGCCGAGGGCGTGGTTCACGTTCACGCGTCGTTCAATAACACCATCATCACGATCACCGATCGTCAGGGCAATGCGCTTGCCTGGGCGACGTCGGGCGGTCAGGGCTTCAAGGGCTCGCGCAAGTCCACGCCGTTCGCGGCGCAGGTTGCAGCCGAGTCGGCTGGCCGTGTGGCGATGGAATACGGCGTGAAGAACCTCGAAGTGCGGATCAAGGGCCCCGGCCCGGGTCGCGAGTCGGCAGTGCGCGCACTGCATGGTCTTGGTATCAAGATCACCGCGATCTCCGACGTGACGCCGGTTCCGCACAACGGCTGCCGTCCGCCGAAGCGCCGCCGTATCTAAGGCGAGCGAAAGTACGATGCCTGTCGGCGCTTCGCGGCGCCTGCAGGCTATTTGCATCTCGATATCCTAAGTCCACCGTTCGGACGTACGCGTCCGGACTAGCGCGGAAAGTTTCATGTCCGCGTGATCAAACCTAGAAGGAACGCAAAGTGGCACGCTATACCGGCCCCAAAGCCAAGCTGTCTCGCCGTGAAGGCACCGACCTCTTCCTGAAGAGCGCGCGTCGCTCGCTCGCCGACAAGTGCAAGCTCGACAGCAAGCCCGGCCAGCACGGCCGCACCTCCGGCGCACGTACGTCGGACTATGGTACCCAGCTTCGCGAAAAGCAAAAAGTGAAGCGCATGTACGGTGTGCTCGAGCGCCAATTCCGCCGTTACTTCGCGGAAGCGGATCGTCGCAAGGGCAACACGGGCGAGAACCTGCTGCAGTTGCTCGAGTCGCGTCTTGACAACGTCGTCTACCGGATGGGCTTCGGCTCCACGCGTGCGGAAGCGCGTCAGCTCGTGAGCCACAAGGCCATCACGATCAACGGCCAGGTCGCGAATATCCCGTCGCTGCAAGTGAAGGCCGGTGACATCGTCGCGGTGCGCGAACAAGCCAAGAAGCAGGCTCGCATTCTCGAAGCCGTGTCGCTCGCCGAGCAAAGCGGTCTGCCGAGCTGGGTCTCCGTCGATACCAAGAAGTACGAAGGTACGTTCAAGGCGATGCCGGAGCGCGCCGACATTGGTGGCGATATCAACGAAAGCCTGATCGTCGAATTGTATTCGCGCTAATCGGATTTACAGCCGGGGTACCCCGATTGCGTCAGGCAAGGGGGCGCCTCGGCTGTTCATTTTCAGGTTGTTACCGGTCAGCCTTATCGGTGTAACGAGCCGAGGGTATTGAAAAGGAAAACCTATGCAAACCAGTTTGTTGAAGCCCAAGATCATCGCCGTGGAATCGCTTGGCGAGAACCACGCGAAAGTGGTCATGGAACCGTTTGAACGCGGTTATGGCCACACTTTGGGCAACGCGCTTCGGCGCGTGCTGCTGTCGTCGATGATCGGCTACGCGCCGACCGAAGTGACGATCGCAGGCGTCGTGCATGAATACTCGACGCTCGATGGTGTGCAAGAGGACGTCGTCAATCTGCTGCTGAACTTGAAGGGTGTCGTATTCAAGCTGCACAACCGGGATGAAGTGACGGTCACGCTGCGCAAGGAAGGCGAAGGCGTTGTGACGGCGCGCGATATCGAATTGCCGCACGACTGCGAAGTGATCAACCCCGAGCATGTGGTTGCGCACCTGTCGAAGGGCGGCAAGCTCGATGTGCAGATCAAGGTTGAAAAGGGCCGCGGCTATGTGCCGGGCAACGTGCGCCGGTATGGCGAGGAAACGGCGAAGATTATCGGCCGTATCGTGCTCGACGCATCGTTCTCGCCGGTTCGCCGCGTGAGCTATGCCGTTGAAAGCGCGCGCGTCGAACAGCGTACGGACCTCGATAAGCTCGTGATGAACATCGAAACCAACGGCGTGATCTCGCCCGAGGAAGCGATTCGTCAATCGGCTCGTATTCTGGTCGACCAGCTCGCCGTGTTCGCGGCGCTGGAAGGTACGGAAGCCGCAGCCGAAGCGCCGTCGCGTGCACCGCAGATCGATCCGATCCTGCTGCGTCCGGTGGACGATCTCGAACTGACGGTACGTTCCGCGAACTGCCTGAAGGCCGAGAACATCTACTACATCGGCGACTTGATCCAGCGCACCGAAAACGAGCTGCTCAAGACCCCGAACCTCGGTCGCAAGTCGCTCAACGAGATCAAGGAAGTCCTTGCCTCGCGCGGTCTCACGCTTGGCATGAAGCTCGAGAACTGGCCGCCGGCCGGGCTCGACAAGTAAGCTGACTGGCAGCGACGCGGATTTTCCTTTAAAATCCGCGTCTTGCTTTTTTCATACCGGCCCGTGTCGCAGTTTTTTCTCGAAGAAGCGGCGACGATAGAAGAGCTGGATCAAAACTTTGAATCAAGGAAACTGAAATGCGTCATCGTCATGGCCTGCGGAAACTGAACCGCACGAGCAGCCACCGTTTGGCAATGCTCCGCAACATGTCCAACTCGCTGATCGAGCACGAAGTCATCAAGACAACGCTGCCGAAGGCGAAGGAACTGCGCAAGGTCGTCGAGCCTCTCATCACGCTCGGCAAGAAGCCTTCGCTGGCTAACCGCCGCCTCGCATTCAACCGCCTGCGCGATCGCGATTCGGTCACGAAGCTGTTCGATGTGCTGGGCCCGCGTTTCGCGAACCGTCCCGGTGGCTATCTGCGCATCCTGAAGTTCGGTTTCCGCGTTGGCGACAATGCGCCGATGGCGCTCGTCGAGCTGCTCGACCGCCCGGAGCCGGTGGAAGCCGAGGAAGTGCAAGACGCCGAATAAGCGTTCAGCAACGCCCCGCAACCTTCGGTTGTGGCTGCAATAAAAAGGGTCAAGTATAGCTTGGCCCTTTTTTTATCCGCGGCCCTCGCTCAACGGCTGAGTGTGCGGCGCTGCGCAGCGGGTAAATCGCGGCGGATGGTACGATAATAGAAGCCTGTACGCCGCTGTCGGAGAGACCGTGTCTGTCGAAATTGTTCTGATGCTGACCACGCTGCCTGATGCCGAATCGGCCCAGAAGCTGGCGGATGCCGCTCTCGATGCGCGGTTGGCAGCGTGCGTCGCCGAATCGGGTCCGCTGCGCTCCCGCTATCATTGGAACGGACGGAAGGAATCGGCTCAGGAAATTCAGTTGCTATTCAAAACGAGCGTCGCGCGTGCGCACGAGCTCGAGCAATTCATCGCAAGTCACCATCCCTATGAAACGCCCGAAATCGTATCGTGGCCGGCGAACGCTTCGACCGCTTACGGGCAATGGGTGGCGGCCGAAACGCATCGTCCCATTCATGTTTAGATCGCCCAGCGCGCGTCGAGGATCGATCGCGCGCTTCCTCTTCCTGATCCCGCTTCTGCTGGTTGCTTGCTTGACGGCAACGGTCGGCGCGCCGGTGCGTGCCGACGATTTTCTCGATCCGTCGGCCGCATTTCGTTTCAGCGCGTCCGAGGTACCTGGCGCGATCGATGTTCGCTTCCAGATTGCCGATGGCTACTACCTCTATCGCGAGCGTTTCGCGTTTGCGGTCAAGAGTGGAGCGGCGACGCTCGGCGAGCCGCAGCTGCCGGCGGGCCATATCAAATTCGATCAGACATTCGAGAGGAACGTCGAAACATATCGACAAAGCGTCGTCGTTCATGTGCCGGTGAAAGCGGCCAGCGGGCCTTTTGAATTGGCAGTGACCTCCCAGGGGTGTGCGGATGCGGGCATCTGCTATCCGCCTGACACGCATGTCTACCGCGTGAGCGGCGCAGCCTTGCGGGCCAGTGGCTCTGGCGCGGGCGGGACGGTTGCGCCCGCGACCGAAAACGGCGGCGCGAACGGCGGATCGAGCTCCTTGTATGACCGGCTGACGAGCGCCGACTACGCGGGAACGCTCTTGCAAGGCGGGGGCTTCGCGGCAACGGTTGGCCTCTACTTTCTCGCGGGGCTCGTGCTGAGCCTGCTGCCGTGCTCTTATCCCATGATCCCGATTCTTTCGGCGATCATCATCGGCGAAGGGCATCGCGTCACGCATGCGCGCGGATTCGCGTTGTCGCTGTCGTATGTGATCGGCATGGCTCTCGTCTATACGGCGCTCGGCATCGCCGCGGCGCTCGTCGGGCAAAGCCTGGGCGCGTGGCTGCAGAATCCCTGGGTTCTCGGCGCCTTTGCGCTGCTGCTGACCTTCTTCGCGCTATCGCTGATCGCCGGTGTCGACATCGTGTTGCCACAGCGCTGGCATGACCGGATGTCCGAGGCATCGAATCGGCGGCCCGGAGGCAAATTCGCGGCCGTTGCCGCAATGGGAGCCTTGTCAGCGCTTGTCGTCGGCGCTTGCATGACCGCGCCACTCTTTGCCGTGCTTGCATTCATCGCTCACACCGGCAATGCCGTACTGGGCGGGGCGGCGCTGTTTTCGATGGGCATCGGGCTCGGCGTGCCGCTTTTGATCGTTGGCCTCGGTGCGGGCGCACTACTGCCGCGCGCCGGTGGGTGGATGGAGGGTATCAAGGTCTTCTTCGGCGTCGTTTTGCTGGCGGCTGCCCTGTGGATCGTCTGGCCCGTATTGCCGGCGACGGCGCAGATGCTGCTGGGCGCGCTCTGGCTCCTGTTCGCGGCTGCCACGCTGGGGCTTTTTTCGCCGCATGCGGGGGCCGTATCGATCTGGCGGCGTCTCGGACGCGGCATCGGGGCCGCGTTTGCGATATGGGCGGCCGCGCTCATCGTAGGGCTGGCCGCCGGGTCGACCGATCCATTGCGTCCGCTCGCGGTGCTTGCCGCGCGTGTCGGCAGCTCC
The DNA here is from genome assembly GCA_966421005.1 of uncultured Paraburkholderia sp. Lineage (GTDB taxonomy): Bacteria > Pseudomonadota > Gammaproteobacteria > Burkholderiales > Burkholderiaceae > Trinickia. The sequence goes on from CBJLAJ010000087.1 coordinate 17,013, forward strand.
GCTGCGGCGACCGAGCAGCTTTCGGATCGCTCGTTTCAGCCCGTGCGCAGTTCGCTGGAGCTCGATCGATCGATCAAGGCGGCGGCACGCCCGACGATGCTTGATTTCTACGCGGACTGGTGTGTCAGCTGCAAGGAAATGGAGCGCTTTACTTTCGCTGATCCGCGGGTCCGCGCGCGCCTGGCTGAAATGCAGCTCCTGCGGGCGGACGTCACGGCCAACAACGCAGACGATCAGGTGCTGTTGAAGCGCTTTTCGCTGTTCGGGCCGCCCGGGATCATCTTCTTCGATGCGGGCGGCAAGGAAGTTTTGCGTGTCGTCGGCTACGAGTCGGCCGACAAGTTTTTGCGCAACCTCGATCGGATTGCCCCGGGGGGCGGGTCGTCAGTTGCGCTAACGACCCGATAGCGCACCCTTTGTCGGTTATCGCTGCTCTCGCAGCAGTTTCGCGGCGTCGAGTGCGAAATAGGTCAGCACGCCGTCGGCACCGGCGCGTTTGAACGCGAGCAGCGATTCCATCATCACTTTGTCATGATCGAGCCAGCCGTTTTGAGCGGCGGCCTTCAGCATCGCATATTCGCCACTCACCTGATAGACATAGGTGGGAAAGCGAAACTCGTCCTTCACGCGGCGCACGATGTCCAGATAAGGCATACCGGGCTTCACCATGACCATATCGGCGCCTTCCTCGATATCGAGCCGAACTTCGCGCAGAGCTTCGTCCGAGTTCGCCGGGTCCATCTGGTACGTCATCTTGTTGCTCTTGCCGAGGTTGGTCGCGGAGCCCACCGCGTCCCGGAACGGCCCGTAGAATGCCGACGCATACTTCGCCGCATAGGCCATGATGCGGGTATGGATGCGGCCCTCGCTTTCGAGCATCTCGCGCAGTGCGCCGATACGTCCGTCCATCATGTCGGACGGCGCGATGATATCGACGCCAGCCTCGGTTTGCGTGCGAGCCTGTTCGACGAGGATTTCGACCGTTTCGTCATTGAGCACGTAGCCGGCTTCGTCGAGCACGCCGTCTTGCCCATGGCTCGTGTACGGATCGAGCGCGACGTCGGTCAGCACACCGAGTTCGGGGAAGCGGGCTTTGAGTTCCCGTACCGCGCGCGGAACCAGTCCTTCCGGATTCGCGGCTTCGCGGCCGTCCGGCGTTTTCAGCGCAGGGTCGATGGCCGGAAAAAGCGACAGGACGGGCACGCCCAGTTCGAGGCAACGCTCGCCTACGCCGAGCAGCAGGTCGACCGAGACACGCTCGACGCCCGGCATTGACGCAACCGGCTGCCTGACATTCGAACCTTCGATGATGAAGACGGGATAGATGAGGTCGTTGGTGGTCAATACGGTCTCGCGCATGAGGCGGCGCGAGAAGTCGTCGCGTCGCATGCGGCGCGGACGGTGATGCGGATAAAAACTCATAGTGATTGTCGAGAACCGCTTCGAAGTTCGTCTAAATTCCGGCAAAACCGGCCCCAATCGTTTTTCGGACAGTTTGCAGGAGGCAAAGACTGCCCGGACGCTACTCTTTTCGCGATGGTATATGATAGCGATCGAGTAACGCGCCTGGCGCGGAGCTCCCCGCTTCTCCTCCCTGAGCGGGTGCCTGTCGTTTTTCGATTAGGCTGTTTAACCCGCCGAGGTCCGGCGGGTTTTTTTCTATTTTGAGATGGCCCGCAAGGAGCCAGGCGGTCTACCGATCTTTTTCGGAGGCCGCCAGCCAACCCTCGATGACGACGTGAGCCTCCTCGAGCCCCGTTCGTTTGAGCGCCGAGAAAAGCTGGGCGGTGAGCTCGCCCTGATAGCCCGCATCGCGATATTCCGCAAACCCCTTTTGCGTCGCGCGCAGCGCATTGATGCTCTCTTGGCGCGTCAATTTGTCGCACTTCGTGAGTAGCGTGTGAATCGGCTTGCCGGTTGGCGCGAACCACTCGATCATGCGGCGATCGAGTTCGGTCAGCGGACGGCGCGAATCCATCATGAGGATCATGCCGCGCAGTTGGGCGCGATCTTGCAGGTAGCTCGAGAGCAGCGCCTCCCAGTGTGCCTTGGCGGCGCCCGGCACCTCGGCGTAACCGTAGCCGGGCAGGTCCACGAGATAGCCGGCGGGCTCATCGGCCGGCCCGACGCCGAAGTAGTTGATATGCTGCGTTCGTCCCGGCGTCTTGCTCGCGAAGGCGAGCCGCTTCTGGTTGCAAAGCACGTTGATGGCCGTCGATTTGCCGGCGTTGGAGCGGCCGGCGAAAGCGATCTCGGGCGTCACCGTGGCGGGCAGATCCCGCAGATGGTTGACGGTCGTGAAAAAGCGGGCTTGATGCAGCAAAAAGGCCATGGCGGAAGAGGTGGGCGGTCGAGCGAGACCGAAAAATGGAGGCAAGCGCCCAGGGTGCGGCCGACTGGCGTCTTGGTGAATAGCGAGGTATTGTACAATACGACGGTTTAACTGAAGACCGGACGAGGCCGCCAGCACGGGCTTCGCATGGCCTTCCGGCCCATATGGGCATGGCGCCGCAGGCGTTTTTTGCGGCGGAAATGACGGTCGCCGTCGTTTTTCCGAAACCTCTCGAGGAACTGACCGGGCCGCTGGGCAACCGCTTGCAGCCCCAAGGGGAGATTGCTTGCGCCGCGAATGGGCTTCGGGACACTCAATTCTCAAAAGACGAAACCGGGTGTGCGAATGAATCGACTGTGCAAGTCTTTGGTGGTCCTTGAAGTCGTGGCGGCAGGTTTGATGGGTGTGGTGACCGAGGCAGGCGCGGTTGAAGCGCTCAAGCCGGATGCCAACAAGGGGCAGGCGATCGCAACGACTGTGTGCGTCGCGTGCCATGCAGCGGATGGGAACAGTGCCAGCGCCGCATTTCCGAAGCTGGCGGGGCAGCAAGAGCAATATCTTCTCAAGCAGTTGAGGGACTTCAAGGTCAAGCCCGGTGAGAAGGCGGCAGTACGGCAGAACCCGGTGATGGCGGGCATCGTTGCATCGCTGTCGGATCAGGACATGGTCAACGTTGCCGCGTATTTCGCCTCGCAAACGTCGAAGGGTGGCGCGGCGCGCGATGCCGCCACGGTTGCGCTCGGGCAGAAGATCTACCGGGGCGGCGTGGCGGACAAGGGCGTGCCGGCCTGCGCGAGCTGTCATGGCCCGACCGGGCAGGGCGTTCCGGTGCAGTTCCCGCGCGTGTCGGGGCAATGGGCCGATTACACCCATGCACAGCTCACCGCGTTCTCGCAGGGAACGCGCAAGAACGATGTCATGCAGCCGATCGCCTCGAGGCTGACCGACACTGAAATGAAAGCGGTGGCAGATTACATGGCCGGCCTGCATTGACAGGGACGCGCCGCGTCATTTGACGGACCGCTCGCGCGAGAAGCGCGGCGCGGCAAGAACAAAAAGGGTGGGGGCGTCGTATCGGCGGCGGCCCTACCCTTTTTCGCTGGTAGTTGGAGTTTGAATGAGCGTCACCACGTCGGGTTATGAATTGAAATCGGAGCGGCGCGCATTGCGAAGCGCCATCGAGCTCGTGAGTTCCATGCGTTTCGCGATCGCACTGCTTGTCGTGCTCGCGATCGCGAGCATCGTCGGCACCGTGCTGACCCAGGACGATCCCTACCCGAACTACGTCAATCAGTTCGGCCCGTTCTGGGCCGACATCTTCCGCGGGCTGAGCCTCTATACGGTCTACAGCGCGTGGTGGTTCATGCTCATTCTGGGCTTTCTGATCGTCTCGATTTCGCTTTGCGTGGTGCGTAACGCGCCGAAGATGATCGCCGATGCCAAGAGCTGGAAAGACAGAGTGCGTGAGGGCGGTCTGCGCGCGTTTCATCACAAGGCGGAATACGCGTGCGGCGGGACGCGCGCCGAAGCGGCCGAGCGTCTCGGCGCGCTGCTCGGCCGGATCGGATACAAGTACGTGGTGCGCGAGAGCGGCGATGCGACGCTGATTGCGGCCAAGCGCGGCGCGCTCGCCAAAATCGGCTACATTTTCGCGCACCTTGCGATCGTCGTGATCTGTATCGGAGGATTGCTCGACAGCAACTTGCCGATCAAATTCCAGATGTGGCTCTTCGGCAAGACGCCTGTCACGAGTAACGCGACGATCAGCGAGATCGGGCCGGAGCATCGGCTGTCGACCGGCAACCCCACGTTTCGCGGCTATGCCTGGGTGCCCGAGGGGCAGCACGTGTCGACGGCGATTCTGAATCAGCCCAACGGTTCGCTGATTCAGGATTTGCCGTTCTCGATCCAACTCGACAAGTTCATCGTCGATTACTACTCGACCGGCATGCCGAAGCTCTTCGCGAGCGACATCGTCATTGTCGATCATCAGACGGGTGCCCGCGTTCCCGCGCGTATCGAGGTCAATAAGCCGTTCGAATACGACGGCATCTCGATCTATCAGTCGAGCTTCCAGGACGGCGGCTCGCAGATGACGATGACGGCGTGGCCGATGGTCGGCGCTGGCGTCGCGACGGTTCCTGTGCACGGTGCGATCGGGGGCTCTGTCCCGCTTCCCGCGTCGATGCCGGATGCGGCCGGCGAGACGATCGAATTCTCCGACTTTCGGGCGATCAACGTCGAAAACGTGACGAACGGCTCAGGCAAGACGGATGTACGCGGCGTGGCCGCCCAGCACCCCGTCGAACAATTTCTCGATAACCGGCTGGGCTCGGGCGCGAAGAGCTCGAAGCCGGTCGAATTGCGCAACGTCGGCCCGTCGGTGCAGTACAAGGTCCGCGGCAGCGACGGTCAAGCGCGTGAATTCAACAATTACATGCTGCCGGTGGACGTGGAGGGCGAGCGGTTCTTCCTTGCCGGTGTGCGTCTGGCCCCCGACGATCCATTCCGATATCTGCGTATTCCGGCCGACAGCGCGGGTACGGTCAAGGAATGGATGATGCTGCGCGCCGCGCTGGAGAATCCCGCCTTGCGGACGCAAGCGGCCGAGCGCTTCGCACGTCGCGCGGTGGCGGACCAGAACCCCGAGCTGCGCCAACATCTGCAGGAAAGCGCGCAGCGCGTCTTGTCGCTCTTTGCAGGTGCCAGCGCCAGCGCCGGCGAGGGCGGCGGC
>CBJLAJ010000088.1:0-21953 GCA_966421005.1 uncultured Paraburkholderia sp.
AGCATTTCACCGTAATCGCGACGGACTTGCGCGGCTACGGCGCATCGGGCAAGCCGGCGAGCGACGAAACGCACCTGCCCTATTCGAAGCGGGCGATGGCGGCCGATCAGGTCGCCGTCATGCGCCACTTCGGCTTCGAGCGTTTCCTGGTGTGCGCCCACGATCGCGGGGCACGCGTGGCCCACCGCATGGCGCTCGATTATCCCGATGCCGTCGAGCGGCTCATGCTGCTCGATATCGCGCCCACCCTCGCGATGTACGAAGGCACGACGCGGGCTTTCGCGACCGCGTACTTTCACTGGTTCTTCCTGATTCAACCGGAGCCGCTGCCCGAGGCGCTGATCGGCGCGGACCCGCAAGTCTATGTCGAGCGCGTGATGGGCTCCCGTCATGCCGGGCTCGCGCCATTTGCGCCGCAGGCACTGAGCGCCTATATCGACGCATTGCGCCAACCGGGCGCCGTCCATGCCATGTGCGAGGACTATCGGGCCTCCGCGACGATCGATCTCGAACACGACCGCGCCGATATCGAGCGCGGGCATCGTATCGGGTGTCCGCTGCGCGTGCTTTGGGGCGCCGACGGCACTGTCGCGAAGTGCTTCGATCCGCTGGCCGAGTGGCGGCGCGTTGCGCGCGATGTCAGCGGACGCGCGCTCGAATGTGGCCACTACGTGCCGGAAGAGGCACCCGATGCGTTGGTCGCCGAGATGCTCGGCTTTTTCGAGGCGCTCGAGCCCGAAGCGAGCCCGCGCGCCCAGTGAGCGCGACGCTTTTCCACGCTTCGCTCACCGTGGATGTTTGAGCGTGCGCGATGCGGGCTCGGCGGCGGCGTCGAGCGGGGGAAGCCGGCGCGCGATCGGCGTCGACTTGACGATTGCCGAGTTCGTTTCCGCGCGATCCGCGACTTTCGCCAGGATTCCATCCAGGTCTTCGATCGAACGCAGATAGAGCCGGCAGATGAAGCAATCCTCGCCGGTGACTTTGTCGCACTCCACGAATTCGGGAATACGCCGGATGGCTTCTTCGACGAGATGAAGCTGTCCGGGCAGCGGCCGCACGCGAACGATGGCCTGCATCGTGTATCCGAGCGCTCGCGGATCGATTTCGATCGTGAAGCGGCCGATGACTCCTTGCGTTTCCAGCCGCCGCAGCCGCTCGGCGGTGCTCGGTGCCGACAGGCCGACTTCGCGGGCCAGATCGGCGATCGCCGCGCGGCCGTCCTCGGAAAGCAGACGCAGCAGGGCGCGGTCGATCGCATCCAGTGCACTGCCAGCCGTACCCGAAGATTCGGAAAGGCGTTTGCCCATTTCTTCCTTCGTTTCGAAGTTGAATTCGTTGAACTGCCTTAGTTTAGCTATATATCGGGACGGTTGTCATCGCTAGACTGGATTGCATTGAACCTGCATCGAAACGCTTTCCGAAGGGAGTCCAGCAATGACGAATCCAAATCAAGGCATCCGGCGCGGCGCGCTCGAAATGACGGCGGCGATGCTGATGTCGGGCACGATTGGCTGGCTCGTCGTGACGTCCGGACAATCGTCGCTCAACGTCGTATTCGTGCGCTGCGTCCTGGGCGCGGCAACGCTCGCGATCATTTGCGCACGGCTCGGTCTCATCCGGCGCGATGCGTTGTCCTGGCGTGTCGTTGGCTGGGCTGCGGCCGGCGGAGCGGCGATCGTCGCGAACTGGGTTCTGCTTTTCGCCGCCTATTCGCGCGCTTCGATTTCGATGGCGACCGCCGCCTACAACACGCAGCCGTTCATGCTCGTGGCGCTCGGGGCGCTTATTTTCCGCGAACGCATCAGTGCGTCGACTGTCATGTGGCTCGTTGTCGCATTCGTCGGACTCGTCTTCGTCGTGAAGGTCGAACCGAGCGTTTTGGCGTTGCCCGGCGAATACCTCCAAGGAATCGGCCTCGCGCTGGGCGCGGCGTTTTGCTACGCGGTTTCTTCGATCATCACCAAGCGGCTGGCCGGCACCGCGCCGCACCTGATCGCTTTGATTCAGGTTGCGCTGGGTGCACTGATGCTGATGCCGTTCGTCGATTTCCATGCGCTTCCGAAGACGGCCGGACCTTGGGCGAATCTCGCGACGCTCGGCATCGTCAATACGGGCTTGATGTATGTCCTGCTCTACGGCGCGATTCAGAAATTGCCGACTGCGATGACGGGGGCGCTGTCATTCATTTATCCCGTGGTTGCGATCGTCGTCGATCGGATCGCATTCGGGCAGACGCTGCAATGGATCCAATGGATTGGAGCGGCAATGATTCTCATGGCGGCGGCTGGCGTCAATTTGGGGCCGGCTTATACAAAATCGAAACCGCGTGGTGGCTTCGTTCTGCCCCGACTGAACTTCCGCTCAACCGGAAACTCTCGCCGCCGCACGTAGCGAAAGCGATATACGTGTCATCTGATGGCGTGGGCGGCCATTCGCAGGGATTTCACCGATGCGTCCACTGTGCCCGTATCGGTATCATGATTACGACGCTGATCACGTCAACACAATTGTGCCGTTCGTCGCTTATGACGAGCGGCTTTTCTTTGGGTGTGCCCGTCCTACAAGCGGCAGGGCGCGGTTCACGCCCGCAGCGCCACATCGGCCACAGGCGCACCCGTGAGCACGATCAACTCATCGGGCGAGAGATTGAACACCGCGTGCGGATGGCCGGCCGCCGCCCAGAGGCTACCGAGCTGCAGCAAGTCCTCGTCGATCAGCGTGACGGGTGCCGTCACGTGACCGATCGGACAGACACCGCCAATCGCGTAACCGGTCTTTTCCCGCACGAACTTGGCATCGGCGCGCGCGATCGGGCCCACATGCTGCGCCACCTTTTCTTCATCGACGCGGTTTGCACCGCTCGCAATGACGAGCACGGGCGCATCGTCGTCGCGACGCCGAAAGAGAATCGACTTCGCGATCTGCGCGACGGAGCAGCCCAGCCCCGCAGCGGCCTCGGCCGAGGTCTTGCCCGTTTGCGGCAGCATCACCACCGGTTTTTCATGGCCGCTCTCGCGCAGCAGCAGCGCCACGCGTCGGGCCGATTCGGGTAGCGCGTCGAGCGGCTCCGAGGCGTCGGTTGTCTCGGGCATGTTGCTCGGCAAATAGTGTTTGTCGCTCATGGGAAACGAGGGTTGTGCTGAGGGTGAGCCGGGTGAGCAGGCGCTATTTTGCTTCTTGTCGACTTTGCTTTTTCGCGAGCAACGCCCGGCCCGCGCGCGAGACATTGGGCTTTCCGATTGCCTGCGAGATGAATTCGCCGATGGCCACTACGCGATCGAGATCGATTCCGGTTTCGATGCCGAGACCGTTCATCAGGTAGAGCACGTCTTCCGTTGCCACGTTGCCCGTGGCCCCCTTGGCGTATGGACAGCCGCCCAGGCCCGCCACTGACGCGTGGAAGATCTCGATGCCTTCGAGAAGTGCTGCGTAGATGTTGGCGAGCGCTTGTCCATACGTATCGTGGAAATGCCCCGAGAGCTTCTCGCGCGGAAAAACCTTGGTCACGGCCGTAAACACCTCGCGCGTGAGCTTCGGCGTGCCTACGCCGATCGTATCGGCGATATCGATTTCGTCGCAACCGAGATCGGCCATGCGCTGCACTACATCCACGACGGCCGGCACGGGCACTTCGCCCTGGTACGGGCAGCCGAGCGCGCACGAGATACTGCCGCGCAGCCGCAGACCGTTGTTCTTTGCCGCGCGGGCGACCGGCTCGAATCGCGCGACGCTTTCCGCAATGCTGCAGTTGATATTGCGCTGAGAGAATGCCTCGCTGGCGGCGCCGAAGATGACCACTTCATCCGCCTGAGCGGCAAGCGCACCTTCGAATCCTCTCAGATTGGGCGTCAGTGCCGAATAGATCGTGCCCGTGCGGCGTGCGATGCCGGCCATCACCTCCGTGCCGTCGGCCATCTGGGGGACCCACTTCGGCGAAACGAACGAGGCCGATTCGATGTTCGCGAATCCCGCCTCGGACAACCGGTCGATGAGATCGATCTTCACCGCGGTCGGCACGAATTCCTTCTCGTTTTGCAGGCCGTCACGCGGGCCGACTTCGACGATTTTCACTGCGCGGGGCAATGACATGAGATGTCTCCGGATTCAATTCGTTCAGGAATGCTGACTATCGACAGGATACGCAACCTTCGGTAGGCCTTCAGTAACCGCGCGCTACATCGACAACTCCACCTACGGCGTCGCCGCGGGAAAGCGACGCGATCTTGGCGGCGATCTGCTGCGCCGCGGGTTCGCGCAGCGTTTGCGCGGAGATATGCGGCGTAATCGTCACGCGTGGCTCGCGCCAGAAGCGGTGGTTGGCAGGCAGCGGCTCTTCTCTGAAAACGTCCAGCGTTGCGGCCGCGATCTGTCCGGCCTGCATCGCGTCGAGCAGGTCTTCTTCGACGACATGCGCGCCCCGTGCGAGATTCACGAGATAAGCGCCCCGCGCGAGCCGTGCAAACGTGCGCCGGTTCAGGATGCCTTCGGTCTCGGGCGTGCTCGGCAACAGATTGACGACCACCTTGGCACCGTCGAGACATGCGTCGAGTGGCGTGCCGCCCGACGCGTCGCACGGCGAAGCACCGCCCGCGAATGTTTCGATCCCATCGAGCATTTTCATGCTGCGGCTGTAGCCGCGCACGGGCAAGCCGAACGACGCCAGCGTCCGTGCGACTTCCGTGCCGAGCACGCCAAGCCCGAGCACCGCTACGATGAACGTCTCGCGCGGATGCGGATCGAGCACGTGCCAGCGCGGCTCGCCGTCGCGCTGCATGAGTTCGTATTCGTCGAAGCGGCGCAGGTAGCGCAATACGGCGTACGCCGCGTATTCGTTCATCTGCGCGGCCATGCCCGTGTCTTCGAGGCGGATGAGCGGCACGTCAGTCGACAGCGTGCCCGGCGCCTCGCGCTCGAAGCGCAGGATCGCATCGACACCCGCCCCCAGATTGAAGACCGCCTTGAGTCCTTCGCGCGGAGCGAACAGTTCGCGCGGTGGACGCCAGACGATGGCGTAGTCGGCGTAAGCCGTATCGCCCGGGCGCCAGACGCGGATGTCGGCGTCTGGCAGGGCCCGCGTGAGCGACGTTCGCCACGCATCGGCATCGCCCGTTTCGGGCGCGAAAAAAAGAATTTTCATGCGGGTCCGGCGGATGGCTTGGAGTGCGCCTCGCACTCCGAATGGCTTGAAGGTCCGTATTTTACGTGCTTGCGTCGCCCGACGCGCGGGGCGGGCGCGGCGGGGCTCGTAGAAGGTGAACGCGTCCCAATCCTGCGCTTGCCAGCGTTGTCGCGGTTTTCGGCCGATAAGATGCGCGTGCCTTTCAACCCACAGGGAGTGATGCCTTGCATATCGAATCGATGTATCTGATGGCGGACAATGGGCGATTTGTCTGCATAGATCCAAACTTTGGCGATCTGACGATCCGAAACGACCGGGCAGGCGACGCGTGCCGGTTCGATGCCGCGTACGATCAGGTCACTCCGACCGTTCGGTTTTATAACCCGGACTCGGGGCGGGCGTGGGCCATTGCGCCCGATCCGGCGACGCCGGACGTCGATCATCTCGTGATGGCGAAGAAACAAGGCTCGACGGCATTCACGTATCGATTCCTTGACGAAGCCAAAACGCTGATGACGCTGCAAGACGAAGAGGGGCGGTATCTGACTCGCGTGGACATTGGCCGCCCGATGCATTACCTCGCGGCTGAATCGACCGAGCCCGGCGCGTCGAGCCAGTTAAGGGTGATTCGCTTGGAGGACGGCGCGTAAGCTTGTTCGCTCGCGCTCGTATCGCCGACTAACGACCGAGTCCCCGGCCGGGCCGACGGGGACTGCCTCGGAATCCTAGCGACGCGCGTCGAACGCTATGAATCCGGGCATTTCCCGCTCGACGACTCATTCGGTCGTATCGCCCGGCGCCCCGCCTTGCACACGCATCCCCAGCCGCTCGAGCAGCTTGCGATCGCTTTCGGCCTGTGGATTGCCCGTGGTCAGCAGCACGTCCCCATAGAAAATCGAATTCGCCCCGGCCAGGAATGCAAGCGTCTGCAGCGCATCGTTCATCTGCTGGCGGCCTGCCGACAGACGCACCATCGCGCGCGGCATCGTGATGCGGGCCACCGCGATCGTGCGAATGAATTCGAATGGGTCGAGCGGCTCGACGGCCTCGAGCGGCGTGCCCTCCACGGCAACGAGGTGATTGATCGGCACTGATTCGGGGTAAGGGTCCAGATTGGCCAACTGCGCGATGAGCCCCGCGCGTTCGCGGCGCGATTCGCCCATGCCGATGATGCCGCCGCAGCAAACGTTGATGCCCGCGTCGCGCACGCGATCGAGCGTTTCGAGCCGGTCTTCGTACCTGCGCGTCGAAATGATCTGTCCGTAGAATTCCGGCGACGTGTCGAGATTGTGGTTGTAGTAGTCGAGGCCCGCTTCGCTCAATGCTTGGGCTTGATGCGCTTCGAGCATCCCGAGCGTCATGCAGGTCTCGAGCCCCATCGCCTTCACGCCGCGGATCATCTGCGCGATCGGCTCCATATGGCGCTCTTTCGGATTGCGCCAGGCCGCGCCCATACAGAAACGCGTTGCGCCGCTTTCCTTCGCGGTGCGCGCCGCGGCCAGCACCGCGTCGACATCCATCAGCTTTTCCGCTTTGAGTCCCGTGTCGTAGTGGGCCGATTGCGAGCAGTACTTGCAATCCTCTTCGCAGCCCCCGGTTTTGATCGAGAGCAGCGTCGAGAGCTGGATTTCGTTCGCGTCGAAATGTTCGCGATGGACTTGCTGCGCGCGGTAGACGAGATCGTTGAACGGCAACGCGTAAAGTTCGACGACGTCGGCCACGCGCCAACGCGGGGCGGGGGCTGCGGTGGCGGTTTCGTTGGCGGGCGTAGAGCTGAAGGTAGCGGTCTGTCCGGAAGTCATATCGTCAGTCCTGATCGGGATGCAATGAATGCTGGTATCAACGCCGCGCGGTGCGCAGCGCGAGCAGCAACGATGAAATGTCGAGCCGCTCGGCGGCGCGCTCGGGCGAAGCAGGCGTGAGCCAGGGCAACGTGCCAATGAGCGGTGCGCCATGCTCGCGCATGAGCCACGCGCGCAGCGTATCGATGTTGTCGTCGACGAAGCGCATGTGGGGATCGACGATGTTCGCGATCCATCCGACGAGCGGCAAGCCGCGTTGCGCAATGGTTTGGGCCGTCAGCAGCGCGTGATTGATGCAGCCGAGCCGCATGCCAACCACGAGCACGACCGGCAAGCCGAGCTCGACAGCGAGGTCCGCGGTATCGCGCTCACCGGTGAGCGGTACGCGAAAACCGCCTACGCCTTCGACGACGACGATATCCGCGCGCTGCGTCGCTTCGCGATGGCAGGCGACGATGCGATCGATATCGAGCGTGACGCCTTCGATCGCCGCGACGATGTGCGGGGCGGCCGGCGCTTTGAGCAGGAACGGCGTACGTAGTTCGGGCGGCAACGGCGTATTCGCAGCCGCGTCGAGGGCGTCGGCGTCTTCGTTGTGCCAGGCGCCGTCGCGCTCGAATGCCCCCGCGGCGACAGGCTTCATCGCCGCCGCGCGCAGCCCTGCGCGAGCGAAGCCATGCAGCAACGCGCATGATGCGAATGTTTTGCCGATTTCCGTATCCGTGCCTGTCACGAAAACGGACAGTGCAGTCGAGGGCGACATGCTCATGCGTTGTCTCCCGTTTCGATACGCGAGAGCGCGTTTTCGAGCCTCGCGAGATCGTCGAACGAATGCGCGGCCGACAACGAAATGCGCAGCCGCGACGTGCCGACGGGGACGGTCGGCGGACGAATCGCGGGCACCCATAAACCTTCGGCATCGAAGCGCGCGGCGAGCGCGAGCGTGATTTCGTTATCGCCGATGACGAGCGGTTGAATGGCGGTGTGCGAATCGACAGGTTGCCAATGCGATCGACGCAACATCGCGCGCGTGCGTTCGATCAGTGCCCGCAGGTGTACACGGCGAGCTTCGCCTTCGTCGCCGCCCATCAGCGCAATGCTTGTCGACACGGCGTGTGCGACGGCCGGCGGCGAGGCCGTCGTAAAGATGTACGCACGCGCGCGCTGCACGAGCCATTCGATGACGGTCGCGTGGGCGATCACGGCGGCGCCTGCCACGCCCGCGGCCTTGCCGAAGGTGCAGATATAAACGAGGTGCGGCGAGCGCAACGCGAGCTGCGCGAGCACGCCGCGTCCTTGCGGCCCGAGCACGCCGAAGCCGTGCGCATCGTCGACGACGAGCCACGCGCCATGCTGCTCGGCGAGCGAGAGCAACCTGGCGAGCGGCGCGACGTTGCCGTCCATGCTGAACACGCCGTCGGTCACGATGAGCTTCACGTCCGCGTCGGAGGCTGCGAGCATCGCCGCGAGCGCCTCTGTATCGGCGTGCGGATAGATCTGCACGTCGGCCCGCGACAAACGCGCACCGTCGATCAGCGAGGCATGGTTGAGCGCATCGGAAAAGAGCGTCGTGCCGCGTCCGGCGAGTGCCGTCAGTGTCGCGACGTTCGCCATATATCCGGTGCCGAAGCTCAGCGCGCGCGGCGCATCGACAAAGCCGCCGCTGAAGTCCGCGAGTGCTTCTTCGAGTTGCGCGTGCGCGCGGGAATGGCCGCCCAGCAGATGCGAGCCACCGCTGCCCGCACCGTACCGCCGGGCCCCCTCGGCAAGTGCAGCGGTGAGCGCCGGGTGAGCGGCAAGGCCGAGATAGTCGTTGCTGGCAAAACCGACGATATCGCGGCCGTCGACGCGCATATGTGCCGCACATGCCGTATCGGCAATGCGTCGATGTCGTTTCAGCCCGCGCGAATCGAGGTCCGCGAGGCCCGCGCGCAGGGTATCGAGCAGCTCCATCATCGCCCGCCGTGCGCGATAGTTGCCTCGAACGTTTCGCGTGTGCGGGCCGCGGCGAGTGCAATCGTTTCGTCTTCCAGAATATATGGCGGCATCAGATAAACAGTTGTGCCGATCGGCCGCAGCAGAAGTTCGCGCTCGAGCGCCGCTTCGAAAAATCGCCGCGAAAACGTCCTTGCGGCGTTCGTTTCGAGCACCGCATCGAACGCGACGATCGTGCCGCGCCGGCGCATATTGCGCACGGCGGGGTGCCCGGCGAGCGGGACCAATGCGTCGAAGAGCGCCGACGACTTGCGCTCGTTGTCGGCCAGCACATTCGTGCGCTCGAAAAGATCGAGCGTGGCCAGCGCGGCGCGGCAGGCGAGCGGATTGCCGGTGTAGGAGTGGGAATGCAGAAAGCCCCGCGCGGTGTCGTCGTCGTAAAAGGCCTCGAAGACCTGATCGCGGGACAGCACGATCGACAAGGGCAGATAGCCGCCGCTGATACCCTTCGACAGGCACAGGAAGTCAGGCCAGATGCCGGCCTGCTCGCAGGCGAAGAAGGTGCCCGTGCGGGCGCAGCCCACCGCGATTTCATCGGCGATCAGATGCACGCCGTAGCGTTCGGTCAGCTCGCGCAGGCCACTCACGTAGGACGGATCGTGCATGGCCATACCCGCCGCGCACTGCACGAGTGGCTCGACGATCAGCGCGGCAATATGCTCAGCGCGCGCCTCGAACAGTTTGCGCACATCTTCGAGCGCGCGCGCTGCCACGTCAGCAGCGTCCTCGCCCTCGCGCGCGCCGCGCGCATCGGGCGACGCGACGACATGTGCGCGTCGAATCAGCGGATCGTACGCGTCCTTGAACAGCGCCACGTCGGTCACACCCAGCGCGCCGATCGTTTCGCCGTGATAACCGTTGGCGATGCAGACGAATTCACGCTTGTCGTCCTGTCCCCGGTTGCGCCAGTAGTGAAAACTCATCTTCAGCGCAATCTCGACGGCCGACGCGCCGTCCGATGCGAAAAACGCGTGGCCTAGCGTGCCCGCCGTCATGGCGCGAAGCCGCTCGGCGAGTTCGACGGCCGGCGTATGCGTGCAGCCGGCGAGCATTGCATGCTCGAGCGTATCGAGCTGCGTTTTGAGCGCCGCATTGATATGCGGATTGGCGTGGCCGAACAGATTCACCCACCATGAACTGATTGCATCGAGATAACGCCTGCCGTCATGGTCGAAGAGCCATGGGCCCTCGCCGCGCGAGACAGCGACGAGCGGCATACGCTCGTGATGTTTCATCTGCGTACAGGGGTGCCACACGGCCCGCAGGCTGCGCGCGACCCAATCGTCGAGCGCAACGTCGCTCGGTTCGTTGTTCGTCCTGTCGTTCGTCCCGATGTTCGTTTGTCTGTCCAATCGCTACTCCGAATTTCAGGCTGCCTTCGCACCGCTCACATACGACGCGGCTGAACAAAACGGCCACATGTGTCGCCTTTCATGCGCGGCCGGTGCGCCCGGCAGGGAAAACGCGGATCACAAAAACGGACGTGAGAGTAACGCGTTCCGAGAGCCGATGCACGCGTGAAATCGCGCGGCGAGTACCGGCAAGTTCGTGTGTATTCGATGCAGCTCAGGGCGCTTCACATCAGAACCGTTGCGTTGGCTGACGTTGACGACGGCAAAGTGACGCCGCGCACCGAAAAAAATTTGGGCGAAGGCCGCAATTCGCGTGCAAAAGCGTGGCGGGACGCGCGTTTCGCACGTCCCGCCATGGGCCGAACCTGGGGTGGAATCAGCGGCTTGCGAAAGAGCCAGCGGCGATTGCCTGGGTATCCGAGATATCCGAGGGCGCGTTGCGATCGTGCGCGTCGTTGCTCGTCGATGCGGTTCGCGTGCCGTCCTGCCAGACGACTTCGCGGTTGACGGCGTAGAGGCTGCAGGCGTCGCCGTGGTTCTCGCGCCGGCAGTTGGAGAGTGCAACGGCCACGGGATCGTCGCCGCCTTCGGCCCACGACCACGCGCCCGAGCTCGAGATCGCAAACGCGCGGCTGGGGAACTGACGGAGGAACTTGCTATAAGCGGCGCGGCCCGCCGCATCGACATACGGCACCGCGTTGATCGAATCGACGGCCGCATAGCCCGTGGCCTGCGGCAAGGCCGGATTGTCGACGCGATACTGCATGCGGGTCGGCATGCCGATGCGCACGAGAAACGCATCGACGGATGGCCACCACACCTGCACACCGTCGCGATCGACGACGAGCCGGTGCGCATCGTTCTTGTACGAGCCGAAATCGATCATGCGGGCATGCGCGCCATGTTCGACGTACGCCGAGTACATACGCGAGACGAGCTCGGAGGGCCAGATCGAATCGTTGTTCCCGTAAAGCCAGAGCGACGGCAGGCGCGCATGCTGGCCATAGGCCTCGAACGCGTGCGTCAGGTTGTCCTTCCATCCTTCGCAGGCGTCTTGGCGCAGGCCGCCCGAGAAATTGATGAGGCCGCGCACGCCTGGCGCGGCTGAGCCGGCGCCGTAGGCGATCGTCGCAAGTCCGCCGTGCGAGGTGCCGGCCACGACGATGTGCGACGAGTCGACATACGACTGCTTCGACATATAGGCGATGGTCGCGGCGACATCGTCCGCCTGCGCCACGCCGTTCTTTTCGACGTCGCAGCCTTCTTGCCGATACGTGCCGCCCGACCCGGCGAAGCCTTCGCGATTGGGCGCGACCACCACATAGCCGCGGCGCACGAATTCGCGTGCGAAGGCGAGCGGACGGCTGCGCGCCTGAGCGTGCGGATCGCCCGGCATCTTGCCGTGATTGAAGACGACCATCGGAAACGGGCCCGGGCCGTCAGGCTTGAAGATTGTCGTTTCGAGTGTGATCGAGCCCACAGTATCGACGGGGATTCGTACGATACGCTCGTTCAGGTCGGAAGCAAGGTGGGGCAGGCCAGTATCCCCGAACTCGAGCTGTGCGACGCTCCCGCTGGAAAGAGGGCCCGGTTCGTTCGAAGCGAGCACGGCGTTTTGTGCTATCGCGCCCGAACCCGCCTGGGCGCTCGCCCATGCGCACACGCACAATCCTCCGATCAAAACTTTTTTCCAACTCATGCGCGTGCCTGCTCTGAAATCAAATGCATCCCGACGACGGGCCTTCGTCCCAAGGACTACCTACTGCCGACCCGGATCAGTATCCGTGTTCGCATTGCGAAGCTTTTGCCGGAAAAGAGGCGGGCAAAGGCTGCAATTCGCCCGTTCGGTGCGCGGCAAAGCTGGGCATCGTTGGCGTGGAAACACGGGAGCACGGCGCGTATCTATCGCGCCAGCGAATTAGATAGGTCTCCTATCTATCGCCAAACGCGACGTCAACCGGCAAAACGAGGCCGGCGGCGACCCGCAAAAGAAGAATCGTCTGAGTGATACGCGACATGCGCGACGCTCATCGTAGCTGGACAAAATTCGCCGGCACAATGGAGGAGAACCCCAGTTTGCGTGCGCAAACGTTTGGGGTTGCTGGGCATGGCGGATTCGGCAATTGCTTAATTGGCGTGCCGGATCGCGCGGAAAGCCAGGCGCTGTTCAGGAATCCAAACCGTCCAAAGCCGCGCGCGCCTGACGCTCGACACAGCGAATCGACATGGCCAATCGGCTCAGGCTGCGGCGGATTCGAAAGACCGCTCGGGAATCGGGCCGAAGATCTCGCCGTCGCGGGCCAGCGCCGCGCGCATCGCACGCGTGCCCTTTTTCCAGTGCGTTTCGATCAGAGGCCACGAAAAATCGAAGGTCTTGTAATAGTCCTGGCAAGGCTTGTCGTCGTAGATCACGTCCAGAATGCTCAACGCCGGTGTTTGCAACGTCGCTAACGCCTCGTTGTACGCGGCGCTTGTCCGGCGATCCGCTGGCACCGTCTCGAGCAGCGCGGCGAGCGACGCCTTCGCGCGCGCGGCGGCATCCAGCGCGGCGCGTATGGTTTGTGTCCGGCCCGTGTATTGAAGATCCTGCATGACGGACGTCACGCCGGTGGACTCGACGGGCACAGTGCCAGGGGCTTGCCACAGATCGAGCGCAATGGCGAGCGTTGGGACGGCGGGCGGATCGAGCAGCAGGCACTCGAGCGGCGTGTTCGAGACCAGACCGGCGTCCCAATAGTGCCGGCCGTCGATTTCGATGGGTGCGAATCCGGGCGGTAGCGCGCAGCTTGCGAGGACGTGTTCGGGCGTGAGACGCGTGCGCCGGTTGTCGAAATAGACGCAGTCCCCGCTTTGCACGTCCACGACGCCGAGCGAGAGGCGCATCGTGCGGGAATCGTTGATCCGATCGAAATCGGCAAACCGTTCGAGCGTGCCGCGCAATGGCGAGACGTCGTACCAGCTCTCGAATTCCGATCCCCAGTAGCGCTGCATGAAAGTCGGCACGGGTTTGGGCCGGAAAAAGCCGGCACGACCGCGCACGAACGTGCTCCATGCACGCAGAGCCGGCGGGTAGGGTAGAGCCGGCTGGCTGATCGTTTCCCAGAATGCGCGTAGCTGCTCGAGCCGCCGCTCCGGCGGGTTGCCCGCGAGGAGCGTGGCATTGAGCGCGCCGCTTGAAATGCCGACGGCCCATGCGGGCTCGATGCCCGCAAGATGAAGCGTTTCGTAGGCGCCGCATTGAAAGCTGGCCAGTGCGCCGCCGCCTTGCAGCAGCAGGGCGATATCAATGGGCGCGTCCTGGGGCGCGTCGGTGCGTTGGGCGGATCGAGGCATGATCGTGACTGGGGCGGATTCTCTGGAGCTGTCACTGTGCCCTGGCTGTGGGTGGGCCGGCAGCGCGAAAATTCGCCGATTTACATCCAAGCGCCGCTCGCGTCGGCGGTTACACCGAATGTCAGCGCTCGCTTACGTCGCCATCGACGTAACGCCATCGGCCATCGTCCGAGCGCGTGAAACGGCTCACCTCGTGCAGCCGGTGACCGCGCCCGCCCTGCTTGAACCGCGCAACGAATTCGACGCACTCGTGTTGCGCGTCGAGCACCTCGTGGCGCTTGATCTGCAGGCCCAGCCAGCGCGGTGCATCGGGGGCCGCGGGATCGACATCGAGGTCGCCCGGGCACGTGGCCGGGTCCCATGTCGCGCGCAAATAGGCGGTATCGCCGAGTACATAGGCGGTATAGCGCGAGCGCATGAGCTCGAGCGCATTGGGCGCGTGCGCGGTGCCGCTCAGGTAGCGGCCACAGCACTGCGCGAAAAGCGGTGCCTTCGCCGTCGAGGCAGCGCGTGGCGCCGCCCCACCACATGGACAGAGGGTGAGCGGAGCGCTCAAGCGAGCCCTCGCGCGATCAGGATTTTCTGGATGTCGCTCGTCCCTTCGTAGATCTGACAGACCCGCACATCGCGATAGATGCGTTCGACGGGGAAATCGCTGACGTAGCCGTAACCGCCGAAACTCTGAAGTGCGGCCGAGCAGATTCGCTCGGCCGCTTCCGACGCAAAGAGTTTTGCCATCGCCGCTTCGGTCAGACACGGCAGTCCCGCATCCTTGAGCGAGGCGGCGTGCCAGACGAGCTGACGTGCCGCCTCCAGTTGCGTTGCCATCTCGGCGAAGCGGAACTGCACAGCCTGATGATCGAACGTGCGTTGTCCGAAGCTTTCACGCTCGCGGGCATAGGCCAGCGCCGCGTCGAACGCCGCGCGCGCCATGCCCACGCTTTGTGCCGCGATGCCGATGCGTCCGCCTTCGAGCCCTGAGAGTGCAATCCGGTAGCCTTCGCCTTCGGCGCCAATGCGATGGTCTGACGGAATGCGGCAGTTCTCGAAAACGATCTGGGCCGTGTCCGACGAATGCTGGCCGAGCTTGTCCTCGAGGCGAGCAACGATATAGCCGGGCGTGGCCGTCGGCACGATGAACGCGCTGATACCGCGCTTGCCTGCGGCCTTGTCGGTCACCGCGAGGACGATGGCCACGTCGGCTTCCTTGCCGCTCGTGATGAACTGCTTGACACCGTCGATGACGTAGCTTTCGCCCTCGCGCCGCGCCGTCGTGCGCAATGCCGAGGCATCGGAGCCTGCCTGCGGCTCCGTCAGGCAAAACGCGCCAAGCATGTCGCCACGCGCCAGCGGCGCGAGCCAGTCGCGCTTTTGCGCATCGTTGCCATAGGCGAGCAGGATGCTGCAGACAGGGCAGTTATTGACCGAAATCGCTGTCGACGTACCACCGTCCCCTGCGGCGATTTCTTCGAGAATCAGCGCCAGCGCGAGCGCGTCGAGCCCCGCGCCGCCATGTTCGGGCGGCACCATGACGCCGTATGCGCCGAGTTCGGCGAGCTGCCGGTGCACATCTTTGGGAAAGGTGCGGTCGCGATCCCAGGCCGCCGCGTGTGGCAGGATGGCATCGCGTACGAACGTGCGTACCGCATCGCGGATCATTGTGTGATCCTGATCGAGCACCATAGAGTCTGTCTCCTCTCCAATATCGATCCGACTCGCCCGTGGTATCGGGCAAGCCGGCGCGCGGCGCTCACCGCGCGAATTTCACCATTCGATCGTCGTGCCGTCGTATTGCACGAAGTGTCCGTTGAAGGCATTGCGCGCGGCGCTCGCCTGCGCGATCACGTTGCGCATGCCGGCCACGCTCGATGCCGGATCGAGTGTGGCTTGCGCCCCGCCCATGTCGGTTCGCACCCAGCCCGGGTGGAGCGCGATGCAGCTCGCGTGGCGCGTTTGCAGCGCGGCCACGCGTACCGCGCAATTGAGTGCCGCCTTGCTCGTGCGATAGAGCCAACCCGTCGTGCCCGTTGCTTCGCCGATACTGCCCATGCGGCTCGACAGCACGGCCAGGACGCCTTCGACCGATTCGACGAGCGGCAACAGCACCGGCATCAACAGCATGGGGCCGCGGACATTCGTGGTCATGACATAGTCGAAGTCCTCGGCCGAAAACGCCTCGACGCCTTCGGTCTGTGGCCCATAGACCCCGGCCGCGATGACGGCGACGTGCAAGCGCTCGCCCGCGAGCCTTTCGGCGAAAGCGCGGATTTCGTCGGGCTCGGTCGTATCGAGCGAAACCGCTTCGGCGCCGAGACGGCTTTCGAGTGCTTCGAGCGATGCGTCATCGCGCGCCGTGGCGATGACGCGCCAGCCCGCTTCGCGGTACTGCCGGACGAACTCATGGCCGATGCCGCGCGATGCGCCTACGATCAATGCTGTTCTCATGTCATTCGCCCCTCGCAAAGCGCCGCCTCTGGCCGCCGCAAGCGTCCACGGCGAGCGCGCGTTGATTGCCCGACGATCAGACGATCTCGATCCCCATGGCCGTTGCCTCGCCGCCGCCGATGCACAGGCTCGCGACGCCGCGTTTGCCGCCGTACTTCCTCAGCGCGCCGATCAGCGTGACGAGGATGCGGGCACCCGATGCGCCGATCGGATGGCCGAGCGCGCAGGCGCCGCCGTGTACGTTGACCTTTTCATGCGCGATCGCATGCTCTTGCATGGCAGCCATCGTCACGACGGCGAACGCTTCGTTGATCTCGTAGAGATCGACGTCGTTCGCGTGCCAGCTGTTTTTCTCGAGCAGCTTGCGGATCGCACCGACAGGGGCTGTAGTGAACTTCGACGGTTCCTGCGCGAAAGTCGAATGTCCAACGATGCGCGCGAGCGGGGTGAGACCGAGCGTTTCGGCGCGCGAGGCGCGCATCATGACGAGCGCGGCCGCGCCGTCCGAAATCGATGACGAATTTGCCGCGGTCACTGTGCCCGTCTTGCTGAAAGCGGGCTTGAGCGTCGGTATTTTCTCGAGATTGGCCTTGAACGGTTGCTCGTCGCGCGCGATGGTGACCTCGTCGCCCTTGCGGCCGGCCACGCTCACGGGCGCGATTTCCCATGCGAACGAGCCGTCTTCGTTGGCCCGTTTCGCCCGCCTGAGCGATTCGACGGCGAACGCATCCTGCGCCTCGCGCGAAAAGCCGAACGACGCCGCGCATTCCTCGGCGAACGTACCCATCAACCGGCCCTTGTCGTACGCGTCTTCGAGGCCGTCGTAGAACATGTGATCGATGACCTGCCCATGCCCCATGCGCATGCCGCCTCGCGCTTTCGGCAGCAAATAGGGCGCGTTGGTCATGCTTTCCATGCCGCCGGCGATGACGACATCGACCGAGCCGGCCGCCAGCATGTCGTGCGCGAACATGGCCGCGCGCATGCCCGAGCCGCACATCTTGTTGACGGTCGTGCAGCCCGTCGAAAGCGGCAGCGACGCACCGAGCGCCGCTTGCCGCGCGGGCGCCTGACCGAGGCCCGCGGGCAGCACACAGCCCATCAGCACCTCATTCACGGTGTCCGGTTTCAGGCCCGAACGTTCAAGCGCAGCGGCGATCGCGGCTGCGCCGAGCTGCGGTGCGGTAAGCGCTGCCAATTCACCCTGAAAGCCCGCCATCGGCGTGCGGGCCGCGCCGACGATCACTATCGCGTCGCCTGCGTTTGCTTTCGTGTCAGTCATGTTTGATCTCCTGGATGACGCCGGCGACGACCTCGCTCACCTTGCGCAGCTGAGCAGCGTCGGCGGCAACGGTGTCGATCGTGTCGGAGCCGACCCCGTTGGGCGACAGCGCGGCGATACAGCGCTCGTAGGTCGCGCCCAGCATATCGGCGTTCGAAATCGTCATGCCGAGGTTGCGCATGCGCCCGTCGTGCACGCCATAGGTCCAGCCATGCACCGTCAGCGGCTGGCTGCGGGCCCATGCATCGTTGACGATAGTCGTGCGGCAGACGTTGACGACCTGTTCGATCGTGTTGAGTTCGACGAGACGGCGATGGCGTACTTCGCCGATCGGCCATTCGTCGAGTAGCGCGGCATGCTTGGCCCTGACGTCGTGAATGTGGTGCAGCCAGTTATCGGCCAGGCCCACGCGGCGATCGAAGAGCGCCGCGCCTACCCCCGAGCAGCCGTAGTGCCCGACGACCATGATGTGTTTGACCTTGAGCAGATCGACGGCGAACTGGATGACCGACAGGCAGTTCAGATCCGTATGCACGACCACGTTCGCGATATTGCGATGCACGAACACCTCCCCTGGCGGCAAACCGATGATCTGGTTGGCCGGCACGCGCGAATCGGAACAGCCGATCCACAGGTACTCGGGCGTTTGCTGGTCGGCCAGGCGCGAGAAGTACTGCGGGTCCTCGGCGAGCTTGCGCTCGACCCATGCCTGGTTATTGGCGAAAAGCTGTGCGAGGGGATGGTTCTGATCGATTTCGTTCATAGTCGGATGAATGGTTGGACGCGAGCGTATCGGCGTTTGCATGCTGCGCGCGGCGTTCGACGAGCAGCTCGCACTCCCGGGACGAACATACCCCGGTCTTCACGCGGCTTGCTTGTCGCTATCGGACGCTTTGCTGCCCGTATTGCCTGGCGCTTCGCCCTCCGGGCGAAAACGTTGCGGGTAGCGGTTGCAAAAGCGCAGGCTCTGGTCGTAGGGGAAAAAGTCGGGCAACTCGCCCCTCAGAAGCAACTCCTTGTGTTTTTGCCACAAGGCGGGATCGAAGAAGTCCGCATGGTGGCGTAGAAAATGGCGACGCACGGTCGGGTCGCCGAGCAAAAACGTGCCGTAGGTTTCGGGAAAAATGTCGTGCGGGCCGACGGCGTACCACGGCTCCGCCGAAAGCTCGTCTTCCTCGCTTTGCGCTTGCGGGACATGGCGTACGTTGCAATCGGTCAGGTACTCGATTTCGTCGTAATCGTAAAAGACCACGCGCCCGTGCCGCGTCACGCCGAAGTTCTTGTAGAGCATGTCGCCGGGGAAGATGTTGGCCTGCATCAGCTCCTTGATGGCATCGCCGTATTCCTTGATCGCATGGTCGACGTCCGCCTCCGTGCCGTTTTGCAGGAACAGGTTGAGCGGTACCATGCGGCGCTCGATGTACAGATGCTTGATGATGAGGCAATCGCCCTCGTATTCGATCATCGAGGGCGCTTCCTTTTCGAGCTCGCGAATCAGGGCGTCGTCGAGCCTCGAGAGCGGCAGCGCGACGCTCGAATATTCGAGCGTATCGGCCATGCGCCCGAGACGGTCGTGCCGTTTCACGAGCAGATACTTTTCCTGAATCCGTTCGCGCGTCGTGTCCTTGGGCGGTGGGAAGTAGTCCTTGATGAGCTTGAAGACGTACGGGAACGACGGCAGCGTGAATACGATCATCACGAGCCCCTTGATGCCCGGCGCGATGATGAACTGATCGCTCGAATGCGACAGGTGCTTGAGCAGGTCGCGATAAAAGAGGTTCTTGCCCTGCTTTTGCAGCCCGAGCGACGTATAGATTTCGGCGTTCGGCTTGCCCGGCATCAATGTGGCGAGAAAATCCACATAAGCCGACGGCACCTCCATATCGACGAGAAAGTACGAGTGCGAGAAGCTGAAAATGATCTGCAATTGCTCGCGCTTGAGCAGGACCGTATCGAGCGCGAGGACGCCGGGGCGTACATGGCGGATCGGCACCGCGAACGGCAGCAGCAGCTCGCCGTTGATGATCCGTCCAACGATATAGGCCGCCTTGTTGCGGAAAAAGAGCGACGACAATACGTGCACCTGGAAGTTGAATGCTTCCGAAAACGCGCCGTAGGTGTCGTGAATCATGTCGATGATGCAGGCCACATCGCGCTTGAGATCGTCGAACGGCACATCGAGCTGAAAATTCGTCACGATGCGCTCGAGCGTTGGCGCGAGGCCGTCCTTGCCCGGGTAATAAGCGCGATAGGTCGGCTTGGCCGCGGGCTCCTCGTTCTCGAGATATTCGGTCGAGATGACGGGGCGCACGAACAGAAAGTCGTTGTTGAAATACGAGCGGTGCAGGATCTTGCAGCAGACGGAATTGAAAAACGTCTCGGCGCACTCGGGCTGCAGATGATGCGTCAGCAGTCCGATGTAGTGGAGCTTGATCTGCTGCCAAATCCCGTCGTCGATGTTTTCCGCGTCATATTCGTCTTCGAGCCGCATCACACACTCGTCGACGCGGTTATCGTAAGAGGCGATGCGATCGCGCGCGAGTTTTTGCAAGCCGAGCCAATCCCCCGATTGGAACAGCGTCTTGGCGTGCACGGCGGCTTCGCGAAACGCGCCATAGTGGCGGTTGAATCCATCGAGGATCGACTGCGCGACATCGAAGCCGATCTGAGACGACAGCAGTTTCGGGAACTGGTTCATGACCGCGCCGCCTCTCTCGCCACGTTTGCCTCGTTTGCCGCGCTCTCGGCCAGCATCGAGCGGCACTGCGCCTCGTACTGTGCGAGGTCCTGAAGCGTCGCGTTCAGATCTTCGAGCTGCTTTTCGAGCACGTCGCGATGCTGGGCGATGGTGGCGAGAAACGCCTGCAATTGCGGTACCGTGTCCGTCGGCGATTCGTATAGATCGAGCAGATTGCGAATCTCCGAGAGCGTAAAGCCCAGGCGCTTGCCGCGCAGCGTCAGCTTGAGCCGCGTGCGGTCGCGATTCGAATAGACGCGACGCAGCCCGCTCGAACCCTCGCGACGCGGCGCGAGCAGCCCCTGGTCTTCGTAGAAGCGAATGGCGCGCGGTGTGACGGCGAATTCGCGCGCAAGCTCGGTGATCGTGTAGTGCTGGCTCATAAGGTCGGCATCGGACTGAACGCCGACGGCGGCGGCCGCGCGTGGCGTTTCGGTCAAATCGGGTAGAATCGATCGACGTTTACGTTATCGTCAACTTCGGCAAAGTGCAACTGGCACGGCGTGCGGAAAGCTGCGGCCGGGCGGACGGCAAAAGAGATTTCGACAGATGAATATCCTTGAGCATCAACTCGACTATCCGTTTGGCGACACGCTCGTGGAGCCAGGCAACATCCGCGAAGTCGCGCCCGGCGTGTACTGGCTGCGCATGCCGTTACCGTTCGCGCTCGATCACATCAACCTCTGGCTGCTGCGCGACGAGATCGACGGACGCGCTGGATGGACGGTCGTCGATTGCGGTATTGCCGACGAAACCGTCAAGGGGCATTGGGAAACGATCTTCGAGACGCAGCTCGATGGGCGGCCGGTATTACGCACCCTCGTCACGCACTGTCACCCCGATCACCTGGGGCTTGCCGACTGGATCTGCAACGGCGGCGCGCGCGAGCGCTGGAATGTGCGGCTTTGGATCACGCTTGGCGAGTACATGCTCGGGCGCGTCATGGCCGCCGGCGACGGTTCCAATGCCGGTGGCGCGGGCGCCGCGCGTCATTTTGCGCGGCATGGGCTCGCCGACGACGAGGCGCTCGAGAAGCTGCGCAATCGACGCGACTACTACTCGAAGCTCGTGCCGTCGATGCCGTCGCAATTCCGCCGGCTGCGCGACGGCGATACGGTGAAGATCGGCAAGCACACATGGCGTGTCGTGGCGGGTTACGGTCATTCGCCCGAGCATTGCGCGCTGTTCAGCGAAGACGCGGGGGTGTTGATTTCGGGCGACATGGTGTTGCCGCGCATTTCGACGAACGTCTCCGTGTTCGACATCGAGCCGGAGGGCAATCCGCTTGCGCTCTACCTGGAATCATTGGGGCGTTACGAGGCGATGCCCGCCGACACGCTGGTGTTGCCCTCGCATGGGCGGCCGTTTCGCGGCCTTGCCACGCGCATCGCGCAATTGCGCTCGCATCACGATGCGCGTCTCGCCGAAGTGCGGGACGCCTGCGCGCGTGCGCCGCAGTCCGCGGCCGACATCGTGCCGATCATGTTCAAGCGCAAGCTCGACATTCACCAATTGACGTTCGCGATGGGCGAAGCGCTTGCGCACCTCAACATGCTTTGGCTCGCGGGCGAGCTCGAGCGGGTGGAACGGGGCGGCATCGTGCGGTTCCGACTTCAGAACGCGTAACGACGGAGTCCAGACCTGGCCCGGTCGAGCGGATGCCGGGTCGCGGTCCAGTCGATCATCGTTTCGTCGCGGATGATGTCCCCGACGTCGCCGATGCTTGCGCGACGGGCATCGGGATAGTCCGTTTGGGCGGCCTGGGCTGTCCAGGTTTGCCAGTGGCTGGTTTAGAGGGCGGACGACCGGACGGTTTCGAGGGTGGACGAGGGGTGGGCGGCGGCTTGTCAGCAGCAACAATCCCGGCCGACCGAGCCGATCCAGGCAT
>CBJLAJ010000089.1:0-21851 GCA_966421005.1 uncultured Paraburkholderia sp.
CTCTACGGCCGTTATTGGGGCGCGGTAGAGCACGTGCCGTGCCTGCATTTCGAAACGGCCTATTATCAGCCACTCGAATTCTGCATCGAAGAGAAGCTCGCCGTATTCGAAGGCGGTGCGCAAGGCGAGCACAAGATGGCGCGAGGCTTCATGCCGAAGGTCACGCATTCGGCGCACTGGCTCGGACATCCCGCGTTTGCGGACGCCGTCGCGCGTTTTCTCGATAACGAGGCCAATCTGATCGAAGCGCATGTCGACGAATTGCGCGAACACAATCCGTTCAAGGCATAGCGCGCGAGCGCCCCACGATGGCCTGGTTCCTCTATCTCATCGAATGTGCCGATGGCAGCGTCTATACCGGCATTGCCACGGACGTGGAGGCGCGTTTCGCCAAGCATCTGAACGGCACGGGGGCGCGTTACACGCGTGCGCGCAAACCGGTGTGCGTGCTGGCGAAATTCGAGCTCGACGATCATTCGAGCGCATTGCGCGCCGAATATCGGGTCAAACGTCTCACACCGACGCAAAAGCGCGCGCTCGCCGCCGGCGAACTCACGCTGGCGTCGGTGCTCGAGCGTGCCGCGCGGATCGCACGCGGCACGTCGGATCACTTCTTGTAGTTCGCGACGCCGTCGACGATCTCCTTGTGGGCCGCATCGATATCGGCCCAGCCCTCGACCTTGACCCACTTGCCTTTTTCAAGCGCCTTGTACTGTTCGAAGAAGTGCTTGATCTGGTCTTTCAAATAGGCGGGAACATCATCGATCGATTTCATGTGCGCCGTCATCGGGCACAGCTTGTCGTGCGGCACGGCGACGAGCTTCGCATCCACGCCCGATTCGTCCGTCATTTGCAACATTCCCAACGCTCGTGAACGCACGACGCATCCGGGAATCAGAGGGAATGGCGTGATGACGAGGACGTCGACGGGGTCACCGTCGCCCGAAAGCGTCTGAGGAATATAGCCGTAGTTCACGGGGTAGCGCATGCCCGTGCCGATGAAGCGGTCGACGACGAGCAAACCCAGTTCCTTGTCCGCTTCGTATTTCACCGGATCGCTTTGCGCGGGAATTTCGATGATGACGTTGAAGTCTTGCGGAAGATCCTTGCCCGGGGGGACGTGATTGAAACTCATGACGTTCTCGTGAGGGAAGTGAAAGGAAAGCGTCGGGCGGCCGCGCATCACGCGGCGGCCCCGGCATAAGCGCTGCGCGCCATTATAGCCGAGCGGCATCCGCGCACTTTGGCGGATGCGCTGCGGGGATCGGCGCGATAATCGACGCTCACTGCGTTTCGACTGACGGTTCGGACCTAACTTGGGAGCCTTGAATGGAGGAAGCGAAGCACTTCGTCGGCGGTGAATGGATCACGCCGTCGAGCCGGGAAACCATCGATGTCGTCAACCCATCCACGGGGCAGGTCTTCTCGCGCATCGCGCGGGGCACTGCCCCCGATATCGACGCGGCCGTGATTGCCGCGCGCGCAGCATTCCAGGGGCCGTGGGGCTTGCTGAGCGCGGCGGAAAAAGGGCGCATGTTGTATCGCCTCTCGACGCTCGTCACGACCTGCCGCGACGAGCTGGCCGAACTCGAGGCGCGCGATACGGGCAAGCCGCTCAGAGAGGCTTGCGCCGATGCCGCGGCGCTTGCGCGGTACTTCGAATTCTATGCGGGCGCCGCGGACAAGCTGCACGGCGAAACGCTGCCTTATCAGAATGGCTACACAGTGCTGACGGTGCGCGAACCGCACGGCGTGACCGGGCACATCGTACCGTGGAACTATCCGATGCAGATCTTCGGACGCAGCATCGCCGCGTCGCTGGCAGCCGGCAATGCCTGCGTCGTGAAGCCCGCCGAGGATGCTTGTCTGTCGGTCTTGCGCATGGCATCGCTCGCCGTCGAGGCGGGCCTGCCCCCGGGCACGCTGAACGTCGTCACCGGCTACGGAGACGAGGCCGGCGCGGCACTCGCGCGCCATCCGGGCATCGATCACATCTCGTTTACGGGCTCGCCGCGAACGGGCGCGCTCGTCGCGCAGATGGCGGCAGAGCACTACGCTCCCGTCACGCTCGAACTGGGCGGCAAATCGCCGCAAATCGTGTTTGGCGACGCCGATCTCGACGCGGCCATGCCGACGCTCATGTCGGCCATTCTCCAGAATGCCGGCCAGACGTGTTCCGCCGGTTCGCGGGTGCTGATCGAGCGCACGATCTACGAGCCGCTCGTCGATCGCCTCGCGGCGGCTTTCGATGCGTTGCGCTCGGGTCCCGGTCAGACGGAGGCCGATTGCGGCCCGCTCATCAACGCGCGGCAACAGCAGCGCGTCGCGGAATTCGTGGCCCTGGCCAAGCGCGACGGCATCCGTGTCGCAGGACAAGGCTCGGTGCTCCCCGAAGCCCATCCGAGCGGGTTTTACCAGCCGCCGACGCTGCTCGCCGACGTTCCCCGCACGCACCGCATTGCGCGCGAGGAGATATTCGGGCCGATACTCGCCGCCATGCCCTTCGACGACGAAGCCGATGCTGTCGCGCTTGCCAACAGCACGCCTTACGGGCTGGTAGCAGGCGTATGGACGCGCGACGGCGCGCGGCAATTGAGACTCGCGCGAAGCCTTCGCGCCGGCCAGGTTTTCATCAACAACTACGGCGCGGGCGGCGGGGTCGAACTACCCTTCGGCGGTACCGGACACTCCGGGTTCGGGCGCGAAAAAGGCTTCGAAGCGCTGCACGGCTTCACGACGCTCAAGACGATCGCGATTCGTCACGGCTGAGCATTGAGCCGGGCTTCGTCGCATGTCCGGCCGCGGCACGGCTTTCGGCCGTGCCGCCAGGTCGCCCGGCGCGATGCCTCACTCGCATTTGCCCCTTGCCTGCCGTGCGCCGTCGGCGCACTATCGCTCGAAACACAAAAATTCAGGAGACATGATGCGACTGACCGGCAAGACGGCCATCGTCACGGGCGGCGGCTCGGGCTTCGGCGAGGGAATCGCCAGGACATTCGCGCGCGAAGGCGCGAATGTCGTCATCAACGATCTGAACGGTGCGGCCGCGGAGCGCGTCGCGAGCGAAATCGCGCTAGCGGGCGGACGCGCCATCGCGGTGGCCGGCGACGTCGCCCGGCTCTCCGATTGGCAAGCGCTGCGCGAAGCGGCGCTCGAAGACTTCAAGAGTGTGCAGATCGTCGTCAACAATGCGGGGACGACGCACCGCAACAAGCCCGTCCTCGACGTCTCTGAAGCCGAGTTCGATCGCGTGCATGCCGTCAATGTGAAAAGCATCTTCTGGAGCGTACAGGCGTTCGTGCCGTACTTCCGTCAGCAAGGCGGCGGCGTGTTCGTGAACATCGCCTCCACGGCAGGCGTACGTCCGCGCCCCGGACTCGTCTGGTACAACGCGAGCAAGGGCGCGGTCATCGTCGCGAGCAAGTCATTGGCTGCCGAGCTCGGCAGCGAACGCATCCGCGTAAACTGCGTGAATCCCGTGATCGGCGAGACGGCGTTGCTATCGGAGTTCATGGGTATGGAAGACACGCCCGCCAATCGCCAACGCTTTTTGGCCGGCATTCCGCTTGGCCGCTTTTCGACACCGCAGGACGTCGCAAACGCCGCGCTCTATCTCGCCTCGGACGAAGCCGAGTTCATTACGGGCGTGTGCCTTGAAGTCGATGGCGGACGCTGCGTTTGATCGGTTTTCCCGTATCGCCGCTCATCTCGTTCATCTCACAAACAACAAGGGGTCCGCATCGGACGGGAGCGCCCGCTCCCGCCTGTTGCCAATGCCCACTGCACTGGAGGAGACACATCATGAATCAACCGCGCGCGGGCGTGGACCCGCTCTCGACACCCGATAACGCCGCCGCATCGAGCTTCGAAGAAGCGACCTACCGCAAGGTCTCGATGCGCATCTTGCCGCTGCTGCTGATCTGCTACCTCGTCGCCTATCTCGACCGCGTCAACGTCGGTTTCGCCAAGCTGCAGATGGCAGCCGATCTGCATTTGAGCGACGCGGTCTACGGTCTCGGCGCCGGGATCTTCTTTCTCGGCTACTTCATCTTCGAAGTGCCGAGCAATCTGATTCTGCATCGCGTCGGCGCCCGGCTCTGGATCGCTCGGATCATGATCACGTGGGGCGTCATCTCCGCGTTGACCATGTTCGTCACCACGCCCGCCATGTTCTATGTCATGCGCTTCTTGCTGGGGCTCGCCGAAGCGGGATTCTTCCCCGGGATCATTCTCTATCTCACCTACTGGTATCCGGCCAACCGGCGCGGCCGTATGACCACATGGTTCATGACGGCTGTCGCACTGTCGGGTGTCGTCGGCGGACCGATTTCGGGCTACATCCTCAAGGCCTTTCATGGCACGAACGGCTGGGCGGGATGGCAGTGGCTCTTTCTGCTCGAAGGCCTGCCGTCCATCGTCGCGGGCCTCGTGGTGCTCGTCGCGCTGGACGATCGTATCGTCCACGCGCGCTGGCTCACCGACGATGAAAAACGCTTGCTCGCGCGCAACATCGAAGTGGAGGAGACCGGCAAGGAAGACCTCAAGCTCGGCGCCGTGCTGACGAGCCCGCGCGTATGGCTCATGAGCCTGATCTACTTCTCTTTCGTCGTCGGGCTCTACGGCGTGAGCTTCTGGTTGCCGACGATCATCAAGGCAACCGGCGTGAAGGATGCCTTCGTCATCGGTCTGCTCTCGGCGATTCCGTTCGCCGCGGCCGTCGTTGCAATGCTGCTGGTCGCGCGCAGCGCGGACAAACGCCGCGAGCGGCGCTGGCACGTCGCATTGCCGGCGCTCGCCGGCGCGATCGGGCTCGTGCTGTCAGTGACATGGGCCCATCAGACGGGCTGGGCAATGGTGGCACTCACGCTCGCGACGGCCGGCATCATCACGTCGCTGCCGCTCTTTTGGAGCTTGCCGACAGCGTTTCTTGCCGGCGCCGGCGCGGCGGCCGGCATTGCTATGGTCAACTCGCTCGGAAATCTGGCCGGCTTTCTCGGCCCCTACGCGATGGGCTGGCTCAAACAAGCCACCGGCGCCAACGATCTGGGCATGTACCTGCTTGCCGCTTTCATGGTGCTCGGCGCGCTGCTCGCCCTGAGCGTGCCCGCGCGCCTCGTCAACAAGTAAGGTTTCAGACGACGTTCATCGCAAGCGCGCTCGCCCGGTAATGTTCGTGGGCCCGGCTCATATCGCCGAGCTGTTCGAAAAGCCGCGCGAGTGCGCGGTGCGTGCGGATCGTCAAGGCCTCGTTGTCGCCCGCGAGCCGCAACGCCGCCTCGAGGAACGACTGTGCCTTGCCCCATAGCTGCTGCTTGAGGCAAAGGCGCCCGAGCGCGAAAAGCAGATCGGCGTCTTCGGGGCGGGTCTTGCGCCATGCTTCGGCCTTTTGGATCAACGGCAGCGCGTCGCCCTCGGCCGCCGTATCGGGGTACCGTCTGAGCAAGCGCGCATCCCAGTTGTGTTGCAACGCCTCTTCGACGATCCTGCGAGCTTCGTCGTGCCGCTGCAGTGCGATCAGCAGCTCGGCCGCGAGATCGGCAAGCCGCGGCGATTGCCGCTCGACGGGTGCGAGCGAGTGCCAAAGCGTCAACAATGCCTCGGCGTCGTGCCGCCGATCGCGCAGCAGGTTTTCGGCGGCCTGCTGGCGCAACCTGACCGCCACGGCAGGATGGATCGCTTCGCGCTTTTCGAGCGTCTTCACGAGTTTGAGGACTTCGCCCCAATTCTTGAGTTGCTGTTGCGCGCGCAGGGCAATTTGCTGCGCGTGAATACGGCGGCCGCCTTGCGACTGCATTTCGGTCAACGCTGCGAGCGCGCCTTCCGGATCGCGACCATCGGCGCGCATATCCGCGCTGGCCATGAGCCGGGCATCCTGCCAGTCCGGCGAATCGATGGCCGCGAGCCATTCGTCGCGCCGCATGTACTCGCGCATGCGGTGCGCCGCGACGGCCGCGACGAGCCCCCCGGCCCCCTTGTTCGCCGGGTTCGACAGCGCCTCGCGCGCCGCTTTCTCAGCTCGCGAAAAACGTCCCGCATAGAGATTGCCGATGGCTTCGCGCAACGCCGAATGCGCCTTGGCCTCCCGCGCGCGTACGCGGTAAGCGGCCACTCGCCGCGGCATTTGCCAGATGTTTCGCACGATCCGCGTGAGCGCGTAGAGCAGCCCGAACAGCACGACGATCGACACGATGAAGAGATTCAGCGAAATATCGATCCGATACGGCGGATAAACGAGCAGCACCTGTCCCGCATCGAAACGTCCCACTGTCGCGAGCGCCGCCGCGAGCGCGAAAAGCAGTGCCAGCCACAAGAGTCCCCTGAGTGCCATGGTTACCCCCGGCTCTTGGTGTTGTGCACGGCCTGCAAGCTCGTATTGATGTTCGGCGTTTCGACCGATGCGGCGCCGGCATCCACCTCCTTCACGAGCGCGCGCACGGACTGCACGCGCCTCGCCCCGCCATCGAAGTAGCGTCCGAGCGCCGCATCGGCGGCCTGCAGGTCCGACTTCAGCGTCGTCTGGTTGCGCGAGAGCAGCGCGAGGCGCGCCGACAGCAGCCGCAGCTTCACGTTTTCGCGAATGAATTCGCCTTGCTCGGGCGTATTGAGCATCGCGTCGGCATTGTCGATCCGCCGCACCTGTACGAGCCCCTTGAGCTCCACGCCGACCGCGGACGAGACCTCGCGCCACCAGACCTTCCAGCGCGGCTCGCCGGCAGCCGCGGCGCTCGCGCCAGCCGCGGCCGGCACGCCGCTTGCCGCTGCGGGGCGGGCCACGTGCGCCTCGCCGAGCAACGGCAGCGAATCGACCTGCGAGATCGCGTCATCGAGCTTGATGGCGAGGCCCGTGAGATCGACCGAAGGCGTCGCCTTCAGCTTGTCGATGTCTTGCGCGATGGCGCGGCGCATCAGCATCGCTTGCGGGCTCGCGAGTGCCGCCAGCCGCGTATCCGCGCTTTGCAGCGCGAAGAGAGCCAGCTGCGTATTACCGGTCAGTTGCAGTTGTTCGCTCGCGCTCGACAGCATCTGTTCGACTTCGGCGAAGGTCCAGTCGTCGCGGTTGCGCGCCAGATCCTCGTACTGCTTTTG
Source organism: uncultured Paraburkholderia sp. (assembly GCA_966421005.1). GTDB lineage: Bacteria > Pseudomonadota > Gammaproteobacteria > Burkholderiales > Burkholderiaceae > Trinickia. The sequence continues at coordinate 7,087 of CBJLAJ010000089.1, forward strand.
CAGTGCCTGCTGGGCCGTCTGCGCATCGGCGAGCTTGCCTTGCAGTTGCGCGAACTGCGCATCGATCTGATGGACGGTGGCAAGCGCCTGATCGATCTTCACGCGCAGCTCGGCCGCTTGAGCGTCGAGGGCCTGCTGGCGTGCCGCCACGCGTGCGTCGAGGCGGTCGACCTTGCGGTTGAGCGCATAGGCGCCGATACCCGTCGCGCAGACCACGGCGAGCACGACGATCCAAAGCAGCAACGCGCCGCCACCGCGGCGCCGCTTCGGCTCGTCATAGACGAACGCGCCAGCCTGCGGCTGGGTGAAAGCCGTATGCTCGGCGGGGTTCGTGGAATCCTGGTTCGAGTCAGTCATGCGCAATGGAGCCGAAAAAGAGGCCGAAGCCGGTTGATCGAGGGATGCGCGAGACGATGCCGAAATGGCGCGCAAGGCGGCGGCGATACGTTCATCGCCGGGGCCGGATTGTGTAATCGTATCAAAACCCAATGCCCGCGCCGTCTCGGCGATGCGCGGATGGGGGGCCACGAGCGGCGCATGCCGGAGCGCCGCGAGTTCGGCTGCGGACAACTGCGCGCGGGCCATCGTATCGAGATTGCGCAAGCCTTCGGAGCTCGTCACGAGCCACGCATGCGACGCGCCCGCCAATAATGCGCGCACGCGCGACCAGGCATCCGAGCCGGCTTGCGGCACGCGACGCCGGTATGCGGCCACGGTCTCGACGCTCGCGCCCGCCGCGCGCAGACGCTCGGCGAGCCATTCGCGCCCCCCGTCGCCGCGCACGATCAGAACGCGCTTGCCGGCCAACCCGTGTTCGCCAAACCTTGCTTCGAGCGCGACCCAGAGCGACTCGGAATCGAAACGCTGGTTTGCGGCATCGTCGCCATCGTTCCGAGACTGGGCGTGGCCCGCTTCGGCACCGGCGGGGCAGATCACCTCGACCGCCGGCGCCGCAAGGCCGTGCCGCGCGAGCGCCGCGACGCTGCCCGGCCCGATGGCCGCTGCCGGCACACCCTTCGGCCAGGGCCCGCCAAGCGCAGCCAGTCCGTGGTCGATCGCGTTCGGCGAGACGAAGACGACGAGCGCATATCGCTCGAGCGATGCCAGCATGCCGCGTAACGGCGCCGTGTCCTCGACGGGCGCGATGTCGATAAGCGGGAACTCGAATGTCTCGACGCCATCTTGCGCCAGTCGCGCGGCAAGCCCGGCCGACTGCCCGGCGGGACGCGTGAGGACGGCCGTGAATGCGCCGCGACGCCCGGCGGAATCGGCGGCGGGTTGTTCGCCGCCCTGCGAGCCCGAAACGGGACCGGTCATCTGAGCGGCGCCCGGGCTCAAACGGCAGACTCGCCGCCGCTTTGCGCCGTCAGCGCCGCGATGATCTCGCGCGCACCCTGCAATTCGAGCGCGTCAGCCAGCTGTCGGCCGAGCGCCAGCGCCTCGGCATCGTTGGCGACCGGCGCGGCGACATCGGCCGCGGCCGTGCGGGAGCCGTCCGGCATCGACACGCAACCGGCCAGATGCAAGCTGCCGGCTTGCCAGTCGCCATGCGCGGCAAGCGGCACGTCGCAGCTGCCGCCGAGATTTCGCGAGACGGCCCGCTCAGCCTGGACGGCGAGCGCCGTCGGCCGATGATCGAGCGGCGCGAGCCATGCGGCGAGCTCGGCGCGATCGGCGCGAACCTCGATGGCCAGCGCCCCCTGCCCTGCCAGCGGCAGGCTCTCGCTCGTATCGATCAGCGCGCGGATACGGTCGCCGAGACCCAGCCGCTTCAGACCGGCCGCGGCAAGAATGATGGCCGCGTAGTCACCGCGATCGAGCTTCGCGAGCCGCGTATCGAGATTGCCGCGCAACGGCTCGACGACGAGATGCGGATAACGCAGGCGCAGCATGGCTTCGCGCCGCAGACTCGCGGTGCCCACCACGCTGCCGGGCGGCAGCGTGTCGAGGCTCGCGTAGTCGTTCGATACGAACGCATCGCGCGCATCTTCACGCTCCATGACGGCGGCCAGCGCGAAGCCCGGAGGCAGGTCCATCGGCACATCCTTGAGCGAATGAACGGCCAGATCGGCCCGTCCGTCGGCCAGCGCGGTCTCCAGTTCTTTGACGAAAAGCCCCTTGCCGCCGATCTTGGAGAGCGTGCGATCGAGTATCCGATCGCCTTGCGTCGTCATTCCGAGAATTCGTAGCTCGCAAGATGGATATAATTTGTGCAGCGCATCGCGCACGTGTTCGGCCTGCCACATCGCGAGACGGCTCTCGCGGGAGGCAATGACGAGCGTGCTGGGCGATGCGGGAAAATGCGTCTCGGAATTCATTGATCGGTATTTCGAATGACGGGATCGAACATCGAAGAATGGTAGCACGCACGCCTTGCCCCATTTTTCGCGCCGGCCGGAAAGCGGCCGCGCTCCACAGCGCGGCGCCGGCATCGGGACGTGCGTTGCGCCACAAGCGCACGCCGCGAAGGCTTGGGCGCCGTTTTGTCAGTTTTGCTGTCAGGGGTTTCGTTTTCGTATGACGAGACCACCGCCACTTCATCGACTCTGGCTTCACTGAGGACACCACCGTGACGTCTAACGGACCGGCGCACGCCGCCCGCCCCAACGAGGCAACGCCCCCTTCATCTGCCGACGCGCAGCCCGGAACCGAGGCCCGCGATGGGCGCGAAGACAAGGACCAGCCGCTCTTTCAGGACATCCGCTATCTCGGCCGCCTGCTCGGCGACGTGGTGCGCGAACAGGAAGGCGACGCCGTTTTCGCCGTCGTCGAAACGATTCGGCAGAACGCCGTCAAGTTCCGGCGCGAAGACGATCCCAGCGCGGCACTCGCGCTCGAAAAACAGCTGCACGCACTGACGCCCGACGAGACCGTGAGCGTGGTGCGGGCGTTCAGCTACTTCTCGCATCTCGCGAATATTGCAGAGGACCGCCATCACAACCGGCGCCGCCGCATTCACGCGCTCGCCGGCTCGGCTCCGCAAGCCGGCACCGTCGCCTACGCGCTCGAGCGTTTCACGCGCTCGGGCGGTATCGACGCCGCCATGCTCAAGCGCTTTTTCGACGACGCACTGATCGTACCCGTGCTGACGGCTCACCCGACCGAGGTGCAGCGCAAGAGCATTCTCGATGCGCAGCACGACATCGCCCGGCTGCTGGCCGAGCGCGATCAGCCGCTCACCGAGCGCGAACGCGCGCAAAACGAAGCACTGTTGCGCGCCCGTGTCCTGGCGCTCTGGCAAACGCGCATGCTGCGCGACTCGAAGCTCACCGTCGCCGACGAAATCGAAAACGCGCTGTCGTACTACCGCGCGACGTTCCTGCGCGAAATCCCGGCGCTCTACTCCGACATCGAAGAAGCGCTTGGCGACCGATACGCGCCCGATACGCGCCTGCCGGCGTTTTTCCAGATGGGCAGCTGGATCGGCGGCGATCGCGACGGCAATCCGAATGTCACGGCCGAGACGCTCGAGCATGCGCTCGCGCGTCAGGCCACGGTCATCTTCGAACACTATCTCGAAGAAGTGCATGCGCTCGGCGCCGAGCTGTCGGTCTCGAATATGCTCGCCGGCTGCAGCGAGGCGTTGAAGACGCTTGCCCAGGCTTCGCCCGATCAATCGCCGCACCGCGTGGACGAGCCCTATCGCCGCGCGCTGATCGGCGTCTACACGCGGCTTGCCGCGAGCGTGCGCGTGCGGCTCGGCGAAGGCACCGTGTCGCTGCGCAGCGCCGGCCACGGCGCGCCGCCCATACGCGCCACGCCCTATGCCGACGCCGCAGAATTCCTGCGCGATCTGAACGTGCTCGTCGAGTCGCTCGAAGCGCATCACGGCGGCACGCTGATCGCGCCGCGGCTCGCCCCGCTCGTGCGCTCGGCCGAGGTATTCGGCTTTCACCTGGCGAGCGTCGACTTGCGTCAAAGCTCGGACGTGCATGAAGCAGTCATCGCCGAGCTGTTCAAGCACGCGGGCGTGCACGCCGATTACGCGGGGCTGCCCGAAGCCGACAAGTTGCGCCTCCTGCTCACGGAACTCGAGCAACCGCGCTTGCTGCGCTCGCCCTATCTCGAGTATTCGCCGCTCGTGCGCAGCGAACTCGGCGTGCTCGAGACGGCGCGCGTGATGCGCGAGCGGTTCGGCGAGCGGGCGGTGCGCAACTACATCATTTCGCATACGGAGACGGTCAGCGACCTCGTCGAGGTGCTGTTGCTCCAGAAGGAAACCGGCTTGCTGCAAGGCACGCTTGCGGCGAAGCACGCGAGCGCGCGCAACGGGCTCATGGTGATCCCCCTTTTCGAGACGATCGCCGACCTGCGCAACGCACCTGTCATCATGCGCGAGTACTTCGAACTGCCGGGGCTCGATGTGCTCATCGCGCATCAAGGCAGCGAGCAGGAGGTCATGCTGGGCTACTCGGACAGCAACAAGGACGGCGGTTTCCTGACATCGAACTGGGAGCTTTACCGCGCCGAGCTCGCACTCGTCGCGCTGTTCAAGGAACGCGGCGTCAGGCTGCGGCTCTTTCACGGCCGAGGCGGCACGGTAGGCCGCGGGGGCGGCCCGACCTATCAGGCGATTCTTTCGCAGCCGCCGGGCACGGTCGACGGCCAAATCCGCCTGACCGAGCAAGGCGAGGTGATCGGCAGCAAGTTCGCCAACCCCGAGATCGGCCGGCGCAATCTCGAAACGGTCGTCGCGGCGACGCTCGAGGCCTCGCTGCTACCGCACGGCGACACGCCGGCAAGCCTGCCCGAGAGCGAACAAACGATGCAGACGCTCTCCGATGCTGCGATGGCCGCTTACCGCGCGCTCGTCTATGAAACGCCGGGCTTCACGGACTACTTCTTCCAAGCGACACCCATCGTCGAGATCGCGGAACTGAACATCGGCAGCCGGCCCGCCTCGCGCAAGCTGCAGGACCCTAAGCACCGCCGCATCGAAGACCTGCGCGCAATTCCCTGGGGCTTCTCATGGGGTCAGTGCCGGCTGTTGCTCACGGGCTGGTACGGCTTCGGCAGCGCGGTTGCCGCCTATCTCGACGGGGCCGCGAGCGAGACCGAGCGCGCAGGACGGCTCGCGACGCTTCAGAAGATGCACAAGAACTGGCCCTTCTTTTCGACGCTGCTCTCGAACATGGACATGGTGCTGGCAAAGACGGACCTCGCCGTTGCCTCGCGCTATGCGCAGCTCGTCGAAGACAAGAAACTGCGCCAGCAGGTGTTTTCCGGCATCGTCGCCGAATGGGAACGCACGAGCGTCGCACTCGCGCAAATCACGGGCAAGGAGGACCGCCTTTCCGAGAATCCGCTGCTTGCGCGCTCGATCAAAAACCGCTTTCCTTATCTCGACCCGCTCAACCACCTGCAAGTCGAACTGCTCAAGCGCCATCGCGCCGGCGATTCGAATGCGCGGTTGCGGCGCGGCATTCACCTCACCATCAACGGCATTGCCGCCGGTTTGCGCAATACGGGCTGAGCCGCCAGCGCAAAAATCGTTTTCAACCGATCGTCCAGGCCATACGCGAAACCGTATGGCTTTTTTTTCGCCTTCTCGATTAAAGACGGACCGGTCTGCTTTTCGGACCCTGATTTACAGGCTTTTCGCCGCATTAAAGTTCGCGCGCGTTTCGGTCGATAAAAACTTCGAAGCCACCTGATCGCCATCATGAGCCACGCCTCCCGTATTCAATCGTCGAACGCGCAAAAAAGCCGCACGTCGCGCGTCAATCTCGCGACGGCGCTGGGACTCGTCTTCGCGCTTTGGCTCGCGCTGGGTGCGTTCTCGATCTGGAACCTCAATGCGGAGCACCATAGCGAGCGCCTGCAGACCGAAGCGCTCGCCAGCGCGCTCGCCTCGCATACCACCCGTGTTTTGCGCGAGGCGAATCAGGTCGCCGATGTCGTCACCTGGCTCGTGAAACGCGAAGGGCCTGAGCTTCCGCTGGAAGACTACGTCCATTCGGGCCTCGTCGATCTCGATGTCTTCACCCAGGTAGCCGTCATCGACAAGCACGGCATCCTGCGCGCTTCGACCTTCCATGGCTTCGTGCCGATGGACCATACGGATCGCGACTACTATCGCATCCACATGGACGATCCCAGCTCGCGTTTGTTCATCAGCAAGCCAGTCATCGATCGTGTGAGCGGCGAACGCTCGGTGCAGTTGTCGCGTCGCATCAACGATTCGCAGGGCCGCTTCGTCGGCGTGGTGGTCGTCTCGGTGCCGCCGTCGGTCTTCACCGAGCTGCTCGAATCGAAGCGCATCGGCCGCGACGGCCTGTTCGCCGTCATCGGGACAACCGACTATGTGCTGCGCGCCCGTCGCACGGGCACGCACTACAACTTCGACACCAACTGGCCGATTCCCCCGCACTCGCCGTTGCGCATCGCGCTCATGCGCGCGTCGCGCGGCACCTTCGAAGCCGCCAGCTTCTATGACGGTGTGGGGCGCACGCTCAGCTACGAGCGTCTGGCCGACTACCCCGTCGTGACGATGGTCGGATTCTCGAATGCCGAATATCTGCAAGCATTTCGGCAACGCACGACGGCGCTCGTCGTGGCGGGCGTCGTGCTGACGCTGCTCATTCTCGGTGCCGCGCTCGTTCAGGGGCGGCTTGCCAAACGTCTCGAAGCGTCGTCGGCGCGTGAGAGCGAAGCACTTGCGCGCACACGCGATGAGGTCGAGCGTGCCGAAGCGCTCTTCAAGGCGATTCCCGATGCCGCGGTCGGCTTTTCCGCCGAAGGCTGTATCGATGGGCACAATCCGCACTTCCTGACGCTCGTCGGCTGGACCGGCGAGCAAGCAGCCAACGCCACGCCGGCCGACGTGGCGCAGGCGTTTTTCCGCGACGACTGCGCGCCGGGACGCGCCGCCGAGGCCGAGCGTCTGGCCGCGGTCCTCGCTGGCGATGCGACACTCGGTGGCGCGCAAAGCGCGATATTCCGGCTTGAAACGCCGGTGCCGTCCGTCTACGAGGTTCGTGTCGAAAGACGCGGTACGACATCGGCGGGCGTCGTCGCGCTGATTCGCGACGTGAGCCGCGAGCGGGCCAGCGAAGAAGCGCTCATGAACAGCGAAGCGCGCTATCGGCAGTTGATCGAACTCTCGCCCTACGCTGTCGTGCTCATTCAAGAGCAAACGATTGCGTTCGCCAACCCGAAGGCGCTCCAGACGCTCGGCGCTTATTCCGCCGCGCAAATACGTGGGCTGTCGCTGACGGAGTTCCTGCATCCCGACAGCCGCGCGACGATCGAAGAGCGCCTCGTCCGTATGTCGCGCTCGCGCATCGCGACACCCGTGCGCGAAGCAAACTGGCTGAGGCTCGACGGCACCGCGTTCATTGGCGAAATGACGGCCGTACCGTATGAAATGGATGGCGCCTGGGGCGCGCTCGTCATGCTGCAGGACATCACGAGCCGCAAGGAAGCCGAAACGCAGCGCGACCGCTTCTTCGATCTCTCGCTCGACCTCATCTGTCTGACCGACGCGAACCCGGGGGGCTATTTCAAGCGCGTCAACCCGGCCTTCACGACGGTGCTCGGTTGGTCGAACGAGGAGCTGCTCGCGCGACCTTTCATCGAATTCGTGCATCCCGACGACCGCGCCGCGACAGTCGCGGAAATCGAGCGCCGCGCGCCGGGCGAACCGATCGAGAACGTCGAAAACCGTTACCTGTGCAAGGACGGCAGCGTACGCTGGCTCGCGTGGAAAGCCATCGAGCTCGACGGACTCATCTATGCGACCGCGCGCGATGTCACCGAAAGCCGGCTGGCGACGCAGCAGCTCGAACAGGCGCGCGCCGAAGCCGAGGCCGCCTCGCGTGCGAAGAGCGCTTTCCTCGCCGCGATGAGCCACGAGATCCGCACGCCGATGAACGGCGTGATCGGCATGACCGAGGTGCTCGCGCAAACGGGGCTCACGGCCGATCAGGGCGACATGATCACGACGATTCGCGAATCGGCGAATGCGCTCTTGACGCTCATCGACGACATTCTCGACTTCTCGAAGATCGAGGCGGGACGTCTGCATATCGAATGCGTGCCGGTTTGCCTCGCCCATTTGACCGACGGACTGTGCCAGTCACTCACGCCGGTGGCCGAGCGGGCGGGCGTCAAACTCTCGAAATTCGTCGCGCCCGACATCCCGCGCGCCGTGCTGTCGGACGATACGCGGCTGCGGCAAGTGCTCAACAACCTCGTCGGCAACGCCATCAAGTTCTCGGGCGGTCGGCCCGACACACCGGGCAGCGTGTCGGTGCGCGTCACCGCCGCGCCGCTGGAAGCCGGCCGCGTCGAAGTCTCGTTCGCCATTGCCGACAACGGCATCGGCATCTCCGCGGAGACCTTGCCGAAGCTCTTCAAGCCCTTCACGCAAGCCGAAGCCTCGACTACGCGCCGCTTCGGCGGCACGGGGCTCGGCCTCGCGATCTGCCGGCGGCTCGTCGATCTCATGGGCGGCACCGTGACCGTCGAGAGCACGGTCGGGAGAGGGTCGACATTCACGGTACGACTGCCGTTCGATGTCGAAACCGAAGCGGTGGCCGTGAGCCGCTTTGGCGTGCACGCGACGTCACTGGGGCGCGGCCAGGCACGCATCGAGCGCTCCGGCCCGGTACTGTCGGTCGCGCAGGCGCGCGAACAAGGCCGGCTGATCCTCGTCGCGGAGGACGATGCGATCAATCAGAAGGTGATCCTGCGTCAGCTCGGCTTGCTCGGGCATGTAGCCGAGATCGCGAGCGACGGCAAGGAGGCCCTCGCACTGTGGCGAGCTCATCGCTATGCGCTGCTGCTGACCGATCTGCACATGCCCGAGATGGACGGCTACGAGCTCGTCGAGACGATCCGCCGCGAAGAGCCTGCCGGCACCCGGCTGGCGATCGTCGCCTTGACAGCCAATGCGGTTCAGGGCGAGGCGCAGCGCGTGCAGGCGGTCGGCATGGACGGCTATCTCACCAAGCCGCTCCAGCTCAACCGGTTGCAAGCCGTGCTCGAAGCTCACTTTCGCGCACCCGATGCAATGGTGCCGATGCCGGTGCCCGCGGCCGCGTCGGAAGCACCCGGCGCGGCTCAAACCGCCACGGCTGTCGATGTCGAAATACTCAAGGGCATCGTGGGCGACGATCCGGACATCGTGCGCGAATTGCTGTCCGACTATCAGCAATCCGTCGGCAAGCTGGCCGCCGAGCTGCGCACGCACTGCGATGCCGGACGCGGGCGCGAAGCGGGCGCCATCGCTCACAAGCTCAAGTCGTCATCGCGCTCGGTCGGCGCAATGGCGCTCGGCGATTTGTGCGCCGAACTCGAAAACGCCGGCAAGGCGGGCGATCTCGCGACGCTGGCCAACTGGGCGAATCAATTCGATACGGCACTTGCGGCCGTGGAAGACACGCTGGAGCAATTGCTCGCGGCAGAACTGAAATAAATCGACAGGGGCTCAACGATGTTGAACGAAGCCGATCTCTCTTGCGAACACGCCTCGATTCTCGTGGCGTCCGAAGCCGTCGCCGACGCCGAGCTGGTCGGAAAGCTGCTCGCCGACGATTTCGGCACCGTCCGTTTGTCCGTCAAACCGGAATCCGCCGTCGCCGATTTCGAAACGTACCGCCCGGCCGTGCTCGTGCTCGCGTTCGATACGCTCGAAGCCGCGCAGCGCTACTACCTTGGTCTATACCGGCTTGGCACGACGGTGCATACGGTGCCGCACCGCACCGTGCTGCTGTGCAATTCGCGCGACCTTCACACGGCATACGAGTTGTGCCGCAAGGAACACTTCGACGACTACGTGCTGTTCTGGCCGGCGACGAACGATGCGCCGCGTATTCGCATGACCGTGCATCAGGCGCTGCGGCTCATGCGCACGGAAAATCGCGCCGGTGAGGCATGGCTGCGCGCGGCGCCGGGACAGCCTGCAACCGCGCGGCCCGTGCGTGCCTCGGCCCATGCCGCTGTCGCCGCAACGCCGCAGGCGAGCGCACAACCGGCTGCCGGCACACCTCACCCGGCCTGGTTCTTTGAGGAGACGCAGGGGGCTGGCGCCTCTGCCGTCAGCGCCGCCCCCAAGGCGGCTGCGCCGAAGGCTCCCGCGAGCCCCGCGCCGCAAATGGATCGGCCCAAAGTGCTCATCGTCGAAGACGACGAATTCCAGCAGAAACTGCTGGCACGGCTGCTCTCGGGGCAGAACCTCGAGCTCGCGTTCGCGGGCACCGGTGAGCAAGCGCAGTCGAAGATGTGGGAGATGAAACCCGATCTCGTGCTGATGGACGTCGGCCTGCCCGACACCAGCGGTGTCGAGGCGACGCGCGCAATCAAATCGATCGCGCAGTTCGCGCATGTGCCTATCGTGATGGTCACCGGCCACAGCGAACGCGCCATCGTTGTCGAGAGCCTGAAAGCGGGCGCGGTCGACTTTCTCGTCAAACCGTTCGATCGCAATACGCTGATCGAGAAACTACGTCTTTTCCTTTCCGTAACGGCGATGTCCTGACGCTTGCCGAGCGCACCGTCCTGGCCTCGCCCGCTTCACTCATTCATTGATAACGGTGAATTGCATGACCGACCCCACCAAGCAGCGAAAGATCCTGGTGGTCGACGACGAACCTTTCGTCCTGAAGGTGCTCGTGCGCCAGCTCACGCAGCTCGGCTACGAGGAGATACTGCCGTACGAGCATGCGCAAGACGCGCTCGCCGCGCTCGAAGATGAAGACCATGAGATCGACGTCGTCTTCACGGACTTGCAGATGCCCGAGATGGATGGCGTCGAGTTTTTACGCCAGCTCGTCGCGCGCGGCTACGATGGACAAGTCGTGCTCGTGAGCGGCGAAGATCTGCGCGTGCTGAAAAGCGCCGAGAAACTCGCCTACTCGCGCGGGCTGCGCGTGCTGGGTTCGCTCGCGAAGCCGGCCACGCGCGAGCAATTGCAGCAGCGCCTCGCCACCGAGGCACCGAGCGCGACGGTCAGCGCGAACGATGCGCCCAGCTACTCGGCCGACGAATTGCGCGCCGCCATCGCCGCGGGGCAGATCGTGATGTGCTATCAACCGCAGGCCGCGTTCGCAACGGGAGAGGTAACAGGCGTCGAAGCGCTCATCGCATGGCAGCATCCGCGCGATGGGCTCGTGCTCGTCGGACGTTTTCTCAAGATGGCGGAGCAGCACGGCATCGTGGAAGACATCACGCGCAGCCTGCTGCCCGGCGTGCTTAACGAAGCGTTGCAATGGCGCGCGCTCGGCCCTGACTTCCGGGTCGGGATCAATCTCTCGATGGACGATCTCGCTTCGCTCGACTTTCCCGATTTCATCGTCGATGCGGCGAATGCGGCCGGCTTTCCGCTGTCGCGGCTCGTGCTCGAGATCACCGAGACGCGCATCCAGCGCAACCGCCTCATCTCGCTCGACATCCTGACGCGCCTGCGCTTGAAGCGCATCAGCCTCCTGATCGACGACTTCGGCACCGGCGACGCGGCGCTCGCGCATCTGCGCGACATTCCGTTCGACGAGCTCAAGCTCGAGCGCAGCTTCGTGCATGGCGCGAGCCGCGACTCGTCGCTCGGCTCCATTGTCAAAGCCACGCTGTCGCTCGCGCGCCAGCTCAACATGCGCACGGTGGCGCAAGGTATCGACGACATCGATGACTGGAAGGCCATGCTCGAGATGGGCTGCGAAATCGCCCAGGGCGCGTTCGTCGGTTCGCCGATGCCAGCCGCGCAATTGGCCGGCTGGCATGAGACCTGGGCGCACCGATATGCGGCGATGAATGCGGCGATGATCTAGGACCTGTTCACGTCGCAAGGCGGTCTGGTGGCCGGATCTATCGCGCGTCGATCATCAGGACGTCGATCTCGAAAGAACCGTCGTCCGCAACGGCGAAGTACTCGCGTACTTCGTCGGGCGCCGCCTGCCAGAGCGAGCGAATCCCCGCCACGCGGGCCTCCGGGGTGCGCATGCGCGCCACCCATTGATCGAACTGCATCGGCAACCGCCAGCGCTCGCGCACGGACGCTGCGAAGCCCGCCTCTTCGAAAAAGGCCAGCCATTCGTCGGCGCGGTAGTCGCGTATATGCGACGCGTCGCGCATGAGCTCGACGCTTTGCAGATAGGTGTCGAGCAACGGATGGTCGGCGCCGGCCACGTCGACGAAAATCGCCCGCGCGCCGGGCTTCAACACGCGGCGGACCTCGGCGAGCGCGCGTGGCACATCGTGCCAATGGTGCGCACTGAACCGGCTCAAGACCCAATCGAACGATGCATCGGCGAACGGCAGCGCTTCGGCGGCGCCTTGCTGCGTCCGGATACTGTCGAGTCCGCGCTCGCGCGCCGCCGCGGCAACCGTCTCGAGCATCTGCGTGGAAAGATCGTAGGCTGTCACCGTGGCCGCATGCGGCGCCACCGCAAAGCTCACATGGCCCGCGCCGCACCCCAGATCGAGCACGTTGCCACCCGGCGTCGCCGCGAGTTCGCCGGCCAGTGTCTGCAGATCGGCACCGCTCGCATGGCTTTGACTGACGAGGTACGCAGCAGCTGTCGAGCCGAATGCATCGGCAACCTGTTCATGGTGTTTCATTGCGGCAACTCCTTTGAAGCGTAAAAGAGGTTCGGACGATGTGGCGGCTTCGTCCGCGCGGGCTGGCAACACCCATGGCACTCGCCCGGGCGTCATATCTGACGCTACAATACGGTTACCGAGGTACCGGTACAAGACAAGCATTTATCCTGGTATCCGATCCACCCGGCTCGGCCCGGATCGCCCCGCCGATGCGCTCTGCGCAACGGATCGCGAGCCGGCCCGAAGCCGGCCTGGCGCAATCCTGTGTACGAATCGAAGATGGCCAATACGACCGATCGACCGCCCTCGCCTGAGCGCGCCACCTCGCCATCGCCGCTGTCGTCCGCCGCCGATGCGGGGCCGCTCGGCGATACGCCCGCACGGGCGCTCGGCGAGTTCATCCGCGCCCATCGGGAGCGTCTTTCGCCCCAGGCCGTGGGGCTGCCGCCCGGCCCACGCCGCCGCACCCCGGGACTGCGGCGCGAGGAAGTCGCGCAACTATGCGGCGTGAGCCCGACCTGGTACACCTGGATCGAGCAAGGACGGCCCGTCTCGGCATCGCCCGATGCGCTCGCACGCATTGCCGTGGCCTTGCAGCTCACCCGCGCCGAGCGGGGTTATCTGTTCGAGCTTGCCGGAGAACGCGATCCTGCCGAGCCGGCGCCCGCCGCCGCGGATGCCCCCGCCGCGCTGCTCGCGACGGTAGGCCATCTCGATACACCCGCTTATGTGCTCGATCGGCAATGGAACGCGCTGGCCTGGAACGCTCCCGCGGCAGCGCTTTTCGTCGGCTGGCTCGACGGCGCGCCGCAGGACGCGGCACGCGAGCGCAACTTGCTGCGCTTCACGTTTACGGTACCGGCGGCGCGCACGTTGATCGTCGATTGGGAAACGCGCGCGCGCCGCCTCGTCGCCCAGTTTCGCGCCGATTCGATCCGGCATCTGAACGACGCGCCCACGCGTGCCCTCATCGACGGGCTCGTCGGCGAAAGCGAGGACTTCGCGCGCTTTTGGGCGTCGCAGGACGTTGGCGAACGCGAAGTCGGCCGGCGTGAATTCGATCATCCTGCCGCAGGGCGCGTCGTCTATGAGCAAATCACGTTCAAGCCTGCTCATCGCGAGGACTTGCTGCTCGTGGTGCTCGTTCGCGGTTGATACCCGGATGATGCTCGGCCGAGCCGCGGCCGGCCTGCCGACACACTCGCCGCGAACGAAGCGCGTAACGTAAGATAGCCCGCAACGCCCGCGACGGCCCCTGCAGCCTATGACCACGTCCACGCCCGCCGAACCGACGCCCTCCGTGCTCGCCACGCTGATCGGGCGCGTCGCCCGCGAAGATGCCGCGGCAATGCGCGCGCTCTATGAGCTCACGGCAGCGAAACTGTTTGGCGTCGCGCTGCGTATATTGGTGAAGCGGGAATGGGCGGAGGAAGCCTTGCAGGAATCGTTCGTCAATATCTGGCGCCATGCGGGCGAATACCGGGAAAATCTTTCGGCGCCGCTCACCTGGATGAGTGCAATCGTGCGCAATCGTTCGCTCGATTGCCTGCGCCGGCAGCACGTCGGCCGAACGGATGCAGCCGCCGGGTTCGCCGGTTTTGCGGAATGGAGCGATGCCTTCGACGAAAGCCTTGCCGATGACACTCGCGATCCCGCCAATGCCGCGCTGCTGAGCCAGTCAGCGCGGCGGCTGGCGTACTGCATGGGTCGGCTGGATGCCCGTCAGCGGCAGGCGGTGGCGCTCGCCTACTTGCGCGACGCGAGCCATGGGGAAATCGCCGAAACGCTTGCCGTGCCGCTCGGTACAGTGAAGTCCTGGGTGCGCCGCGGGCTCGAGAAACTCAGAACCTGCATGGGGGCCAGCGAATGAACTTGCATCGGTACCCAGGGCTCGTCGATCGCCTGGCCGGCGAGTACGCGGTTGGCGTCTTGCGCGGCGGCGGGGGACGAAAATTCGAAACGCTCGCCACGCGCAATATGGAGATCCACGAGGCAATCGCCGGATTGCAGGCGCTCCCCGATCACAGGTTCGACATCGACGAAATCGGCGTCGACGACTTCTTCTGCTTCGGCCATACGCTCCCGCCGCGCAGCATCTTCCGGAATGTTCGCCCGCTCGAGCCCGGTCATGTGCTTCACATCGGCGGCGCGGGCGAGGCCGGGATCCGCCCGTTCTGGAAAGCGCGATTGAACGTCGAGCGTTGCGTCTCTGAACAAGACTGGGTCGA
>CBJLAJ010000090.1:0-21769 GCA_966421005.1 uncultured Paraburkholderia sp.
GTTCGGTCGGGTGGGGGTGGTGAGGTGGAGGATGTGTGGCGCGGCGTGAACCGCGAACATCGCGACGCGCAAGCTACGCCCGAGCATCAAGCGATGCGCGCTTCCGTGGCCGGGTCGAACAGCACCGCCTTCGAGACATCGAAGAGCAGGGTCATATTCGAAAGCGGCTGAGGATTCGATGCCGGATGCACCCGGCTCACCGTCCGCTTGCCGTTGACCTGTGCGAAGACGAGCGTATCGGGGCCCGTCGGCTCGATCACGTCGATCTTGACTTCGACCTGCTGCAACCCCTCTCCGGAACCATTGTGTGCGTGGCGCGCATCGGTAATCCGTTCGGGGCGCAGACCGAGAATCACCTTCTGGCCGACGGAGCTCTTCACACGCGCCAAGTCGAACGGCAGATTCAATACGCCTCGGCTCACGCCCGTATCGAGTTCGATACCGACGCCAGTGCCCTGCTCCACGAGTTTGCCCTCGATGAAGTTCATCGGCGGCGCGCCGATGAAGCCGGCGACGAAGAGATTCGAAGGCGAATCGTATATGTCCTGCGGGGCCCCGAACTGCTGGACGATACCGTCTTTCATGACGGCAATGCGGTCGCCCAGCGTCATCGCCTCGATCTGATCGTGTGTCACGTAGACGATCGTCGTCCCGAGACGCTGATGCAGCAGCTTGATTTCCGAGCGCATTTCGATGCGCAGCTTCGCATCGAGGTTGGAAAGCGGCTCGTCGAACAGGAACATGACCGGGTCCCGCGCCAGCGCGCGGCCCATTGCAACGCGCTGACGCTGACCGCCCGACAATTGCCCGGGCTTGCGATCGAGCAGATGGTCGATCTGCAGCATCTGGGAAACGCGTTCGACGATCTGTTCCTGCTCGCGCTTGGGCACCTTGCGGATGTTCAAACCGAACGAGATGTTGTCGCGCACCGTCATCGAGGGATAAAGCGCATACGACTGAAAGACCATCGCAATGTCGCGATCCTTCGGCGACAGGTTATTGACGACCTTGTCGTCAATGCGGATCTCTCCCTTCGTGACCGTCTCGAGCCCGGCGATCATGTTGAGCAGCGTCGATTTGCCGCAACCCGAGCCGCCCACGAGAATCAGGAACTGACCGTCCTCGATCTCGATGTCGACGCCCTTCAGGACGGGAACGCCGTTCGGGTAAGTCTTGTATACGTCGCGGATGGAAAGGCTTGCCATGCTGAGAATCCTTTAATCTGCATTGCTGCTTGCGAATAAGCGTTGCTCTTCGTGAGTGGGCAGGCTGTCGCGCCCTCGGGCGCGAAGTCTGTCGACCTCAGCCCTTGACCGCGCCAGCGGTCAATCCGCGCACGAAGTAGCGCCCTGCGATCACATAGACGAGAAGCGTCGGCAAGGCCGCGATGATCGCTCCGGCCATATCGACGTTGTATTCCTTCACACCGGTCGACGTATTGACGAGGTTGTTCAACGCAACCGTGATGGGCATCGAATCGACGCCGGAGAACACGATCCCGAACAGGAAGTCGTTCCAGATCTGCGTGAACTGCCAGATCACGCAGACCATGAAGATCGGCAGCGATACCGGCAACAGGATGCGCGTGAAGATCATGAAGAATCCCGCGCCGTCGATCCGCGCGGCCTTGACGAGTTCGGCCGGCACGCCCACGTAGAAGTTGCGGAAGAACATCGTCGTGAAGGCGATCCCATAGACGACGTGAACGAAGACGAGGCCCGTGATCGTATTCGAGATCCCGACGAAGCCGAGCAGACGCGCCATCGGCAGCAAGATCGTCTGGAACGGGATGAAGCAGCCGACGAGCAGCATCGTGAAAAGGCCGTCCGCGCCGCGAAAACGCCAATGCGTGAGGACATAGCCGTTGAATGCGCCGACGATCGACGAGATCAGCACGGCCGGAATGACCATGCGGATCGAGTTCATGAAGAACGGCTGCATGCCGTCGCAGCGCACGCCCGTACAGGCTTCGCTCCATGCTTTCACCCAGGGCGCGAACGTCCAGTGCATCGGCGGCGTGAGCAGGTTACCCGTGCGCAGCTCCGTGATGTCCTTGAACGACGTCGACAGCATGACGTAGATCGGGAACAGGAAGTAAAGCGCGAAAAGAATCAGGGCCGCGTAAATGACGGCACGACTCACAGTCATCTTAGGCTGCATTGCGGGTGCTCCTCGATTCCATGTACATGAGCGGCACGAGCACGGCCACGACCGTTGCGAGCATCATCATCGACGACGCGGCACCGACACCCAGCTGTCCGCGATTGAACGAGAACGTGTACATGAAGATGGCGGGCAGCGACGATGAAGTGCCCGGACCACCCGCTGTCAGTGCGACCACGAGATCGAACGTCTTGATGGCGATATGGCAAAGAATCAGCAGCACCGAAAAGAAGACCGGACGCATGCTCGGAATGACGATCTTGCGATAGATCGTCGGCAGCGAAGCGCCGTCGACCTGGGCCGCCTTGAATATCTCCGCATCGACACCGCGCAAGCCGGCCAGAAACAGCGCCATGACGAACCCGGTCGATTGCCAGACGGCGGCGATGACGATGCAGAAGATCGCCTTGTCCGGATCGCCGATCCAGTTGAACGAGAAGCCGGCGAAGCCCCAGTCGTGCATGACTTTTTCGAGTCCCAGCCCCGGATTGAGAATCCACTGCCAGGCGGTACCCGTCACGATGAACGACAGCGCCATCGGATAAAGGAAGATCGCGCGCAGCGCGCCTTCGTTGCGAATTTTCTGATCCAGCAGGATCGCGAGAAAGAGACCGAGCCCTACGCAAATCCCGATGAACGGAATACCGAACCAGCCAAGATTCTTGGCCGACGTCCACCAGACATCGTTATTGAAGAGCTCCGTATAGCGGTCGAGGCCCGCGAACGTGTAATTGGGCATCAGCCGCGACTTCGAGAGCGACAAATAGCCGGTGACAGCAATGAAACCGTAAATGAAAACGAGGCTGATGACGATGCTGGGCGCCAGAACGAGCTTGGGGATCCAGCGATCGGCCACCGCCGAAAACGACGATGAACGACGATACGTGTGTGCCATCTTGTTGCCTTTGTCGCTAAGAGAGGCAGCCACTACTCGACTCCTAATCTTGCCTGCCGGTACGCGCCTGCATTTGCGCGGCAATGCGGCGCCCGGCGTAGGTGATGCTGAGAGCGGCGCGCCGGACTTCAGCGCGCCGCGCTTGAGCGCAGCCTTCGCTTACTTCGTCTTCGCTGCTTGCGCGAGCGCCTTGACGGCGTCGGCCGACGATTGCTGCGAGTTCATGAACTTCGTCACGACGTCGGTGATCGCACCCGCGACAGCATCGGGTTGCGCCATGCCGTGCGCGAGCGACGGCACATAGCCACCCGACTTGATTGCCGTTTGCTCATCCGCGTACGACTTCTTCGCGCAGTCGTCGTACTTGGCCATCGACACGCCGAGGCGCACCGGGATCGAGCCTTTATAGAGGCTGAACTGCTCCTGGAATGCGGGACTCATGATCGTCTTGGCCATCGCGAGCTGGCCGGGCGTCGCGCTCTTCTGACCTTTTTGCTGGAAGAACACGAACGAATCGACGTTGAACGTGTAGGCCTTCTCGGTGCCCGGCACGGCCGCGCAGATATAGTCCGTGCCCGACTTCTTGCCCGCGTTGGCGAACTCGCCCTTGGCCCAGTCGCCCATGAACTGCATACCGGCCTTGTTGTTGATCACCATCGCCGTGGCGAGGTTCCAGTCACGACCGGTACGGCCCGAGTCGAAGTAGCCTTGAATCTTGCGGACCGTGTCGAAGACCTTGACCATTTGCGGCGAAGTCAGCGTCGACTGATCGAGATCGACGAGCGCCTTCTTGTAGAAGGGAGCGCCTTGCGAGAGCACGACGTCTTCCCAGAGCGTCAGATCCTGCCAGGGCTGGCCGCCCATCGCGATCGGCTGGATGCCGGCCGCCTTCATCTTGTCGGCAACGGTGAAGAACTCGTCCCAGGTCGTCGGCACTTTACCGCCGGCCTTGTCGAGCGCAGCCTTGTTGATATAGAGCCAGTTCACACGGTGCACCGAGAACGGCGCGGCGACGTAATGGCCCTTCGACTGCATGATCTTGTCGATTTCCGGCGGGAGGTTCTTCTTCCAGTTCTCGTCCTTCGCGACCGAATCGATGTTCACGAGCACGTCCTGATCGGCCCATTCCTGAATCAGCGGTCCCTTGATCTGCGCCGCCGACGGCGCATTGCCCGAGATCACCTGCGTCTTGAGTGCCGTCATTGCGGCGGCACCGGCGCCGCCCGCGACCGCGAAGTCCTTCCAGGTGTAACCCTGCTTCGTCATGTCGTCCTTCAGCACACCTACGGCCTTCGATTCGCCGCCCGACGTCCACCAGTGCAGCACTTCAACGGACTCGGCCGCTTGCGCCGAAACAGCGCCCATCAGCCCCGTGGCGGCGAGCGCTGCCATGATCGCGCGAACTTTCATTCTTTATCTCCTCCGGACACCTGAACAAGATACGATTGCTCCCCGTTTCTTAGCGATGGGGAACGGTGGTTGGTCAAACAGAACAACACTGGACAGGCCGGACCTGGCGCCATCTGATACGGCTGAACACACGCCCGGCCGGAAGACGCATCAGGAAATGGATGATTCGGAACTCAACGACTTGTCTCCTGTTTTGATTCGACCCGGCCCGATACGCATCGCGCGGCCGGGCTCGGGGAGGCGAACGGACTGCCGCTTGGCGCTAAGATGCTGCGCGCGGCGCAAAGCCAGAGCGCCGACGCGCCGGCGTTCCTCGCTGCCGATCCGTGCCCGAAACACCGTGCCGCGCTTGAGCGACGCATGCTTTTTGCATCGAATCGACGTTACCTCTTGATTTGGATTGTAGTTAAACTACAATTCAGTGTCAAAAATATTTTTATCGCGCTACAACTCGTCCCTGCCCGCCGGCTCAGCCGCCCGCGTGTCGGTCCGACGGACAATGTGCGAGAGGCAAACTGGAGACAGATCCACCGCAGATACGACGCTAGTTCGACCCAGCCCCAACCCGACGCAACCTGCACCTGGTCCGCGCGCTCAGCAACCTTTGACCAACGGCTCACGACTCATGCAAATCGACTCAGGCTTTAACTTCGTTCTCTTCGGCGGGACCGGCGACCTGTCGATGCGAAAGATTCTCCCGGCGCTCTACGAGGCCCATCGTGCGGGCATGCTGTCCGACAACGGCAGGATCGTGGCCGTGGCGCGCCACGCGGCGGACCGCGACGGCTACATCGAATGGATCAACTCGAACGTCAAATCGCACGTCTCGAAGGCGGGTGTCGACGATGCCGTCTGGCGGAGCTTTCTCGAACGCATCGCCTATGTGAAGCTCGATCTCGGCAAGCCCGAAGACTTCGTCGTGCTGCGCGATGCGCTCGACGGCCATCCGGGCATCCGCGTTTTCTATCTGGCTACGGGCCCGTCGCTGTTCGTGCCGATCTGTCGCGCGCTGGCCTCCGTGGGCCTCAACGAGAATGCGCGGATCGTGCTCGAAAAACCGCTCGGCTACGATCTGCGTTCGTCGAACGCGATCAACGATGCGGTCGGCGAAATCTTTACGGAAGAGCAGATCTACCGGATCGATCACTATCTGGGCAAGGAGCCGGTGCAGAATCTGCTCGCGCTGCGCTTCGGCAACGCGCTGTTCGAGCCGCTGTGGCGCCGCGAATGGGTCGAGAGCATTCAGATCACCATTGCGGAAGAGCTCGGCGTCGAAGGCCGCGGCGACTTTTACGACAACACGGGCGCGCTGCGCGACATGGTGCAAAACCACCTGTTGCAGCTGCTTTCCATCGTTGCCATGGAACCGCCGCATTCGATGGATTCCGATTCGGTGCGCGACGAGAAGCTGCGTGTTCTGCGTGCGCTCAAGCCCATCGACACGCGCGACATTTCGAAAGTGGCCGTGCGCGGGCAATATCATGCCGGCGTCATCAAAGGCACCTCGGTGCCCGCCTATGCGACCGAACACGGCGTAAAGCCGCAGAGCACGACCGAAACCTTCGTCGCACTGAAAGTCGAGATCGAGAACTGGCGCTGGTCCGGCGTACCGTTCTTCCTGCGCACGGGCAAGCGGCTCGCGGATCGCATTGCGGAGATCGTCGTCAATTTCCGCCCGGTGCCGCACTCGGCACTGGGCGCGCCGGCGCTGCGCCCAGGTGCGAATCGCCTCGTGATCCGTCTGCAGCCGAACGAATCGATCAGGCTCTACTGCCTCGCCAAGCAGCCCGGCGAAGGCATGAACCTCTCGAGCGTTCACCTGGATCTCGCCTTCGATCAGTTCTTCAAGGAAGGACAGATGGAAGCCTATCAGCGCCTCCTGCTCGATGTCATCAACGGACGGCTGGCTCTGTTCGTGCGGCGCGACGAGCAGGAAGCCGCCTGGCGCTGGGTGGAGCCCATCCTCAACGAATGGGCGGCGTCGAATAAGCCGCCGAAGCCGTACGCATCGGGTACATGGGGGCCGGCCGCAGCGAGTGCGATGCTCGCTCAGCACGATACCTGCTGGCTCGAGGAAGAAAACTAAGGTTGGATGCCGGGGACGGGACGCTCTCGTGTCGCGGCACGCAGCGTCGAACGCACCCATTGGGGAACACAAAAAGCTGCTCTCGGAGGAGAAGTGATCGAGCTTCATGCTTTTGACGATCCGCGCGCTCAAGCCGGCGCGTTGGCGAAAGCGGTCGGCGATGCGCTCAACGCATCGCGCGCCGCATCCGGAACCGTGTCGCGCACGACGCTCGCGGTGTCCGGTGGCACGAGCCCGCGTCCGTTTCTGCAGGCGTTGGCGAACGAACCGGTCGACTGGACGCACGTCGACTTGACGCTCGTCGACGATCGCTGGGTGCCCGAAACCGATTCGGCCAGCAACGCGCGACTCCTGCGCGAAACGCTGTTGCAAGCCGGTACCAGTGCGGCCAAGGCGCGCTTTTTACCGCTCGTCGATACGGCATCGACGCTCGAAGCGAACGTTGCCGCACTCAACGCCGACGCGGCTCGCTCGTTGCCGAACATCGCGGTGCTCGGCATGGGCGAAGACGGGCACACCGCGTCGCTCTTTGCCGACGCGCCGGAGTGGGCCGAGATCACGGCATCCGGCGCCGAGCGCTTCGTCGCCGTGCATCCCAAGGCTGCCCCCCACGCTCGCGTGAGCTTTTCGCTTCCCGCCCTCAAGCGAATCGAGCGGCTCTATCTGCTGATCGCGGGCACGTCGAAGCTCGACGTGTTGAAGGCGGCCGCATCCGCCGCCCAGGAAAACGCCATCTCGAAGCTGGCAAACGACAAGGGAGTCAGACTCGATGTCTACTGGTGTGCAAACTAAAGTAATCGCCATTCCGGGCGCCCGTCAGCACGCCGACGGTCCGAGACTGCTCGCCGATATCGGCGGCACCAATGCGCGCTTCGCGCTCGAAACCGGCCCCGGAGAGATTACGCAGATTCGCGTCTATCCGTGCGCCGAGTATCCAAGCATCGAGGACGTGCTCAATCAGTATCTGAAAGATACGAAAATCGGCCACGTGAATCATGCGGCGATTGCGATCGCGAATCCGGTCGACGGCGATCAGGTCAGCATGACCAACCATAACTGGACGTTTTCGATCGAAACCACGCGTCGCGCGCTCGGCTTCGATACGCTGCTCGTCGTCAACGATTTCACGGCACTCGCGATGGCGCTGCCGGGCCTGACGGACGCCCAGCGCGTGCAGATAGGCGGCGGCTCGCGCCGCCAGAACAGCGTGATCGGGCTGCTCGGCCCGGGCACGGGTCTCGGCGTATCGGGCCTCATTCCCGCCGACGACCGCTGGATTGCCCTCGGCAGCGAAGGCGGCCATGCGAGCTTCGCGCCGTCCGACGAGCGCGAGGACATCGTGCTGCACTATGCGCGCAAGAAGTGGTCGCACGTGTCGTTCGAACGTGTCGCGGCGGGCCCGGGTATCGAGCTCATCTACCGGGCACTGGCCGCGCGCGACAAAAAGCGGATCGGCACCACACTCGATCCAGCCGAGGTCGTCAGCCGCGCGCTGGAAGGCGAGCCGCTTGCCGTCGAATCGGTCGACTGCTTTTGCGGCATTCTCGGCACGTTCGCCGGCAATATTGCCGTGACGCTCGGTGCGCTCGGCGGCATCTATATTGGCGGCGGCGTCGTATTGAAGCTCGGCGAGTTCTTCGCGCGCTCGCCGTTCAGGCAGCGCTTCGAAGCGAAGGGCCGCTTCGAGCCGTATCTGGCCAACGTGCCGACCTACGTCATCACGGCGGAATATCCGGCGTTTCTCGGCGTATCGGCCATTCTTGCGGAGCAGCTTTCGAACCGCACGGGCGGCGGCTCGTCGGCTGTTTTCGAACGCATCCGTCAGATGCGCGATGCGTTGACGCCGGCCGAGCGGCGCGTGGCCGATCTCGCCCTGAACCATCCGCGCTCGATCATCAGCGATCCGATCGTCGATATCGCCCGCAAAGCCGACGTCAGTCAGCCGACGGTGATTCGCTTTTGCCGCTCGCTGGGCTGCCAGGGGCTGTCCGACTTCAAGCTCAAGCTCGCCACCGGCTTGACGGGCACCATTCCCGTCAGCCATAGCCAGGTCCATCTCGGCGATACGGCGACCGACTTCGGCGCGAAGGTGCTCGACAACACCGTCTCGGCAATTCTCCAGCTGCGCGAGCACCTCAACTTCGAGCACGTCGAGCGGGCGATCGATATGCTCAACAGTGCGCGGCGCATCGAGTTCTATGGACTGGGCAATTCGAACATCGTCGCGCAGGATGCGCATTACAAGTTCTTCCGGTTCGGCATTCCGACCATTGCCTATGGCGATCTCTACATGCAGGCCGCCTCGGCCGCCCTGCTCGGCAAAGGGGATGTCATCGTGGCAGTGTCGAAGTCCGGCCGCGCGCCCGAGCTGCTGCGCGTGCTCGACGTCGCCATGCAGGCGGGCGCGCAGGTGATCGCCATCACATCGAGCAACACGCCGCTGGCCAAGCGGGCGACCGTCGCACTGGAAACGGATCACATCGAAATTCGCGAATCGCAGCTTTCGATGATCTCGCGCATTCTGCATCTCGTCATGATCGACATTCTGGCGGTCGGCGTTGCGATCCGGCGCGCGGTACCGAGCCCCGAAGTCACCGAAGCGGTCGCCAAGGCACGCTCGGCAAGCACCGACGATGCCGCCGCGGTGCTCGACTGGCTCAGCCACGGAGCAGCCTCCTCCGCCACCGACTGAGGCAAGGCTTGGCGAAAACCCTCATCGGAGAGGCATGTTAGCGCTGCTACACTCAACCCGCCGGGGACTGTTGCGATTCGCCGGCTTTATTCCAAGAGCCCGCTCCGGTCCGCCGGCACGGGCTTTTTTTTTCGAGTGGCGCTGCCTCCCGGTGCTCATTCGCCCCCTTTTCGGTGCACGACCGTGCCAAAGGCGCCCCAAGATTGGGCAGCACGCTCGTTCCTTCGTCTGTTTTTCCCCACGCAAGCGCAACAATTCTGACACGCAACCTGTGGCGCCCCGGCAACGCCATGACGCATATTTAAGCAACTGCTTTCATTGGAATGCACAGCTGGAGCGGTTATGGAAGAAGGCTGTCCTGAAATAGTCCGTTTCAAAAATTGCAACGGCGGGAGACAACTAGTGTTTCCACTAATAAGGGGCTGATTTCGACATGCCTAGTATCCGGACGACTACCTGGACCCGCGGCGGGGATCCGGCCTGTTCAAAAGATGCGCCAGTCCGCTGCACTCACCACCCCGGGTGCTCAATTTGCAGTTCAACGTCTCGGAGACCGTTTTAATGAAAAAATCGCTTATCGCCCTCGCAGTGACGAGCGCCGTTGCAGCACCGGCGTTCGCGCAGAACAGCGTCACGCTTTACGGCATCGTCGATCTCGGTATCAGCTACGTCAACAACACTAGCGGTCATTCGCAGTGGCAAGAACAAAGCGGTATCTTGCAAGGCAGCCGCTTTGGTTTGAAGGGCGCTGAAGACCTGGGCGGCGGCACGAAGGCCATCTTCCAATTGGAAAACGGCTTCAACGCGGCAAACGGCAAGCTGGCTCAGCACAGCCGCATGTTCGGCCGTCAAGCCTACGTCGGTCTGACGAACGACCAGTTCGGTACGCTGACCCTCGGTCGTCAATACGACCCGGTGGTCGACATGGTTCAGTCGACGACGTTCAACGGTCAGTGGGGCGCGTTCTTCTCGCACCCGGCCGATATCGACAACACGGATAACGGCTTCCGCATCAACAATGCGGTGAAGTATGTCTCGCCGAAGTTCGCGGGTCTGCAAGCCGAAGCCATGTACGCATTCGGCGGCGTGGCCGGCCAGTTCGGCCAGAACAGCACGATCGGCGGCGCACTGAGCTACACGGCCGGTCCGCTGTACATCGGTGCGGGTTACTTCTACGCGAAGAACCCGGCAGTACAGTTTGATGATGGCAACTTCGGAACCAACGCGATCCCGCCGAGCGCTGTTCCCGCATCGACGAACTCTGGCATCTGGGGCCTCGTCGGCGCGCCTTCGAACATGCAGACTGCCAGCCTCGGGGCCA
The DNA here is from genome assembly GCA_966421005.1 of uncultured Paraburkholderia sp. Classification (GTDB taxonomy): domain Bacteria; phylum Pseudomonadota; class Gammaproteobacteria; order Burkholderiales; family Burkholderiaceae; genus Trinickia. Next base: position 10,568 of record CBJLAJ010000090.1, read on the forward strand.
CCTACACGATGGGACCGGCGCTCTTCGGTGCCAACTTCTCGGATGTGCGGTTCGACAACGCGAACGGCGTGCCGGGCAACAAGGTGCGGTTCGACAGTGCTGAGCTCTGGGGCCAGTACAGCCTGACGCCGGCAACGACGCTCGGCGCGGGCTACACGTTCACGTTCGGCAAGGTCGATGCAACGGGCCAGAAGCCGAAGTACGGTCAGCTGAATCTCGTTGCCGACTATCGTCTGTCGAAGCGTACCGACGTCTACGCGATGGGTGTCTACCAGCACGCGATGAGCGGCGGCGTGACGGCCGACATTTATGCGGCGGAATTCTCGGGCGCCAGCTCGACGAAGAACCAGGTCGCAGCACGCGTCGGTATCCGTCACAAGTTCTAAATCAACAAGTAATAAACGGCAGTTCGCTCAAAAGGCGCCGCTTCCCGGCGCCTTTTTTTATCGCGGTTGCCGCTTTAACTGTTGGCAGCCGGCAAGCCGTGCCAGCGAAGCACCAACGTCCGCCCTACAAAACACATTGCTCCGGTCCCGGCAATGGTGAGGCCCATGCCGCTGGGCGTGCCGTTTTGCAGCACACCCACGACAAAGCTCGCAAGCGCACCCAGTGCGAGCTGCGCGGCGCCGAATACGGCGGCCGCGGCGCCCGCGTTACGCGGATAGCGATGCATGAGATCGGTCGTGCAATTCGCGGTCAGCACGCCAACAACGCCCACCACGAAGAACAGGCCTGCGACGATCGACCATAGGCCGCCCCAACCCGTCAGACACACGAGCGCAACGAACAACGAGGCCCCGCAGCTCACGAGCGATGCGCCGGCAACCAGCCGCAGCGAACCCAGCCGGCCAACCAGCCGCGTGTTCAGATAGTTGCCGAGCATGATGCCGACTATGTTCAGGCCGAAGAAAAACCCATAGTGTTGAGGCGTGACGTGGAAGTAGTCGATGTAGACGAACGGCGTGGCCGTGATGTACGCGAACATGGACGCGAACGCCATGCCGCCGCACAACAGATGGCCGATCGCCACCGGATCGACGAGCAGCCGTCCATAGATGGCGAACGAATGCCAGAGCGCCCCACCGGCGCGCTTGCCGGCCGGCCACGATTCGCGCACACGCGCAAACGCGAGCGCCGAACACAGCACGCCGAAAGCCGCCAGGACCACGAAAATCGCACGCCAACCGCCGAGCAACAGCAACTGCCCGCCGAGGAGCGGCGCCAGCAACGGCCCCACCGCGGTCACGATCGCGATCATCGAGAGCACGCGCGCGGCATCGTGCGGCGCATGCATGTCGCGCGCGATCGCACGCGCCATCACCGAGGCCGCGCCGGCCCCCAGCGCCTGGACGAAGCGCATGCCGACGAGCAGGTCGATCGATCCCGCGCTGGCGCAGGCAATGCTCGCTACGAGAAAGAGCGCCAGCCCGCCGAGCAGGATCGGGCGCCGGCCGAAGCGGTCGGACAAAGGGCCATAGATCAACATTCCGATCGCAAAGCCGAGCATGAAGGTCGTGAGCGTGCCTTGCGCGGCCGAATCGGCGACCCCGAACGCTCGGGCAATCGAAGGCAGGCTCGGCAGGTACATGTCGACCGCGATCGGCCCGCAGGCCGCGAGCGCGCCCAGGAGCGCGATGAGACGCAGATTCGGCTGGCGTTTGTCGGTTTCGGTCATCGAATGGAATGCCTGATAAAAGACGACTGCCGCGCGACAATCGCACGCCATGTGCCCGAGCCCTGCATGAAGGCAGCGCGACGCTAAAGCGCAGATTCTACGAGAAAGCTTGTCGGCAGGCGCCTGGTTAGCGCCGCTCCGGTACAATTCGAGGCATCGTAGGGCCGTTTTCTGCCATGGCGCCCGATTGAACGGGTGTCGTCCGGCCCGATCCTTCATTGCAGCAGCCCTCACCTCATGCCTAGCAATCAAGCTCTGTTCGAACGCGCTCAGCGCGTCATTCCTGGCGGCGTCAACTCGCCCGTGCGCGCATTCCGCTCGGTTGGCGGCACGCCACGTTTCATCTCCCGCGCCCAAGGCCCCTACTTCTGGGATGCGGAGGGCATCCGTTATATCGACTACATCGGTTCGTGGGGACCGATGATTCTCGGCCACGTGCATCCCGAAGTGCTCGAAGCCGTCCAGCGCGTGCTGGCGGATGGCTTCTCGTTCGGCGCGCCGACCGAAGCCGAGATCGAGATCGCCGAGGAAATCCGCAAGCTCGTGCCGTCGATGGAGCAACTTCGGTTCGTCTCCAGCGGCACCGAAGCGACGATGAGCGCGCTGCGGCTGGCGCGCGGATTCACGAACCGCAGCCGCATCGTCAAATTCGAGGGTTGCTATCACGGGCACGCGGACAGCTTGCTCGTGAAGGCCGGTTCGGGGCTGCTCACGTTCGGCAACCCGACTTCGGCCGGCGTGCCGCCCGATATCGCCAAACATACGACCGTGCTCGAATACAACAACGGCGAGGCGCTCGAAGCGGCATTCGCCGCGTTCGGCGGCGAAATTGCGGCCGTCATCGTCGAGCCCGTGGCCGGCAACATGAATCTCGTGCGCGGTAACCCGGCGTTCTTGCAGACGCTGCGGCGGCTTTGCACGGAATACGGTGCGGTGCTGATTTTCGACGAGGTGATGTGCGGCTTTCGCGTCGCCCTGGGGGGCGCGCAGGCGCTTTACGGCATCGAGCCGGATCTCACCTGCCTCGGCAAGGTCATCGGCGGCGGCATGCCCGCTGCAGCGTTCGGCGGCCGCCGCGACATCATGGCGCACCTCGCGCCTGAAGGCGCGGTGTACCAGGCCGGCACGCTATCGGGCAATCCCATTGCCGTCGCGGCGGGCCTGAAGACGCTGCAGCTCATCCAGGCACCCGGTTTTTACGAGCGGCTCGCCGCGCAGACCGCGCGTCTCACCGACGGCCTGGCCGCGGTGGCGCGCGAGGCCGGCGTAGCGTTCAGCGCCGACGCGCTCGGCGGCATGTTCGGTATCTACTTCACGCAGCAGGTGCCGGCCAGCTTCGCCGATGTCTCGCGCAGCGACATCGCCGCATTCAACGCGTTCTTTCATCGGATGCTTGACGCGGGCGTCCACTTTGCGCCATCCGCATACGAAGCAGGTTTTGTGTCGATCATGCACGACGATGCCGTCGTCGACGCAACGCTCGACGCGGCACGCGGTGCTTTTGCCGCGCTCGCGGCGTAACGCCGGCAAGCCACCGAGCGCAGACGATGTTTTCCGACGCGGACTTCGCCCACATGCAGCGCGCGCTCGCGCTCGCTGCGCGGGGGCTTTACACGACCACGCCGAACCCACGGGTCGGCTGCGTGCTCGTCAAGCACGGCCAGGCCATCGGCGAGGGTTTCACGCAGCCGGCCGGCCAGGACCACGCCGAGGTGCAGGCGCTCAAGGACGCGCGCCGGCGCGGCAACGATCCGCAAGGCGCGACGGCCTATGTGACGCTCGAACCTTGCAGCCACTTCGGACGCACGCCACCGTGCGCCCATGCGCTCATCGATGCGCGCGTGGCGCGCGTGATCGCGGCGATGGAAGACCCGAACCCGCAGGTTTCGGGCCGCGGTCTCACGATGCTGCGCGATGCGGGTATCGATGTTCGCTGCGGGTTGCTGGCCCATGAAGCGCAGGAGCTCAACATCGGCTTCGTATCGCGTATGACGCGCGCGCGGCCGTGGGTCCGCATGAAAGTCGCCGCTTCGCTCGACGGTCGCACTGCGCTGCCGTCCGGCGAAAGTCAGTGGATCACCGGGCCGAGCGCCCGTGCCGACGGTCATGGGTGGCGCGCGCGCGCATGCGCGATTCTGACCGGCGTCGGCACCGTGCGCGAAGACAATCCGCACTTGACGGTACGCGCGATCGACACGCCGCGCCAACCGCTACGGGTGCTCGTCGACAGTCGTCTCGATGCGCCGCTCGATGCCCATCTCTTCGAAGGTGCGCCGCCGCTCGTTTTCTGCGCGCGCATCGATGCGGACAATGCCGCGCGAGCCGAAGCGCTTGCGGCGCGGGGGGTGGAAGTCGTCGCGCTTGCGAATACGCACGGCAAAGTCGATCTGGCGGCCATGCTCAAGGAACTCGGCCGGCGCGGCATCAACGAGCTGCATGTCGAGGCCGGACATAAGCTCAACGGTTCACTGCTGCGCGAAGGATGTGTCGACGAATTGCTCGTCTATCTCGCGCCGAGCCTGCTCGGTTCCAATTCGGCGGGCATGTTCGCGCTCGCCGCTCCGGAAACGCTCGATACGCGCACGCGGCTCGTGTTTCACAACATCGAGCGGGTTGGGGACGATCTGCGCGTACTTGCGCGCATTGCACAGGCGGAGCCGGCTTCTCCAACGCCTTCTCCGGCACCTTCTTCATTCTGATCTACGGGACACAGACACGATGTTTACGGGAATCGTCGCGGCAGTTGGCCGCATCGAGGCAGTCGAGCCGCTCGGCACCGCGGCCGACGCCGGTGTGCGTCTTACCGTACGCGCCGGCGCGCTCGATCTGACGGACGTCGCGATCGGCGACAGCATCGCCATTCAGGGCGCCTGCATGACGGTGATCGCCAAGACGGGCGAAACGTTCGACGTCGACGTCTCGCGCGAAAGCCTCAATTGCACGGTCGGCCTCGGCGAGGCGGGCAAAGAGGTGAACCTCGAAAAGGCGCTCACGGCGCATGAGCGGCTGGGCGGGCATATCGTCTCGGGGCACGTGGACGGTCTTGGCACCGTCACGCGGTTCGCACCAGTGGGCGAATCGCATGAGTTGCGCGTGCTGGCGCCGCGCGAGATTGGCCGCTACCTGGCCTATAAGGGTTCGGTGACAGTCAACGGTGTGAGCCTCACCGTGAACAGCGTTGTCGATCGGGACGATGGCTGCGAGTTTTCGATCAATCTCATTCCGCACACCGTCGAAGTCACGACGCTCCGGCATCTGTCGACGGGTAATCGAGTCAATCTCGAGATCGATTTGATTGCGCGGTACACCGAAAGGATGCTGTCATCGGTATCCCCCAAGGGACGCTCGTAACTGGTTAAACCAGCGTGAGCTTCGAGTTTTATCGTCCACCGACTCACTCGGCGATCCGCTGCCGGAACCACGCCGCCAGCGCAGCTTCGTCCAGCGCGCCAGCGGCAACCATTTCCATGGTCCTAACGGCATCGGCCGGATCAAACTTCAGCCGATAGCCGTTGTCTGCCAGGAAAAGGCGCGCAACCACCCAAGCGGTTCTCTTGGTGCCGTCCGCAAAGCCATGATTCCGCGCCAATCCATAGACATATGCGGCGGCGAGCGCGGCCGCGTCTGCACTCGCATAAACATCGAAATTCTGCGGTCGTGCCAGTGCCGACTCCACCGCTCCCTTGTCGCGCACACCATCGAGCCCGCCATGCTCTGCGAGCTGGCGATCATGGATTGCGTAAGTCAGGTCCGCACGCACCCAGCGCCATGCTGTCATTTGGCTAGCGCCCGCAAAATATCGCGGTCATCGTGCATGATCTCTTCCGCCAACTTCATCTGACGTTCAAAATCCGGGTTGTACGGCGTGATCCGATAGCCGCCTTCGGGTGCCTCGGTCAAGTACACGGTATCACCCTTCTGCACCTTGAGCCGTGCCATCGCCTCTTTGGTAAGAATGAAACCGGCAGAAGCCCCGACAGTTGTGACCTTAAATGTAAGCATGGCACCCCTCCTCACTATATAATCTTCATTATATAGCAACCACCTACCCAAAGGACAAGGATTGAACGACTCTCCCGTCGCGCAACTCTCCTATCTCACGAACGAATGGGATCCGGCGAGACATCGCATCGATTGCATTGGTCGATATGGTGCTTCACGAGGTCACGCGTAACGAGACGCCGACCAGTGCACGCATCGCCGCATGGGCACACAACAACAGCATCCCGATTCTCGAAACGACCATCTATCACCGATATCGGCAGGCAGGTACCGCCTCGCCTGTGCGAAAGGCGAATCTCGGGGAATTGGCGATACAAGAAGCGATGAGTGACTTCGGTCTTGCTGCCGATCGAACCGGGGTCTTTTTATTCGAGGACCATAAGATCGCCCGCGCCAGTTTTCTGCTGCCCGATAGCTGCCGCAAGGTCTCTACCCGAACATTCCACGTGTTTCTCGAGCAGCAGGGTTTGATCGATTCAGTCTCCGAGATCGAGCGGCGAGCGATTCAGGCCGGAAGACAATTCTGCCAGATTCGTTTTCCGCCGTAATGACCGAGGACTGTTTGTACCGGCAGCCGATCTCGTCATTGTCGACGCACGAGCCAAAGGTCCCTCCCAGCCCGACCTATCCCTCCCTCAACGGCATTTCCAGCGCAAAACGCCGGCAATGTTCGAGGTATTGCGCTTCGTGCATCACGAGCAATTCGACGATGCTGTTCCAGAGCCACGATGGCGCGTTGGACGACTTCGGTCGGCTCCTTCGCAGTTCGGCGAACCAGGCTTTGCGGGTCGCCGCATCCATCTGACCCGCGTGGGCCTGCCCGACGACAAGCGCAAGAAAATACGCCGCCTTGACCGCGTCGCGCTCGGAGAGGCGCTCGGCCTCGAGCTTCAGATCCTGAGGCATCAGTTCGCGAATGACGACGGCGCAACCGTCAAGCCGTTCGGTCATCATGCGACCGCCTAGTGGGGGCGATACATGCCGCGCGCCTTCCACGACCCGTTTGCCGTTGTCGCGCGGGACATGCTGCCCGGCAGCGACCGGCGCCGCGGGCGCAGCCGCTTCCTTGATGTCGATGAGGCACGGTGGACCGCCGGCGGAACATGCACCGTCGATATCGAGCAAGACAGCATATCGGCGCCGGCCCAACGAACTGCACCCCTTCACCCAATAGGCGGCATCGAGCACACTGACCGCCGACGCCCCATCCACCCCGTCGCCCAGCACGGCGCGGATCAACGCGGGACCTCCCGATTCGAACAGTGCGTGAATCGCCTGCCTTTCGCCGTCCGACAGCGACCAGAAACGCTTGCCAAGCGGAATGTGGGGCCTGACGTGACGGATATTCTGCCGTGCAAGCTTGCGTTGAGAACGGTGAAACGCTTCCTTCATGGCGATTCGCACGACTTTCGGTCGCTGAGCCTGGCGCGTGTCGTCGCTGCGAGAATCGTCGAATGCTTGTTCATATCCGTCGAGCAATGCGCCTGCGATGCGGCTCGTAATTACGCCGGGCAAATCCGAGCTGCGCGCCGCTGTCGCCAGCGACAGCCCCAGCCGCAGCAGATCGTGCACCGGATTGCCGACCACGCTCTGATCGAGATCACGGATGTGGACCTCGACCTGGCCTTCGGCGTCCGCAACCGGTCCGAGATTGCCAAGGTGACAGTCGCCGCAGATCCATACGGCAGGCCCCTCGAGTAAGCTGCCGGCGGCCCGGCTCTTGACCCAGCCGTAAAAATGGGCGGCAGTGCCGCGTTCGTACGCATGCGGCGAGCGCGCCATTTTCTGCCGCCGTATCTCGGCCAGCATGGGCTGCCTTGCGTCGGGCGGAGGATATTGCGCGGATTTGGCTTTTTTCGTCACCGTGCCTCCCCGGACTATCCTTGGTCCATACCCCGTTTGAGCAAGCTCAAAACGTGCCAGTAAGCATATCGCCGCCCGCATCCCTCCTGTCAAAAACGACAGCTAGGCGCTCGACGGTAGCCAGCGCAAAGTCGAGCATCCCCTCATGCACGCGTCTACAATCGCAGGCTCCGAATCGATATGCCCAAGGCCATCGCTACCGCGCGCGGCACTGCGTCGAAGAACGCCCAACCATCGACGGAGCGCTCGCAGCACGATTCGACACCGCGGGGTGGCGATCCGGTGCAATCGCCGATACCCGCGTCCGACGCCAGTGCTCATCTGACGGCCATGGAGCGCTACCACTACACGGGCGCTGCGATCAAGGCCCGCCGTCCGGCTGCGCCTTTCACGCAGGCCCCGCCTCTCGAATTCCGGCCCGACCCGGTGGTGCCCACGACCGGACAAGACAGGCGAACGAGTTTGCCCACCCCCTTGAAGGCCGGCCTCGAATATCTGTCGCGAATGTCGATGGACGATGTCAGTGTCCATTACAACTCGCCGAAACCCGCCGTTTTGCATGCGCACGCGTATGCCCAGGGAACGGAGATTCATCTTGGGCCGGGACAGGAGAAGCATCTGCCGCACGAAGCGTGGCACGTCGTGCAGCAAAAACAAGGAAGAGTGAAGCCGACGCTACAAATGAAAGGTGGCACGCCGCTCAATCGGGACAAGGCACTCGAGCAGGAAGCCGACACGATGGGGCAGCGCGCCGCCACGTTCGCACCGCAAGGCGACAGTCAGCCAGCCCTGGTGGTTTCCGCGCCAAAACCTGCCGGCGCCGCAGTCGTCCAGCGCTTCGAATTGCCTGGGACGTTGGAACTCGTCAATGCGCTAGGCGCCGTCGTGGCGGCCGAGCTTTACCGCAACTGGCCGCAGGGGCGCTCTCTCGGCGACATCGTGAACCTGGTGCGTGCGGCCGGCTTGAGAGGCGGCCTGACGTTCGCCTATTTGACGACATGGAGCAGTGCCGACGCGTTGGCACTGGCTACGGCCTTCGGCACGAATGCCAACCACCTGTCGGCGGCGGACTGGGTGCGCATCGCGCGAGCCGTTGGCCCGAATACCCCGGCCGACACGACAGCGTTCTGTCAAATCCCGAACTGGACCATGGACGGCTTGCTGCCGCTGGTCGCGGCGTTCCAAACCGGTGTGAATGGACTGAGCGCCGCGCAATGGGCGCAGATCGCGCGGCACGTAGGCAACGATGCACACGCCGATGCGACGGTTTTCGCCAGTCTGGCAGGCTGGAGCTGGGCCGGCATCGATCCTCTCACGACCGCGTTCGCGGGTATTCACGCCAATGCGCTGAGCGCCACTGACTGGGCCACCGTCGCGGCAACGATGGGCAACGACCAGGCCGCCAACACCATCGCGTTCTGCCAAGTACCGAACTGGTCGGTGAGCGGCATCAATCAGCTCGCGGGGGCGTTCGTCGCCGGTCCGGGCACCTTGAATTCGGCTCAATGGGCAACCGTCGCGGCCCGAGTCGATCCCGATGCCGACGGCGACGCCACTGCATTCGCTCAGCTCAACGGCTGGACGTGGGCTGGCATCGATCCGCTGACCGCGGCGTTCGCGCAGGACCGCAACCATTTGACCCGAGGCGACTGGTGTACCGTCGCCGGGCGCGTTCAAAACGACCACGCCGCCGACGCCATTGCCTTTAGCCGGCTTGCGCATTGGACCTGGAACGGCATCGATCCATTGACGGCAGCGTTTCACGCCAATGCGAACCTGTTGCCGCGAGCGGACTGGCTCACCGTGGCGGCTCGCATGGGCAACGATCGGCACGCCGAAACGATCGCCTTCTGCCAATTGCCGCACTGGACCTGGGCCGGCATCAATCCGCTCTCGCAGGCATTCGTGCAAAACCGCAACGGCTTGACGCATGACACATGGGTTAATGTGGCGCGGCGTATGAACCCCGACGCTCACGCGGATGCCGCAGCCTTCTGTCAGATCCCGCATTGGGGGGCGGTCGCCATCAACGCCGTGGCGCTTGCCTTCGCGGCCGATGCAAATCACTTGACGCGCGCGAACTGGATCGCCGTTGCCGGTTATATGGGTGCAAACCGTGGCGCCGATACCATCGCGTTTTGCCAGTTGCCAAACTGGACGTGGAACGGCATCGATCCGCTTTCGCAGGCCTTTCGACAGGACGACAATGGCCTCACGCGCGATCAATGGATCGAAGTCGCCACGCGTGTGGGGCACGACCGGCACGCCGAAGCCGTTGCTTTTTGTCAGCTCATCCATTGGAGCTGGGATGCCATCGATGATCTGACGACCGAGCTCGCCGCCAACGCGGGCGTTCTGAACTCAGCACAATGGGCGTCCGTCGCTCAACGCGTCACGCCGAACGATGCTGCGGAAGTCGTCCCATTCGCCCGCTTGCCAAACTGGAACTGGGGCGGCGTCAACCCCTTGACTCAATCGTTTCAACAAAACCGGAATGGTTTGAGCTCAGGACAGTGGGCCACCGTGGCTGGCCGAGTCGCGCCGAACGATCACGCGGGCGTCGCGGCCCTTTGTCAGCTCGCGAAATGGTCCGCGGCCAGTATCCGCGCATTGGCTGATCTCTTCAGCCACAACGCGTGGAGCTTGAGCGCAAGCGATTGGGCGGCGATTGCCTCCCGCGCGCAAGCAAACGGCAGCGCAGACATCGACGCCCTGCTGCAGGCGGTCCAGATCAACAACGGCGGAGCGAACCGCCAGACCATCTTGGCCTACCTGACGGCCGGGGGCAACGATTTCGCCGCACTGACCGGTTTGCTGCAGGCGACCGCCGCCGACAGAACGATCCAGCAACTCACCGCCCTTTTAAATGGCATTCCCGATTACAACGGCGACGTAGTCGATCTGGCAGCGCTCGTGCAAACGGTCCAACTCCACAACGCCGGGACGTCCACCGACGATATCGAAAATCTCATCGGCGCCGTGGGCGATAACGGCACCCTCGATCAAACCATGGCGCTCGTCCAGACGCTGGCCGGACGCAACACCATCCGCGAGCTGGAAACGCTCATCAGGGCCATCGAAAATCACAACGACGGGACGGACGTACCCGACATCGACGCGTTGTTGCAAACGGTCCAAGCACGCAATGCTGGAACCAGCGTCGTCGATACGACGCAATTGATCAATGCCATCGGCGCTAACGGCAGTGTCGCCGCGACAACAGCATTGATCAATACGCTTGGCGGGCGCGATCCGATTGTCGATTTGAGTGCGTTCGTCGATGCGGTCCAACCGCACAACAACGGCACGCCTCTCGCCGACATGGACGCGCTGCTGCAAGCGATCGAACATCACCATGCCGGAACGCATATCGCCGGCATCACCGGGCTGATCAACACAGTGGGAGCGAACGGCACTGTCGGCCAGATGCGTGCGCTGGTCAACACGGTCGCGGCGCACAGTACGTTCGGCGAGCTGAGCGCCTTGGTGACAGAGATCGGGCAGCACAACCCCAACACAGCCGTGACCTCTATCGACGCATTCGTGCAGACGCTGGGGGGGGTGGGCAACGTCTGCACCGAATTGACGGCGATCGTACAAGGGGTTCAACACCATGGAACGATTCAGCAGATGACCGCCATGGTGGCACAGGCCGTCATCAC
>CBJLAJ010000091.1:0-21668 GCA_966421005.1 uncultured Paraburkholderia sp.
CGAGGAACGCGACGAAGCGAATACTGGACGTATTCGCGAGGAGCGCGACGCGGCGAGCGGCCCTTCTCGTGGCAACCCCAAATAGCGGATTCCATCCAGGGGAATGCCCGATATCGGCCGGATGGCCGCGTCGATCGTCGCTTGTTTGGCTCGGCCAAACGGCGCTCCTCACTCCTCGCCCTCCAGCCGATATCGGGCATTCGCACGTGCGTTCCATATGTAAACAGACCCTATCGTCGATGCTTGTCTTGGACGCGATCTCGTCGGCTCGTCAAAAAAGCGCGAGCGCCTATTCGAGCGGCCAGATTTCGCGGCTTGCTGCTCTTACCGCCTGCGCCGATTCGAGCTCCAGCGCATCCAGAGCGCGTTGGCGGCACAGTTGATAATCGAGTCGGCGCACACGCGCCTTGATGCCCGGCACGGCAACCGGATCAACGGAAAGCTCTGTCACGCCGAGGCCGACGAGCAGCGGCACGGCAAGCGGGTCGCCCGCGAGCGCGCCACACACGCCAACCCACTTGCCGTATTTCGCGGCACCGCGCGTCGTCGCCTCGACGAGACGCAGCACGGCCGGATGCAGGCCGTCCGCCTGCGCGGCGAGATCGGGCTGGCAACGATCCATCGCGAGTGTGTATTGCGTGAGATCGTTCGTACCGATGGAAAGAAAATCCGCGTGACGTGCGAGCTGATCTGCGAGCAGTGCCGCCGAGGGCACCTCGATCATCACGCCCACCTCGATCGGATCGGTGCGGCCGACGGCGCGCGCGAGGTCGTCGATATGCGCACGCAGCCGCATCAGCTCATTGGCGTCGGTCACCATCGGCAACAGGATGCGCACCGAGCCATGAGGCGCAACTTCGATGAGGCCACGCAACTGATCGTCCAGCAGATCGGGCCGCAATTGCGCGAGGCGCACGCCGCGCAGGCCAAGCGCCGGATTCGCCTCGGGCGGCAGCGTCAGATAAGGCACTTCCTTGTCCGCGCCAACGTCGAGCGTACGGATGATGGCGCGGCGCCCCTGCAATGCATCGACGATCGCCTGATAGCTTGCGCGATGCTCCGCGGCGCTCGGTGCCGTCTCGCGATGAATGAAAAGCAGCTCGGTTCGCAACAGGCCGACTGCATCGGCGCCGTTTTCGACGGCGGTGCGGGCGTCGTCTAGCGTGGCGATGTTGGCCGCGACTTCGATCGCGCGGCCGTCGGCGGTCGCCGCCGCTTCCTGCGATACGCGGCGGTTAGCCTCGCGCACGCCTGCCAGACGTTGTCGCTCGGAACGCGCGCGCTCGACGTCGAGCGCGGTCGGGGCGTACTCGATGCGTCCCGCACTGGCATCGACGACAACCTGCGTGCCATCCGGAATCGCGTGCAGTGCGTCGCCGATCGCGACGAGCGCCGGAATGCCAAGCTGGCGCGCGATGATCGCCGCATGCGAGGTCGCGCCACCGCCGGCCATGACGAGCGCCGCCACGCGCTTTCTGTCGAGCGACGACAGGTCCGATGGCGTGAATTCGGTTGCGGCGAGCACCGCATCGTCGGGCAATGCGCGCGCGTTCTGCTGCCCGTAGCCGAGCTCCCGCAGCACGCGCTTTTCGATATCGCGCAAGTCGGCCGCGCGCTCGGCGAGCAGCATGTCTTCGACATTCGCGAGCACGCCGATCTGTGCGCGAATGGCCTCGCGCCATGCAAAGCCGGCGCTTTTACCGAGGCTGATCAGATCGCGCGCCGTATCGATCAGCGTCGGGTCTTCGAGCAGCACACGATGCACGGCGAAAATGCCCGCTTCGCCGACGGCGCCCCGTTGCGAAGCGTCGCGTACCGTGGTGTTCAATTGGGCGTCGACGGCTGCCAATGCGCGATCGAGCAGACGGCTCTCCGCGGCGGGAGTGCCGCTCGCGGCCTCCGGCAGATCGAATTGCGCATCGTCCCAGCGCGTGAGTGTTCCCACGGCAATGCCCGGCGCGGCGCAGACTCCGGCGAGCGTGTTCGGATCGACCGGCGTGCCGGCCACGACCGTCGCGGCGCGCGGCGGTGGCGAAGCAACGCGCGCGGGCGTTTCCTCCAACTCTCCGTGCACTTCGCGCAGCAGTTCGCGCACGACCGCATCCACTGCCGCGGCCGCGTCAGCGCCAACGGCGCGCACTTCGACAGTAGCGCCTTCGCCAGCGCCGAGACCCATCAGTCCCACGACGCTTTCGATGCTCGCGGACCGCGCGCCATGGCGGACCTCGATGCGCGCATCGAGCCCACGCGCGGCCTCGCGTGCACGCGCCGCGGGCCGTGCATGCAGCCCCCCCGCGACGCCCAGCGTGATCTCGCGCGATGCTTCCGGGGCAGCCGCCGCGTCCGGCGGCGCAGCCCGCGCGGGCGTCGGCGCACGGTCCGACGCAGCGGTTTTCGGCCGCAGCACGAGCAGCGGCTCGCCCGTCCGGATCATGCCACGGCGGTTCTCGCCCGGGCGCTCGATGATCTCGAAGACGTCCGTGTTCGCCACGGCGACAATCGAGATGAGACTGGGTGCCTTCGTCGCAACGAAGTCCTGATCGAATTCGATCAGGAGGTCGCCGGGTTTCACGCGCTCGCCTTGCGCCACTTTCGCCTTGAAACCCTGCCCGTTCAGATCGACTGTATCGATGCCGATATGCAGCAAAATTTCAGCGCCTTGTTTCGTTTGCAGCGTCAGCGCATGGCCCGTGCGCGCGAGATGGGTGACCACGCCTTCGCAGGGCGCGACAAGCCGCCCCTCGAGCGGATCGATGCCGATGCCATCCCCGAGCATGCCGCCCGCAAAGACAGGATCGGGCACATCGGCAAGTGGCACGACCGGGCCGGTCAGGGGCGCGAGCAGGACGATCGGGTCCTCGGTCTCGCTCGTCAATCGGGACTCTTCCACACGTTCCATCCGGATTTCTCGCTCAGTGGGTTTCGGTGATCTTGTTCAGATAACGCGGTTGATCGGCGTCGCGCCCGCGCGCCACGGCGAGGCCTGCCGCCATGACATAAAAGGTTTGTATCGCGCAGATCGGATCGAGCGCCACATGCCGCGCCGTTGCTAGCGGCAGCGTGGCCTCCCGTACGTCGCCCGGGGCGGCGAGCAACACGCGCGCACCGCGCGCGCGCATGTCGGCGGCAAGGCGCACGAGCCCTGCCTGCTCGGGACCTCGCGGCGCGAATATCAGCAGCGGATAGTTCTCGTCGATGAGTTCCATCGGGCCGTGACGCACTTCAGCACTCGAAAAGGCCTCGGCCTGAATCCCGGACGTCTCCTTCAGCTTGAGCGCCGCCTCTTGCGCAATGGCGAGCCCGAGACCGCGGCCGATCACGAACATGCGCTCGGCACCGACCAGTGCTTCGATCGCGCGCGACCAGGTCAGGCTCACACTCTCGTCAAGCGTGTCGGGCAGCGCGCGCAGCGCATCGAGCAGCTGCGCATCGCGTTGCGGGCGCTGCCAGAAGGCGACGAGCTGCGCCGAAAGCGACAGCATCGCGATATAGCTTTTCGTCGCGGCGACCGAACGCTCGGACCCAGCAAGAAGCGGCAATTGCCATTCGCAGGCGCTCGCGAGCGGCGAATCCGGTGCATTGACACATGAGACCGTAAGCGCGCCCGCGCGCCGCAGCGTTGCCATCGTCTCGACGAGATCGGGGCTTTTGCCCGATTGCGAGAACGCGATGGCGAGCTCGCCCTCCACGCGAAGCGGCGCAGCCTGCAACGTTGCGATCGACATGGGCAGCGATGCCACGGGCACGCCGATGCGACTCATCGCGAGGCTCGCGAAGTAGCTGGCCGCGTGGTCCGAGCTGCCGCGCGCGATCGTCAGCGCGACATGGCGCGACTGTTCGGCGAGTGTGGCGGCCAGCGCCTCGACGCGTGCGGTATCGGCGCACTGCGCGGCAACGGCATGGCGGGCGGCAAGCGCCTCGTCAAGCATATTCGACAATCTGCTCTCCTTCGACATAGGTTGCCGCGAGCGTGAGATCGCGTTCGAAGACGACGAAATCCGCCCATGCGCCCCGCACGAGCCGCCCACGGTCTTCGAGGCCCAGGTAGTCGGCGGCGTGGCGCGACATGCGCTCCGACACGTCCGCCAGCGGCAAGCCGAGCGACACCAGGTTGCGCAGCGCATCGTCCATCGTGAGCGTACTGCCCGCCAGCGTGCCGTCGGACAACCGTACGCCGCCGAGGCACTTCGTCACGTGCTGACTCCCCAGGCGGTACTCCCCGTCCGGCATGCCGGTGGCCGCGGTGCTGTCGGTCACGACATAAAGACGCGGAATGGCGCGCAACGCCGCGCGAATCGCGCCGGGATGCACGTGCAACAAATCCGGAATGATTTCGGCGAACTCGGCATGGGCGAATGCCGCGCCGACGAGCCCCGGATTGCGGTGATGCATCGGCGACATTGCGTTGAACAAGTGGGTGAACCCGCAAGCGCCGTGTTTGAGCGCGGCGACGGCATCGTCGTAGGTCGCGAGCGAGTGCCCGAGCTGCACGCGTACGCCGCGCGCGGCCATCTCCGAAATGATCTCCATGTGACCCGCGATTTCGGGGGCCAGTGTGACGACACGAATCGGCGCAATCGACAGGTACTTGAGCACCTCGTCGAGCGCTGCCGATACCGCCGCGTCGGGCTGTGCGCCGAGCTTGCCAGGATTGATGTACGGCCCTTCCAAATGCACGCCAAGCACGCGCGAGCCGCCAGGCGTGCGGCAACGCGCAACATCGGCCAGCCCGGCCACGACGGCCATCAGTTCATCGCGTGGTGCGGTCATCGTCGTGGCCAACAGGCTCGTGGTGCCGTGACGTGCATGTGTGCGGGCAATGGTTTCGATGGCGGCCCCGCCCTCCATGACATCGGCGCCGCCGCCGCCATGGACGTGCAGATCGATGAAGCCAGGCAGGATATAAGGGCTGTCGTTCGTCGAGGGGTCGACACGAACGCCGTCGAGCGCTGTGATGCGACCGTTTTCGCATTCGATCGCACCGTGGATCCAGCCCTCGGGCGTCAGGATGTTTCCATTGAACATGGGAAAAGTCGGTTTCGAAATTGCGGGGAACAGCAGACGTGGGCGCACGATCCAGGCCAGCGCGAACATCAACCGTTCGAGAGCAGCAAGCGGCGTCGGAAGACGCGTGACTGGGCTGCAAGTTGGAGCCCATTATATAACCAGAATAGTACCAGTCAATTTACTGCGCGCAGACGCGCAAAAATCCTCGAACGCCTTATCTATAAAGGATTCTGGGCCTGGTACGTGTCGTATTCGTGGCAGTGCACGGCATCGGTATTTACCCGAATCGAGAGCCCAGTCTGTCTTGATTGCGGGTGCGCATGCACCGCGACAAACAAAAAAAAGCCAGCCTTATCGAAGGCTGGCTGCGGACTTCGGGAGCCCGAGAGGCGAAGGCGAGCGCTCGAGACTTAGAACGACGGCACCACCGCGCCCTTGAATTCGCTTCCGATGAACTGACGCACTTCCGGCGATTGATACGCCGCAACGAGCTTCTTCACCCAAGGCTTGCTCTTGTCCTGTGCGCGCACCGCGATGAGGTTGGCATAGGGGCTATGCGTATCCTCCCGGGCGATTGCGTCCTTGACCGGTTGAAGGCCTGCCGAGAGCGCATAGTTCGTGTTGATCGCGGCCGCGTCGACGTCGTCGAGCGAGCGCGGCAACTGCGCGGCATCCAGTTCCACGAGCTTGATCTTCTTCGGGTTCGATTCGATATCGAGCGGCGTCGCGTTGGTACCGTTGGCACCGGCTCCCGCCTTCAGCTTGATGACACCTTGCGCTTGCAACAGCAACAGCGCGCGGTTCTCGTTCGACGGATCGTTAGGCAACGAAACCTTCGCGCCTTGCGGCAGATCCTTCAGCGATTTCAGCTTCTTCGAATAGATGCCGAGCGGGGAAATATAGGTCAGTCCGACATTGACGAGCTTGTAGCCGCGTTGCTTGATCTGGCCATCGAGATAAGGTTGATGCTGGAACGCATTGGCGTCGAGATCGCCCGCATCGAGCGCCGCATTCGGCTGCACGTAATCGTTGAACTCCACGATCTTGATGTCGAGTCCTTCTTTCTGTTTCGCTACCTTTTTGACGACCTGCCAGGTCTGCGAATCGGGGCCTGCGATCACGCCGACCTTGATCGGCTTGTCTTGAGCATACGCACCGTTGCTCGCGATCAGCGCAGCACTCGATGCGGCTGCGAACAGGATCTTGAACAGCGTTTGGGGAAGCGTTTTGGACTTCATCAGGAGCTCGCTTTCTTTAGTGAAGGAACGTTTGACACAGCGAGGTCAATCGTCTCACAAGCGTGCTGCACTGCAAAATACGATCATCGCATATCGATATGCGGCGGGAGTCTGCGGTGGGAATTCAGCCGAGCAGTAGCTTCAGATCGTGCACCCAGGGGGCTGCTCCTTGCCCATCGCGTGCAAAGAGCCGCAATTTGCCGGAGGGATCGAATACATAGCTCGCAGCCGTGTGATCCATCGTGTAGCTATCCGGCGTCTTGCCCGGTACCTTCGCGTAATAAACGCGGAATGCCTTGGCGAACTGGGCCAGTTGCGCCTCGCTCGGCCGCAAGCCGATAAACGAAGGGTTGAAGGCATGGACGTATTGCGACAGCACCTCCGGCGTATCGCGCGTCGGATCGACCGTGACGAAGAGCACTTGCACACGCGCGGCATCGGGGCCGAGTTGCTGCATGGCTTGCGAAAGCTCGGCCATCGTCGTCGGACACACGTCCGGGCAGTGGGTATAGCCCAGAAATAGAACAACGGCCTTGCCCTTGAAATCGTCGAGCGTGCGCGTTTTGCCGTTCGTATCGGGCAACGCGAACGCCGAGCCGAATTGCGAGTTGCCGGTGATATCGAGGTTATCGAACGCCGGCGCCTTGTTATTGCAACCGGCCACCGCAAGCGAGATGCCGAGCGCGCAAGCGGCGAGCAAAAAGCGCGTGCGGCGCGCGAACGATTTGACAAACATGGCCGGGATGTCACGCGCCGATGAGTGCGCGCGCATAGTGATCGACGAGCAACGCCGCAAAGAGCAGCGACAAATAGACGATCGAATAGCGAAACGTCTTGCGCGCGAGCGCATCGGAATATTCGCGATAGATCTTCCACGCATAGGCGAGAAAGATGGCGCCGAGCAGTACCGCTGCACTCAGGTAGACCATTCCGCTCATGCCCGAAATAAACGGCATCACCGTCACGACGAAGAGGACGATCGTGTAAAGCAGGATATGCAGACGCGTGAACTGCTCACCGTGGGTATTCGGCAGCATCGGCAGACCGGCGTTTTCGTAGTCCTTGCGGCGATACAGTGCGAGCGACCAAAAATGGGGAGGCGTCCACACGAAAATGATCAGCACGAGAATCCAGGCATCGCCGGGCACCGTGCCCGTCACCGCCGCCCAGCCAAGCGCGGGCGGCATCGCGCCCGATGCGCCGCCGATCACAATGTTTTGCGGCGTGGCCGGTTTGAGCAGC
This sequence comes from uncultured Paraburkholderia sp., assembly GCA_966421005.1. Lineage (GTDB taxonomy): Bacteria > Pseudomonadota > Gammaproteobacteria > Burkholderiales > Burkholderiaceae > Trinickia. The sequence continues at coordinate 7,488 of CBJLAJ010000091.1, forward strand.
AGCGTATAGATCACCGCGTAGCCGATGAAAGTCGCCAGCGTGAGCCACATCGTCAGCGCATTCGTGAACGTGTAGAGCGTCCACATGCCGAGGCCACCCAGTACCGCCGAAAACAGCAGAATCTGCGCGGTGGTGATCTCGCCACGCGCCGACGGCCGCCATGCGGTGCGCCGCATCATCGCGTCTATTTTCTGTTCGACGAGGCAGTTGATCGCAAACGCGGCACCGGCAAGCAGCCAGATACCGACGGTCCCGCCGATCAGGACAGGCCACGGCACCATGCCCGGCGTCGACAGGAACATGCCGATCACCGCGCAGAAAACGGCAAGCTGCGTCACGCGCGGCTTCGTCAGCGCGAAGTATTGCGAAAACCGTGAGCCGAGGGTATGAGGGAGCGTTGTGCTGTCCATGAGAGTCACGCGGTTGCGGTGCCGCGGGCTGCAAGCGCCGCACGGCCGGGACGGCTGGAAGCGGTTCGAAAGTTTAGCACAACGAGCAAAAGCAGCAGGACGGCGCCTCCGCCGTTATGCGCGACCGCAATCGGCAACGGCCATTCGAGCACGATATTCGACAGGCCGGTGACAAATTGCACCGCTACGACGATCAGTACGCCCGTGGCCGGACGGGCAAGCGATGCGAAGCGCCGCAATTGCAGTGCCAGCCAGACCAGATAAGCAATCACCACGAACGCAAACGTGCGATGCGTCCAGTGAATGGCAACGAGCGCGTCTTGCGTGATGGCCTCTCCGTCGCTCGTCATCCCCAGGGCACGCCAGAGATGAAAGCCATGCGCGAAGTCCATCGGCGGGAGCCACTGGCCATTGCAAGTCGGGAAATCGGTACAAGCCAGCACTGCATAGTTCGTGCTCACCCAACCGCCCAACGCGATCTGCACAACGAGCAGCGCGAGCCCGACAAGTGCCGCGGTTCGATAGCGCGCGGCGCCCGGCTCATGGACAGGCATCGGCGTGACGCGCGCGGCGAGCCAGCCGAGCGAGCCAAGCAATGCGAGGCCGAGCAGCAAATGCGTCGTGACGATCACGGGCTGCAGTTTCATGGTCACCGTCCACGCACCGAAGATGCCCTGTACGCCGATCAACGCCAGGAGCGCGCTCGGCCACCAGGGGGAAACGCTGAGCGCTCGGCGCTTGATACGCGCAACCCAGGCAATGACCGTCTGCGCGATGATCAGCACACCGATAGCCATCGCGAAATAGCGGTGGATCATTTCGATCCAGGCCTTGGTCATGCTGACCGGCCCGGTCGGCAACGCGGCGTGTGCCGCGGCGATTTGCACGTGGGCGATGAAAGGCGACGCCGTGCCATAGCAGCCCGGCCAATCGGGACATCCGAGCCCGGAATCGGTCAGCCGGGTAAAGCCGCCGAACATCACGAGATCGAGCGTGAGGAAAGTCGTCACCCAAACGAGCTTGCGAAATTTATCGTCGCTGGCTTTGACCCAGACGTAGCTGAGCGGCAACAGCGCGATGCAAAGCCCGATCAGTCCCAGTTGCAGTAAAAACATTTCGGATTCCTAATCACTGCGTCATGTCGTACGTGCCATCCCGTTTCGCCTCAGCCGATGCTCGACCATTTGAGCAGCTTCGTCACATCGCCCTTGATCTTGCTCGGGTTCGGGTCCTTCGGAAAACGCATCATGAGGTTACCGTTCGGGTCCACGAGATAGATGTGATCGGTGTCGCGCGTGCCGGGCTCGGTTGGCAACCACGCCGCAACGGCGGATGGGTCGGCGACGAGCATCCGTGTATCGGCATAGGCCGTCTTGATGGCATCGGGCACGGGCGAGCCATCGGTACGCAGCCATACGGTGACGACTCGCTGCCGTTCGCCGGCCTGAGTCGCACGAATCTGACGCATGAAATAGAGCTTCGTTGCGCAAGCCTTGTCGCACGCACTCGTATCGGCAGCAATCATCAGCCAGACGCCGCGCAGCGAAGCGAGCTTCATCGGCTTGCCCGCTTCATCCGTCACGACGAGCGCGTCAGGAATCGGGCGTTGAGGTTCGACGAGCGTGCCGTAATTGGTCGTGCCCCGGCTTGGCTTGAAGACGTAGTACGCGAGATAAGACGCAATGACCGGGGCGGCGCTCACAAGCGCGAGCAGCAGCAACACCCAGCGGCCGCGTCGCCACGAGCCGCGCGTCGCACGCTCATGAGATTTCGGGGAAGGGGAGGATGGCATCGACAAAACAGGAAACCTCTTCAAGTCACTTTCTTGGCGGCACGACGCGCCGCATACAGACCGAACCCCAATGCGGCGGCGGCCATGCCCCACCACTGGAACATATACCCGTAATTGCGCTCGACACCCGTGGTCGGCGCCGGCCAATCGCGCACGAGCCGATCGCCCGTATCGTTCGTCTGCTGAATCACGAACGGTTGAAGCGGCAGTCCGGTCTCGGCGGCGTAAGCGGCCGTGTCGAGATTTTGCCGGATCGCCTGATGCGCCGCCGAGCCGCCCTGGCCAAGCTCGAATGCGCGCGAAGCGTTACCGCGGGCGATGCCTTCGATCCAGAGCTCGCCAGCGGGTGTGGCATAAGGGGCGATTGCCGTGCGCATGTCGGCATTGCGCGGCAACCAGCCTCGGTTGACGAGAACATAGCCGCCGTCGGCAAGCTCGAGCGGCATCACGACATAAAAACCCGGTTGATCGCGATACGGGCGATTGTCCAGATAAACGACCCGGTCCGGCATAAAACGCCCATAGGCACGTACGCGATGATATTCGATCGTCTGAGCGGGGATCGGCGCCTTGGTCACGATCTGCGGCGGCGCGCTTTCATAACGCGCGATGCGCGCTTCGATTGCCTCCTTCTGATGCGCGCGGTCGCGCTGCCAAAAACCGAGCCGGATCGTCAGCGCCATCACGAACAAGATCAGCAGTGTGGGAACCAGGCGGAATTTCATATGGCGTTCGCCCCTCGGCCGCCCCACGCCCGCTCGCCCCCAACGGGTGAGATAATTGCGGCTACTGCTTCGTACTGCCGATCATTCGTTGATTTCATGCACATCATCATTGCTATCGCTTTCGTCCTCATCATCGCCAGCATGGCGTCGGCGCTCTACTTCATGATGCACGACCGGGGCCGCACGAAGCGCATGGTGTGGTCGCTCGCCACGCGCGTCGGGCTGTCGATCTCGCTTTTCCTCTTCATCCTGATCGCGCACTGGCTCGGCTGGATTCAATACAATCGCATTCCGCTGGGGCATTGATCGGCGGTTCGGCGCGCGCTTCGATCCGCCGGAAGCCATAAACGCAAACGCCGCCCCGATCGTCTCGAAGGCGGCGTCAAAGCCTGAACACTGCAATACTCGAAGCGCAACGACAAGACAGGCACGCGCCTCGCGCGAGAGCGTGCCTGGCCGCCAGAATCAAAGCCAGTAGACGACGACGTAAAGCCCCAGCCAGACGACGTCGACAAAGTGCCAGTACCACGCGGCCCCTTCGAACGCGAAGTGGTGATCGGCCGTGAAGTGACCGCGGATGAGGCGCACGAGCACCACCGAAAGCATCGTTCCGCCAAGGAACACGTGGAAGCCGTGAAAGCCCGTGAGCAGGAAGAACGTCGAGCCGTAGACCCCCGAAGCCAGCGTCAGGTTCAGCTCGTTGTAGGCATGGAAGTACTCGAAGCCCTGCATGAAGAGGAACGTGATCCCGAGCAGGATCGTCGCGGCAAGCCATGCGATAGCCTTCGTCCGATGATTGTCGCGCAGCGCGTGGTGCGACACCGTCAGCGTCGCGCCGGAGCTCAGCAGCAACGCCGTGTTGATCGTCGGCACGGGCCACGGCGTCATCGATTTGAAGTGACCCGCAAGCGCTGCCGGACCTTCGTTCGGCCAAACGGCGCTGAAATCCGGCCAGATCAGCTTGTAGTCGAGGCTGCCGAGCTGATGCATGGCAATTTCGCGCGCATAGAAAAGCGCACCGAAGAACGCGCCGAAGAACATCACTTCGGAGAAGATGAACCAGCTCATGCTCCAGCGGTACGACGTATCGACACGCTTGCCGTACATCCCGCCTTCCGATTCGAAAATGGCATCGCCAAACCAGTGCCACAACACGAACAGCACCCAGAGCAGTCCAAGCAGCATCGTGTAGGGCGCCCACGGCGTTTCGTTGAGCCACAGCCCAAGCGATCCGAGCATGATCAGGACGCCGATGGACGCAGTGACCGGGTGCCTGGACGGATTCGGCACGAAGTAATACGGGCTATCGTTTTGACCGCTCATTGTTGATTCTCCACTTCAGTCCAGTTTTCTGTATTGTCGGCAGTTAGCCCACCACCACATGCACGATCGCAATCAATACGCCGATGAACACGGCCGCTGCAATCAGCGCCGCCAAGATCACATGCAGTGGATTCAACTGCGTCGCATCGGCCGCGTGGTCGCGGCTCTTGCGCACGCCGAAGAACGACCACATCACCGCTTTCATCGTCCGCGCGAAACTGCTCTTGCCGTTCTGTTCCATGGCCGCCTCTATCAATGGACCAGCCACTGCTTGACGACGGCACCCAAAAAGAAGACGGCGACGACACCGATCAGGATCAAGGCCAGCCGCAGGTTGCCGGCACGTATCTGCGCCGGCGATCGTCTTTTTTGTGGGTCCAGAGTCATCTGATACTGCTCATTCAAGCCGGACGGCGCGTGCCGCCCGGCGCACAACTGTTGCGGCCGCAAGCGGCCGTGCGTTCATTCGACGGTCGGGGGATTTTCGAACGTGTGGAACGGAGCAGGGCTCGGCACCGTCCATTCGAGACCCATCGCGCCATCCCACGGCTTGTCGGCCGCTTTCTCGAGTTCGCCGCCGCCGCGATAGGCCGGCAACACCACCGCAAACAGGAAATAGACCTGCGCGAGACCGAAGCCGAATGCGCCGATCGTCGCAACCTGGTTCCAGTCCGTGAACTGCGCCGGGTAATCGGCATAGCGGCGCGGCATGCCGGCGAGACCCACGAAGTGCATCGGGAAGAACGTCAGGTTGAAGAAGATCATCGACGCCCAGAAGTGGATCTTGCCGCGCGTCTCGTTATACATCCAGCCTGTCCATTTCGGCGCCCAGTAATACCACCCCGAGAACAGTGCGAAGAGCGAGCCGGCAACGAGCACGTAGTGGAAATGCGCGACGACGAAATAGGTGCCGTGGTACTGGATGTCGAGCGGGGCCATGGCCAGCATGAGCCCCGTGAAGCCGCCCATCGTGAACACGAAGAGAAAGCCGATCGCGAACAGCATGGGCGTTTCGAAGGTCAGCGAACCGCGCCACATGGTCGCCAGCCAGTTGAACACTTTCACGCCCGTCGGCACGGCGATCAGCATCGTTGCATACATGAAGAACAGCTGGCCCGTGACCGGCATGCCCGTCACGAACATGTGGTGAGCCCAAACCATGAACGACAGAATCGCGATCGAAGCCGTCGCATAGACCATCGAGCTGTAGCCGAAGAGCGGCTTGCGCGAGAACGCCGGAATCACCTGCGAAATGATCCCGAACGCCGGCAGAATCATGATGTAGACCTCGGGGTGGCCGAAGAACCAGAAGATGTGCTGATACATCACCGGATCGCCCCCGCCTGCCGCGTTGAAAAACGAGGTGCCGAAATGGCGATCGAACAGCACCATCGTGATCGCGCCGGCCAGCACGGGCATCACCGCGATCAGCAGATAAGCCGTGATGAGCCATGTCCAGACGAACATCGGCATCTTCATGAGCGTCATGCCCGGCGCGCGCATGTTGAGGATCGTCACGATGATGTTGATACTGCCCATGATCGACGACGCGCCCATGATGTGGACCGCGAAAATCGCGAAGTCCATACCGGGGCCCATTTGGGTCGACAGCGGCGCATAGAGCGTCCAGCCTGCCGCCGTCGCGCCGCCCGGCGCGAAGAACGAGCCGACGAGCAACGCCGCCGCGGCCGGCAACAGCCAGAAGCTGAAGTTGTTCATCCGCGCGAATGCCATGTCGGCCGCGCCGATCTGCAGCGGAATCATCCAGTTCGCGAAACCCACGAACGCCGGCATGATCGCGCCGAACACCATGATGAGGCCGTGCATCGTGGTGAGCTGGTTGAAGAACTCGGGGCGCATGATCTGCAGCCCCGGCTCGAACAGCTCGGCGCGGATCATCAGCGCCGCCACGCCCCCGGACAAGAACATGATGAACGAGAACATCAGGTACATCGTCCCGATGTCCTTGTGATTGGTGGCGAACAGCCACCGGCGCCAGCCATGCGGCGTCGCATGCGCGTGGTCGTCATGCGCGTGGCCGTGACCGGCAACATCGTGTCCGATGCTAGACATGTGAATCTCCTAGAGCGAATAGTGCACCGACTGTGACGAACACAGCGACACGTCAAGCCGCCGGCGCGGCAGCGGCACGCGCCGCGACGCGAGCGCGCGCATTGCCTGCCGCCGCTTCCGGCTTGTTCTGCGAAGGGGCAACGCTTGCTTGCGGCGCGCTCGCGGCAGACGCACCGCTTGCCGGCGCGGCCGTCTGCGCGCCACCGCCTTCGGGCAGCTTGCCGTTGCGCGCATCGGCAACCTGGCGCGGCTGCAGAATGTCGCCCGTGTGATTGCCCCAGGCGTTACGTTCGAACGTGATGACCGAAGCGATCTCCACATCGTTGAGCGTCTTGCCCCAGTTCGGCATGGCGTTCTTGCCGTTCAGCACGATGCTCACATGCTGCGCGATCGGGCCGTTCACGATCTTGCTGCCGTCGAGCGCCGGGAACGCGCCAGCGCCCTTGCCGGTCGGCTGATGGCAGACCGCGCAATTCGACGCGTAGACCTTCTCGCCGCGAGCCTGGAGCTCGGCGAGCGTGTAGGTCTTGTTCGGGTCGTCGTTGCCGGCGGCCATCTTCTTTTTCTGCTCGTCGACCCACTTCCTGTAGTCCTCATCCGACTTCACGATGACGACGACAGGCATGTAGGCGTGCTCCTTGCCACAGAGCTCGGTACAAAAGCCGCGGAACGTCCCGGTCTTCTCGGCCTTGAACCAGGTATCGCGCACGAAGCCGGGGATCGCGTCCTGCTTGACGCCGAATGCCGGCACGTACCACGAGTGCACGACGTCGTCCGCCGTCGTGATCACGCGGATCTTTTTGCCGACCGGCACGACGAGCGGGTTGTCCACTTCCTGCAGATAGGTATCCGAGATGGGCGCCTGGCCGTTCACCTGGGCGCGCGGCGTCGTCAGCGTCGAAAAGTAGCTGATGCCCTCGCCCGGGCCCTTGACGTAGTCGTAGCCCCACTTCCACTGGTAGCCGGTGACCTTGATGGTGACGTCGGCATTGCTCGTGTCCTTCATCGCCACGACCGTGCGCGTGGCGGGCAGCGCCATCAGCACGACGATGATGAACGGCACGATCGTCCAGATGATTTCGACGGTGGTGCTTTCGTGGAAATTGGCAGCCTTGTGTCCTTTCGACTTGCGATGCACGAAGATCGAATAGAACATCACGCCGAATACGCCGATGAAAATCACCGTGCAAAGCACCAGCATCCACATGTGGAGGTGGTAAAGCTCCTCGGCGAGTTTCGTGGCGGGCGGTTGAAAGTTGATCTCGCCGACGGCTGGACCGCCAGGGCTGTCGCCGACCGCCCATGCGGCCGAGGCGAAAAGGAGCCCGCTTGCGGCCAGCACGCCCGTGAGGGCTCGCTTGATTGTTTTCATAGCTTCCTTAGCCAAAATTTCCATTCAAATCCTCGCCCCTTCGCCACCCCTTTCAGCCGCACCGCCTGAGCGTCAGGCGCAACTCGTCAGCGAACTGCGCGCGCCGGTGATGCGCGAGGTGTAGCCCGACCACGACAGCTTGTCCGCGCGATACGAGCTTGATTGGATCGCGTAGCGACGCGCCCTGCTCGACCCGCACCCAGCGCGGATTGAATTCGAACTGCGTCAACCGCTCGGCACTCACCTGCTCGATCACGAGCCGGTTCGGAAAAAGCCGGATGCGTTCGTAATCGACCGCATGACGCGCGTGAATCACGAACGCGATGCCTACCGCCAGCAACTCGATGCCCGTGAACGGCAGCACCAGCCACGCACCGCATACGACCAGCAACAGTGCAATCGCCGACGAGCACAACGCCAGCGATACATAGAACCATACGAACTGCTTCGGCGACACCGAACAGTTCCGCTTCATGAGCCAGTCTTCGAGGACCGGCTCCGCATCCGTCAGCAGGGCTTGCACCGCCATCGCCACCTCCCGCGCATGCCGCTCGCATACCGCGTGCCCCGGGGCTCGCCGCCTTGTAGCTTGGGGCTCCAAGGCGACAAACTGACGCATTATAGGCGCGATCAATGGCATCCACAAGCAAACGCCTATCGCCCCGCAACCCAGGCCCCACAAGCCTTTGAGCGCTTTTCGCAGGCGCTCGGCGAGGCCTGCGTCAAGCCCCGCCCCATACCTTTGTCGTCAACTCAGCCGGGACGCCTGCGACCGATGTCCTCTATCCGCACGATGCCGTATCCCTCGGCTGTCGTGCGCGGCACCGCCTTCCAGGCGTGGCCGTATATCACTTCGAATGTCAGCGCGATCGTGCCGTCCTGTGCGCGACGCGCCTCGAGCGCCGCGCTAAGCGCACGGTGAAGTCGTTTCGATACCGGCGCACCCAGCGCGCTGCCCGCGGCACCGCAATCGCGCGCGAACGGATACGCGCCCCAACGGCGCACGTCGGCAAGCAGCGATTCCGGCGACCGGTACGTAATGGTCAGCGTCTCCTGATCCATCACGGGGATTTCGAAGCCGCTCTCGACGAGCATGTCTCCGAGATCGTGCATGTCGACGAAATCGAGGACGTGGGCCCGGCTTGCGACACCATGCGCCGTCTCCACTTCGAGAAAGGCACCGCGCAGTTCGCGCAGTGTGTCGGGGCCGAGCGTGCTGAACATCAGGAGCCCCCCGACTTCGAGCACACGCTGCCACTCAGGAAAAACGAGATCGGGGCGAGGATGCCAGTGCAGCGCGAGGTTCGACCATAGAACGTCGAACGCGCCGCCCGCGAACGGCAATGCCGAGAAATCGGCCTGCGCAATGCGCGGCCCCGCGTTTCCGAGCGCTCGCGCGAGCGGTGCGGGCAACAGGCGTCGCCAGCTCGTATCGCTCACGGCGTGCGGCGCGGCACGCGACAGCATCTCGTAAGACAGGTCTATGCCGAACACCGGGGCATCGGGAAAGCGCGCACGCAAGACCGCGAGGTCTTCGCCCGTGCCGCAGCCCGCATCGAGCACGCGCGCCGGCTTCGTCCGGATGTACTCGAGCCGCTCGCGCATACGCTGCGCGATCTCGCGCGGCAGGAATGCAACGTCCCCGAACGCCGCTGCGCGGCGATCGAAAACGCGCCGCGCAAGCCTCGAATCATAGGCCGGACGGCCAGATGTAGCGGGAGTGGGGGACATGACGGTCGATCTGGCGAAGAGCCCGAAGTATACTCGCTCGCTCTGTCGAGTCCAGCGAGGGGAAAGCCCATGATCGAGCCCGGCAGCACGGCGCCGAGCATGGGTCGCGCGCTCGCGGCACAGCCGGGGCGCCACGCGGCGCAGCTAGCGCTGGCGGCGCGCGTGCTTTTGCACATTGCGCACCGCGCACTGCCGCAATCGTGCGTGTTGTGCGGCGCGTTATGCGTCAATATGTCGCAACGGCCCATGTGTCGCGGATGCGACGCGCAATACTGGAACGAGCCGCGCCTGCGCTGCCTCGTCTGCGCCATGCCGCTCACGCTCGCCAGCACACGCGCACGCGGCGCGGGCCGCTATATCTGCAGTCCGTGTACCGCGCGGCCGCCGCCCTTCGACAGAACGCTCGCACTCGCCGAATACCGGGCGCCGCTCGAGCGCCTCGCACTCGGCCTCAAGTTTCGCGGACGGCTTCTCGTTGCGACGGAATTCGCGCGAGGGCTCGCCGCGCTGGCCGTCGATCGCCTGGCGCCCGACGCGTGGCCGGACGTCGTCGCCCCGGTGCCGCTCGCGCACGAACGGCTCGTCGAGCGCGGCTTCAATCAAGCCTGGGAGATCGCCAAGCCGCTCGCCCGCGCGCTGAAGGCGCCCGCGCACGCGACGTTGCTGCGGCGCGCGGCTCATACGGTTGCGCAGTCGCGGCTCGATCTCGACGCGCGCAGGCGCAACGTGGACACCGCGTTTCGCACGACCTGCGATGTACGCGGCAAGCATGTCGCCCTCGTCGACGATGTAATGACGTCCGGCTCGACGCTCGAGGCCGCCGCGCGCACACTGAAGGCCGCGGGCGCGCGCGAGGTGACGAATTTCGTCGCTCTGCGCACCGCGAAAGACTGATCACGAGCCAACGCTCCAACCGATACCATGTTCAACGTCGTTCTCGTCGAACCCGAAATTCCGCCGAACACCGGCAACATCATCCGCCTGTGCGCCAACACGGGCGCGCAGCTGCATCTGATCGAACCGTTGGGCTTTCCGCTCGACGACGCGAAGCTACGCCGCGCCGGTCTCGACTATCACGAATATGCGCGGATGCAGGTTCACCGCGACTGGGAGCACTTCATCGCCGCCGCATCGCCCGACCCGGAGCGGATGTTCGCATTCACGACGCGCGGCTCGAGCCCGTTCCATAGCCACCGCTTTCATCCTGGAGACTGGTTCGTGTTCGGTGCGGAAACGCGCGGCCTCTCGCCTGCGCTGCTCGATCGCTTCGCTGCCGGGCAGCGTGTCCGATTGCCGATGCGGCCGAACAACCGCAGTCTCAATCTTTCGAATACGGTAGCGGTCGTCGTGTTCGAGGCTTGGCGACAGGCTGGCTTCGAAGGAGGCGAGTGAGCCGCGCAGCCCCGCCCCGGCCTGTTCGCGCTGAGTACAGCGTTGCGCTGGCCTAGGGGCGATCGACACGCTGCGATTCGGCGCGTGCGTCCCGCCGTAACAGCGCGCTGACGGCCGCGCTCGGCGCCACGCCATCGAACAGCACACTGCAGACCGCCTCGGTGATCGGCATATCGACGCCGTGCGCGCGCGCGATGCCTAGAACTGCCTGAGCGCAGCGAACGCCTTCGGCCACGTGGCCAAGCGCACCGAGGATATCGGCAAGCGAGCGGCCGCTGGCCAATTGGAGCCCCACCGTGCGATTGCGTGAGAGATCGCCCGTGGCCGTGAGAATGAGATCGCCGAGCCCCGTGAGCCCCGTGAAGGTATCGGGCCGGCCGCCCAGCGCGACGCCCAGGCGCGACATTTCGGCGAGCCCCCGTGTGATGAGCGCCGCGCGTGCGTTCAAACCGAGTGCGAGACCGTCCGAGATGCCGGTGGCGATCGCAAGCACGTTCTTCACGGCGCCGCCGACTTCGACGCCGATCAGATCGTCGCCCGTGTAGATACGCATGGCGCCGTGGTGAAACGCGGATACGGTCAGATCGCGGCAAGCCGCACTGGCACTCGCGATCGTCAACGCAACCGGCAACCCGAGCGCGACTTCGCGCGCGAAGCTCGGCCCCGAGAGCGCGCCATGACTGACATGACCGGGAAGCTCGGACGCCACGACCTGATGCGGCAGCATCTGCGTATCGGCTTCGAACCCTTTGCAGACCCAGACGAGATGCGCGGGAACGCGGCCGAGCTCGCGCAACGCGCGACTGAGCGCTCGCAGCCCCGCGACCGGCGTCGCGATAACGCACAACGCGTCCTCACCGCCGCAATGCTCGAGCGCGGCCGCGAGGCCTGCCTCGTAGCGCAACTCGACGGGCAGTGCCACGCCTTGCAGATAGTGTGCGTTTTCCTGGCGCGCGCCGAGCTCGGCAACGAGCGCGGGCTCGCGCGCCCACAGCAGCGTATCGTGGCGCGTGGCGAGATGCGCGGCGAGCGCCGTACCCCATGCTCCCGCGCCGAGAACGGCGACTTTCATTGCGGGCACTGCCCTCGCCGCTCAGTGCGTGGCGCCGTTCGATGCTTCGCTTTGCGCGCCCATCTGCGCGAGACGCTGCTCATAGAGCGCCTGGAAGTTGATCTCGGCAAGGTGAATGGGGGGAAATCCGGCGCGCGTGATCGCGTCGGCGATATTCGAGCGCAGGTACGGAAAGATGATCGTGGGGCACGCGATGCCGACGAGCGGATCGACCTGATCGGCCGGAATGTTGCGGATGTCGAAGATGCCGGCCTGCTTGGCCTCGATCAGGAAAGCGACCTTGTCGGCGACTTTGGCGGTCACGGTGCCGGTCACCGCCACTTCGAAGATACTTTCGGCAAGACGCTCGGCCTTCACGTCGACCTCGACCTCCACAGACGGCATGTCCTGTTCGAGGAAAATGGCCGGGGAATTGGGCTGCTCGAGCGAAAGATCCTTGAGGTAGACGCGCTGGATATTGAAGAACGGCTGGTTGTTCTGATCCGACATGGTGACTCCGATGGATGAATTCATCTTGGCTGGCCCCGGGCCGGCCAAGTGGGGATACGTGTGGCGCTGAGCGCGATGCCGGGTCGGGGGCTCGGCAGATACTCGCGGGTAAGCGCGGTGCACATGCGCGCCGCGACAGGCTCGAACACCGACCGGCGTTGCCGGCCGGCGCTCGTGGCATTCAGACTGCGCTCATGCGTGCTCGAGCAAGGGAACGAGGCCGCCCGCGCGGTCGAGCGCGGACAGATCGTCATAGCCGCCGATATGCTTATCGCCGATGAACACCTGCGGTACGGTGCGGCGGCCGGTGCGCTCCATCATTTCCTGGCGGCGTGCCGGATCGCGGTCGACGAGGATCTTTTCGATGGTCTCGACGCCACGCGATTTCAAGAGACGCTCCGCCATCTGGCAATAGGGACAGACCTGTGTGCTGTACATTACGACGGAATTCACGCTTGCCACTCCTTTACTTGACGACCGGCATGCCGGCCTGCTGCCAGGCGTTCAGGCCACCTTGCAATACATGGACTTCGGCGTAGCCGGCCTCGCGCACGACGCGCGACGCCTTGTTCGACTGCAAGCCGTTCTGGCAGACGAGCAACACCGGATTGCCCTTATTCTTAGCGATCTGGCCGATTTTCGCTTGAAGCTCCGCGAACTCGAGGTGGCGGGCAGAAGGCAAATGGCCGCCCGCGTACTCGGCGGCGGGCCGAAGATCGACGATCACGGCGTTGCGCCGGTTGATCAGCTGCGTGGCCTCGGCCGCCGAAAGGCCGCCGCGGCCACGGCCCGACAGCGTCGGCCATAGCAGCAGGCCGCCCGAGACGACAAGGGCCGCGATGAGCACGAGGTTCGTGTAATCGGTTAGAAACGTCACGAAATATCCGCCAAAAAGGGAAGAAAAAGAAACGGGCAATCCGGCCATTATAAAATATCCGCTTGACGCGATGGCGGGTGCCCCTCGGACGGCACACCGGCCTTGCGTCGGGCGCTTCCTCACTACCGACCTCTTACGCTCATGCACAAGCTCGTCCTCATCCGCCACGGCGAATCGACGTGGAACAAGGAAAACCGATTCACCGGCTGGGTCGACGTCGACCTGACCGAACAAGGCGTTCGCGAAGCCAACGAGGCCGGCCGGCTGCTCAGGGAAGCCGGCTACCGCTTCGACATCGCCTACACCTCTGTGCTCAAGCGCGCGATCCGCACGCTCTGGCATGTGCAGGATCAGATGGATCTCATGTACCTGCCCGTCGTGCACTCGTGGCGCCTGAACGAGCGCCACTACGGTGCGCTGGCCGGTCTCAACAAGGCCGAAACCGCGGCTCAGTACGGAGACGATCAGGTGTTGATCTGGCGTCGCAGCTACGACACGCCGCCGCCCGCGCTCGAGCCGACCGATCCGCGCGCCTCGTACGACGATCCGCGCTACGCCAAGGTGCCGCGCGAAGCGCTGCCGCTCACGGAGTGCCTCAAAGACACCGTCGCACGCGTGCTGCCGGTCTGGAACGAATCGATCGCGCCGGCCATCAAAGCCGGCAAGCAAGTGCTGATCGCGGCGCACGGCAACTCGCTGCGCGCGCTCATCAAGTATCTCGACGGTATTTCCGACTCCGACATCGTCGGCCTGAACATCCCGAACGGCGTGCCGCTCGTCTATGAGCTCGACGACGAGCTCAAGCCGATACGCCACTACTACCTCGGTGATGCAGACGCGATCGCCCAGGCCCAGGCCGCCGTCGCCAAGCAGGGCAAGGCGGGCTGAGGGCAGCCAAGCCGGGGGGCGGCATTGGAAACGCGGC
>CBJLAJ010000092.1:0-21494 GCA_966421005.1 uncultured Paraburkholderia sp.
GTCCTGTATCGCGTGCAGCACCGCGAGGAGCGACGCGCCCGGCTTCACGTGCCGGCGGACGAGCTCATCCGACGCCGGGAGGCTTGCATGTTCCAAAGTGGGGTCTCCATCCAGCCTGCTTATATGTACTTGATACTCATATGACGCACATATATGCTCGACTTTTTCCAGTTGTTATCGAACGATAGGCCCCTGCAATACGAAGCGCAATAGGAAATTGGACGACATAAATGATTGAGATCAAATGCGTCGCTGAATTGGTCGTGCGCGACAGCACGGGCCGCGAAGCGAGCCTGACGGATATCGTGCCGCTGCTCGCGCTCGTCGACGAAACAGGCAGCATCGCGCAGGCCGCTGAGCAAAGCCGGCTTTCCTACCGCCATGCCTGGGGACTGCTGCGCCTTTTCGAGGCGCGCTTGGGCGGCGATCTGATCGCAAAGGAGCGCGGTAAGGGTTCCGCGTTGTCGAGCCTTGGACATGCCGTGGTGCGCGCGCAGCGTCTGTGCGCGGAGCGGCTCGATGCGCCGATGCAGATGCTGGCCGGCGAGATTGCCGAGGAACTCAGTCGCCAGCTCGGACGCAGCGCGACGGTCCGTATTCACGCATCGCACGGTTACGCCGTGGCAGCGCTCGTCACGGCGCTGCAAACCCGCGATGCCGGGTCGGTCGACATCAAATATCGCGAAAGCGCCGAAGCGGTGGCGGCGCTGGCGCGCGGCGAGTGCGACTTCGCGGGCTTTCATCTGCCGCGCGGCGCGTTTCGCGAGCTTTGCGCCGATATCTACCGGCGCTGGCTCGATCCACGGCGCCACGTGCTGATTTACTTGACGCGCCGCAAACAAGGACTCTTCTTACAAAAGGGGAATCCGAAGGGCGTCCGGGGGCTCGACGATCTGGCTCGGGGCGACGTGCGTTTCGTCAACCGGCAGCCTGGCTCGGGCACGCGTCTCTTGATCGACCTGGAGCTACGCCGCGTCGGCGTCGATCCCGAGCGCATCAACGGCTATGCGTCGACGGAACTCACGCATACGGCGATTGCGGCGTTTGTCGCAAGCGGCATGGCGGACGTCGGTTTCGGCGTGGCGCCCGCGGCGCACCATTTCGGGCTCGATTTCGTGCCGATCGTCGACGAAGACTATTACTTCGCCTGCGAGCGCGGGCGGCTGTCGACAGGACCGTTGGCCGCCGCGCTGGCGGTACTGCGCAGCGACGCGTTCCGGGTTGGCGTCTCGCACCTCGAAGGTTATGACCCGGCCGAATGCGGCTCGCTCGTCGAGGTTCAAAACGGACTGCGGGGCGGGATGGATAGAGTGGATTGAGGTGATGCGCGGCCCGCGAGGTGCCACGCCGGGGCGGCGCATGGCCGGGCCCGTTTGGATGAGGCGATGTTATCCGCAGTAACGCGCGACGCTGCACAGCATGGCGGTTTCGCGGTACGCTTGCAGCCTTCTTTCATCCGATCGATACATGCGCCGAGAGGCGCGGCAAGCGATATGAAACGGCTCATTCCATTCACCGTAGGCGTCATTGCGGCAAGCACGTTATGCGCCGCAACATCGGTTGCATTCGCACAGAATTCGCCCGGCGTGCCGGGTGGCATCCTCAACGACGAATTCCGTCTGCAGGAACATCCGCAGCTGCAATTTGCCGCGTCGGAATCCGCAGCCCGCAACAAAAAGTTTCAGAAAGGCCGTTCACAACTGCGCAAACGCGGCGATCTCGGCGATCCGGACGGCTGCAACCTCCAATGTCCGCAGGATCAGTGAGCGTTCGCCCGAGCACGGGCGACCGGCGTCACACAACGCAACGAGCGATGTGATATCGCAGCTCGGGCTCGGAAACGGAGCCGTCATCGGACGTGGGCTTGTGCACATTGACGGTGCTGCCGACGCCCGCGGGCGTGAGCGTAATACGCCATGTGTCGGCGCGCGTGCCGTTGCCCACGAGGAGTTCAGTCGCGGTGCCTGAGCTGGTGCGGTGCACACCGCGCATCCGGCTCGACAGGCAGCTCGTGATCGAACTTGGCGTGCGATGCGAGGTGAAGGCCATCGCGGAGTCCGACGCGCGGGCGGCGAAAGCGGGCGACGAGCCTGCGTCATTCGACGCGGTCGGCGACGAGCCGCATGCGGCCAAGCCGAGAAGCGGAAATGCGGCGAGGATGGCTAAAAGTTTTGTCATGTGAATACGTTCGAGATAAAACGTTGGGCGAGACGGGTAGGCAACGTTAGTCTAACTGTGCACTCGTATAAAGGAATTCGCTGAAAAAAGGCC
Organism: uncultured Paraburkholderia sp.; assembly: GCA_966421005.1. Taxonomy (GTDB): domain Bacteria; phylum Pseudomonadota; class Gammaproteobacteria; order Burkholderiales; family Burkholderiaceae; genus Trinickia. Next base: position 2,272 of record CBJLAJ010000092.1, read on the forward strand.
AAAAATCCCGTCAATCGTCACTTCGATTCGGCTCACGTCTCTGCGGGCGAGGACCTGTCAGCACCACGATCTGATTTGCTCAGGCGACGATCTTGAATCCGGCAGCTTGAGCTTGAATTCAATTGGCCGTCTTGCTGCCGTGGTGCCCGATCCACACAGCGCTTTTTAGTGTGCCGCGAATCTGAACCGGCGTTGCTGAAATCGACCGGATGATGGCGTTTCTGCGCGATGTTGCTCGGATACCTTTTTAGACATGCGCGGGCGGCAAGAAAGCGCGCGATACCATGAGCCAGGAGACCGGGAACGATCATGAATGAGCGCTCGGATGGGGCGCAGGCGCAGGCGCCGGGGCCTGATGCAATACGACCCGGTTCTTGGCTACAGGTTCGCGCCTGGCCTCAAGCTCCGTATACCCCATGAAGGCGGCGGATACCTCATCAAGACCAACCGCGACGGCTTCCGCTGCGACCACCAAGTCAATTCCCGCAAAAGCCGTGCGCATCGTCTGCTGGTTTTCGGCGATTCCTACACAGCAGGCGACGGCGTCAGCAACGGCAAGCGGTACACCGATGTGCTCGAGGAGCAACTGCCCGACACCGAGGTGCTGAACTTTGGCTTGAGCGGCAGCGGCACCGACCAGCAGTTTCTGATCTTCCAGCAGTACGCGAGGAACATCGACTATGACGCTGTCGTCATCAGCGTGCTAGTGGAGAACATCCAGCGCAATGTCGTCAAGGAGCGAGGATGGGTGGATCGCACTGGCGCAGCTATTCGCGTGCCCAAGCCTTGGTTCGAATTGTCAGGCGGGCGGCTGGTGTTGAAAGGCGTGCCGGTTCCTCATCCCTACACGGCGGACGAATCGCCCATGTCGCGAAGCAGCACGGGCTCGCTGCGTTCGAGCCTGCGCAATCTGATCAACAAGCTGGGACCCGATTTCAAGGACTTCTGCCAGCGGTTGACGCGATTCCAGCCGCTCCCGGAGTATGGCTCCCCGAGCACCGAAGCTTGGAAGCTGATGCGGGCAATCCTTGAAAGGTGGGTGTCGGAACTCCGCGTGCCAGCGGTGATCGCGGTTATTCCCGTTTATCAATATGTCGAGGAGACCGCGAGCTACAAGGACGTCAGACAGCGTTTCGACGAGCTCGCCCGATCGATCGATGTGCCGGTGCACCACATCGTGGACGACGTGCTTTGTCATCCGGCGGCCATCAGAAGGCGGTTGCGCTTCCGGACGGATTGCCATTTCACGCCGGTCGCGCACAAGCTCATTGGGCAAGCGTTGGCCGAGATCGTGGGGCCGTTGCTGAACCCAGGTGAGGCGCGCAGCACGCATTCGCCGTCCGCTTCCGGTCCCGCGACTGTCGACGCAGTGAGGGTCGCGTCAGCGGGCAATAACGGCGGCGCGGATAGCGCGGCGGCACGAGGTTCATCATCCGAAGAAGTCCGCGCGTGAGGGGCGTATCCCACGATGGCACTTTCCGTCGCAGCGCGGAGGGGACAATGTCAAGGTATGTATTGGGCGTTTCTGCCTTCTATCACGACTCGGCCGCCGCGATACTGAAAGACGGCATGATCGTTGCGGCCGCGCAGGAAGAGCGATTCAGTCGGAAGAAGCACGACCCGAGGTTCCCCCGCGGCGCGATCAATTACTGCATGGAGGCGGCGGAGATCGACGGCAGTGACTTGGCGGCGATCGCGTTCTACGACGATCCCGCACTGACAGCGGATCGCATCATCCGCTCGTCGATCGCATTTGCGCCGCAATCGGAAGCGTTTTTCACCCATGCCGTCCGCTCATTCTTCGGCGTAAAGCCCTATTTCAAAGAACTGATCGAGGAGATGTTGAACTGCGAAGTGCCGATTTATTTCGCGCGACATCACTATTCGCACGCGGCATCGGCATTTTTTCCATCGCCGTTCGAAGAGGCCGCCATACTGTGCGTCGATGGGGTCGGGGAGTGGGCGACCACCAGCCTCGGCATCGGACGCGTCGGCGAGATCGAGATACTCAAGGAGATCCGATACCCGCATTCGCTCGGCTTGCTCTATAGCGCCTTCACCTTCTTTTGTGGCTTCAAGGTCAACAGCGGGGAGTACAAGCTGATGGGTCTCGCGCCCTACGGCAAGCCCTGTTATGTGGGAAAGATCAAGGATCATCTGATCGACATCAAGGGCGACGGCTCGTTCCGGCTCAACCTCGATTTCTTCGATTTCCATCGGGGGATGACGCTCACGAACGAGCGCTTTCATGATCTCTTCGATGGGCCGCCTCGCATGCCGGAGTCTCGCATCACGCGGCGCGAGATGGATTTGGCCGCATCCATCCAGGCGGTGACCGAAGAGGTCATGCTGAAGATTGCGCGTACGCTGCGCGATATGACCGGTGCATCGAATGTCTGTCTCGCGGGAGGCGTCGCGTTGAATTGCGTGGCTAACGGGAAGATTCTTCGCGCAGGCATTTTCGACGACATCTGGATCCAGCCGGCCGCGGGCGACGTCGGCAGTGCGATCGGCGCGGCCTATCTGGCCGACTTCAACATGCTGGACGGCACCCGCCCCGTCTCTATTGGCGGCAAGGACTCGCAGCACGGCAGCTTCGTCGGCCCGGAGTACAGCGACGACGAAATCGTCACATTCCTCTCGCAATGCGGTGCCGCGTATCACCCGTTGGACGATGCCGATGCGGGCGCCGCAAAAATCGCGGGCTTGCTTGCGCAGCAAAAGATTGTCGCGATGTTTGCGGGCCGCATGGAGTTCGGTCCGCGTGCGCTCGGCGGCCGCTCGATACTCGGCGATCCGCGCTCGGCGACGACGCAGTCGAGGATGAACCTGAAGATCAAGTTCCGCGAATCGTTCCGGCCGTTTGCGCCGATTGTGCTTAGAGGGCGCGCGGCAGACTATTTCGAGCTCGGCTCCGATAGCCCTTACATGCTGATTGTCGCACCCGTGCGGGAAGAGCATCGGCTGGTTCCCGAGGCGTCATCCGATCCCGAGGACATGCTGCAAATCGTCAACGCAGTGCGTAGCGCGGTCCCGGCTGTCACGCATGTCGACTTCAGCGCGCGCATCCAGACGGTGGAGGAGGATATAAACCCCAGAATGTTTTCCGTGCTGCGGGCATTCGAGGTACTGACGGGGTGCCCGCTGCTCGTCAATACGTCGTTCAACGTCCGGGGCGAGCCGATCGTCTGCACGCCCGAAGATGCCTATCGCTGTTTCATGCGCACGGAAATCGACGCGCTCGTGATGGGCAACCATATCCTTTATCGCGACGAGCAGACGCCCGTCGAATTGGACGATTCCTGGAGGAAGGAGTACCAACTTGACTGACGCCGAACTTGGAAAATTCTTTCGTTCGAAGCTGGCGGGCGCTAAGCCGCAAGTCGAGCCGTTTGTACTGGCGAAGATAGATCCTGCATGCGCTTCGTACTTTCTCGATGTCTTCGAGCCGGAGCCGATGGTCGTCGAGGAAGACATGATCGATGCGCTGATCGCGATCTGGCGTGAGCAGGGGCTCCACGAGCTGGTGTCGCTCGAGCCCGATCTGCGCAAGCTGTCCAAGGCGCTTCGCGCGCCCTCTAACGAGCGCGATGCCGTGTCGCAATTCGTCTATGCGATGTATTGATCGTGGCGAAACGGATTCTGGCATTGTTGCAGCGTCTAAGGCTCCTCGGCCCGCACTTGCGTAGATGAATTGACGTGTACAACGGCGAACCTACGTGAGAGGGCAGGAGGGCGAGCGGGCGCCCGGGTACAGTTTTTCAGCCGACAATCAACGCGAGCCGCAATGGGTTCGCAGCGCTGAAAAATGACGATGATCCACGTGCGCCTGATGCTCGAGTACTTTCATCCGTGGCCGAATTCAGCGGGATTTTTCTTCGCACGGACGATGGGTTGGTTTGCCGATCAGGGTATCGAATTGGAGATTCGTGTGCCCGACATCCATCGGGGCGACGCGCGCGAACATCTTTGTCGAGGCGAGGTCGAGGTCGGAATCGTCCCGACCAAGCGATTTCTCGCCAGTGTCTGCGAAGCTGAACCGCTGCTAGCTGTGGCTGCCATTAATCAGTGCAGCCTGGAGGCGATCCATTCCGTTCGTGAAAACCACGTTGCGCGCCCACGCGATCTCTGCGGCAAGCGCGTCTCCATGAATCCAACGCCGCGCGGAGCCGCCATGCTGCGGCATTTGATCGAAGCCGACGGCGGAGATCCGCGCGAGGTAATCGTCGTCGATAACGGCAAGCGCGAATTGACTTTCGACGAGCTTGCACGCGGCGAGGCTGATGCGAGCTTTGGAAGCTATTGGCCCTGGGAATCGGTCATGCCGTCGAGTGTGGGCGAGCAAGAGAGGATTGTGCTGCCGATCCGCGATTGGGGCGCTCCCGAGTTCCATAGCTATCTGCTCTGTACGTCGCGGCGGTGGGCCCGGCGTAACCGCGGTGTGCTCGATCGGTTTCTTGCTGTCGTTCATCGCGGCTATCTCGCCGTCATGTCTCAGCCCGCGATTGCGACATCGATCTACGAGCGCGTGATTCCTTATTTTCCCCGGAGCCAGATCGCCTCTTCACTCGACAAGATAGCGCCAACCTGGGCGCTGGACGGCGAATGGGGCGTCGTCCGTCATACCAGCCTCGACGTCTACGCTCATTGGTTGTGCCGCCACGGCGTCCTGCCCACCGTGCCTGACTGGCGGCCGGCATTGATGGGCCTGGGCTTGGGCGCAGCGCCAGTCTCGAAAAGAAAAAAGGTTCGGAGATCATCCGAACCTTTGGCATTGGTGGAGCCGGCGGGAATCGAACCCGCGTCCAAGAGCAGTCCACATCCAGTTCTACATGCGTAGTTCTGTCTTTTGATTTAACCGAAGCGACGCGGACGAACACGCTGCGCAACGGCGATTCACTAGATTTTCGACCTTGGTGTCGTGACGCCACCAAGGCTTAACTGACGTAAATGACCTCTGGCGGTATTGCTACCGGTCTTGCGACGCTAGCCCGTCAGTGAGCTAGGCAGAGGACGGCGGCCCTTAGGCTGCCAGTGCGAACGTTTCGTCGTTTGCAGTTACGTTTTTCCCATTGATTAACGAGGTGACGGGTCCTCGGCATGCCCTGACTGCTTCATAACCCTTGTCGAAACCAGGTCGGCCCCGATAGGTAATGTGGAATTATCCCACAGAACGCAAGATGGTGCGGCTTGCCCGCATTTTCAAGTGCCTTTCTTTGGGCCGTATGGCCAGCTCCGCGTCATCGAGCGTCCGCGCGCGCAAGCGGCGTCTCAACGCAGCTCGTCGAGGAGCAGCCGCAACTGCCGCGGCGAATCGACGATGTGCTGAGCATGCCACCGGGCCGGCGGCAAATCGGTGCCGCAGTACCCGTACGCAGCCGCTACCGTGACCATGCCCGCCGCGAAGCCGGCTTGTACGTCGCGCAGATCGTCGCCGATATAGACGACATACTCCGGACGCGTGGCCATGTGTTCCGCTGCGTAGAGCAGTGGAGCGGGGTGCGGCTTCGCGTGCGGCGTTGTATCGCCAGCGACGACGCATGCCGCGCGCGCGGCCAAGCCGAGTTGCTCGACGAGCGGCATCGTGAGGCGACCGACCTTGTTCGTGACGATGCCCCAGCGCACGCCGCGGGCATCGAGCGCATCCAGCAGCTCGTCGATGCCGGGAAAGAGGGTCGTTTCGATGCACAGATCGGCTTCGTAATTGGCGAGGAATTCCTCGCGCATCGACGCATATTCGTGATGCTCCGGACCCACATCGAATGCGCCGCCGATCAAGCCGCGCGCACCGGCCGACGCCAGCGGCCGCAGCGCCTCGAGGGGCATCATCTCAAGGCCGCGATCGACGCGCATCTTATTGACGGCGGCAACGAGATCGGGCGCGGTATCGGCCAGCGTGCCGTCGAGATCGAACAGCACGGCATGGCATAAATCGAGCGATGCGACGCCGTTCGTCTGCTCGGGTTGGGGAGTGGTTTCGCTCATGCGGTAGCGCCGCTGCGGCGGCAGGCAAAAAGATAGTTGACGCTCGTATCGTCGGACAGCATGAAGTGCTTGCCAAGCGGCCGATAGGTGATGCCCTTGATTTCGGCACTTTCAAGTCCGGCCGCGCGCGCAAACGCCGCGAGTTCTGACGGACGGATGAAGCGCGCGTAGTCGTGTGTGCCTTTCGGGAGCATTTGAGCCAGATATTCGGCGCCGATCACCGCAAAGAGATACGACTTGACGTTGCGGTTCAGCGTCGAAAAGAACACCCAGCCGCCGGGCTTCACGAGCGTCGCGCACGCCTTCACGATTGCCGCCGGATCGGGCACGTGCTCGAGCATCTCCATACAGGTGACGACATCGAAGCTGCCGGGCTCGCGCGCCGCGAGGGCCTCGGCGGCGATTTCCTCATACTCGACGGTAATACCGCTTTCGAGACTGTGCAGATCGGCAACGCCCAGGGCTTGCGACGACAGATCGATGCCTTTGACCTGCGCACCGAGCCCGGCCATCGATTCCGACAAAATGCCGCCCCCGCAGCCGACGTCGAGCACGCGTTTGCCGGGCAAATGCGCGTGCGCATCGATCCAGCCGAGACGCACCGGATTCAACTCGTGCAGCGGTTTGAATTCCGCGTTCGGATCCCACCAGCGATGGGCGAGATCGCTGAATTTCTGTAGTTCGTGGGGATCGGCGTTGGTCATGGCGTATCGAGTGGTAACAATATTAATAGGCGGTAACAATATAAATAGGCGCGCTTCGGGATTAGGCCGAGTATATCGGGCCTCGCGCGAAAGGCAAAAGCCGGCGCCGCCTGTGTCGTCGCATCGCATTGGGCGCGGCCAGAAAAAAACCCCGCCGAAGCGGGGTTTTCGATGCAGTGGCGCGCGGCTTACTGAGCGGCGGGCTGCTGCTGCGTGCCGACCACTTCGACTTCCACGCGGCGGTTCGGCTGGAGGCAGGCCTTGAGCGCGGCCGTAACCTTCTTGCCGGCGCATTCCTTCACCGGGTTGCGCTTGCCCTTGCCTTCCGTGTAAATCTTGTTCGCCGGAACACCCTTGCTGACCAGGTAAGCCTTCACGGCTTGCGCACGGCGCAGCGACAGGCGGTCGTTGTACTTGTCCGAACCGATGCGGTCCGTGTAGCCCGTGGCAACGACCACTTCCGTGTTCATGCCCTGAACCTTCGTTGCCAGATCGTCGAGCGCTTGCTTGCCAGCCGGCTTCAGCACAGCCTTGTCGAAATCGAACAGCGTATCGGCCGAGTAGGTGACCTTCTGGCTCGTGATGGCCGGAGCTGCCGGGGCCGGAGCCGGCGGCGTCGGGGCCTGGGCGACGAGAGCGCCGTCGCACTTGGCGTTCGCCGTTGCGGGCGTCCAGAAAGCATCGCGCCAGCAAAGCTCGTTCGTGCCGTTCATCCACACGTATTCACCGGTGCCGTTGACCCAGTTGTCATTCGTGGCTTGTCGCGACGCCGGCACCGACTGTGCCGAAGCGGATGCAGCCATAACTGCGGTAGCTGCAATGAACGCGAGCTTTGAAAGTTTATTCATATTTCTCCTCTCGAATTTGAGATTACCGCAGGTTTACTGCGAGCCTGGATGACGAAGACAAGTCATACATTGCTCGAAGTATAACATTGGTGCGGCACAAAAAACGCCCAGCCATGCGGACACTTCGAGCAGCGTCTAACCAAGTGCGTTGGCATTTTGCCATATCGTTCCCTTCTTACGAAAAAAAAATCCCGCCGCTTCGAGCCGCCCGTTTTTATTGTGGTGCGTCCGCAACAGGTAAGCGGGACGGGCTTCTCCGAGCGGTCGGCGCCCGCACGATGCGTGCCAGCCGAAAAGAGAAATTTGCCTCGCGGGGGCACTCAATCGTCGCCATGACGCCCTCCGGTTGTCGGCCCGATGGGGGAGTACATGCGCGCTCCGGGCGGCCGCGTCCACCATGCTAGAATCGCGTGATGCCCGGCGCCCGAGCCGGGTGGGCGAACGAGCGGATCGCGGTTCGCTGTCGCCACGAAAAGATACGGATAATGGATCAATTCGCCAAAGAGACTCTGCCCATCTCCCTCGAGGAGGAAATGCGCCGTTCGTACATCGAGTACGCGATGAGCGTAATCGTCGGACGTGCGCTTCCCGACGTCCGGGACGGCCTCAAACCCGTGCATCGGCGCGTCCTGTATGCGATGCACGAACTCAACAACGACTGGAACCGCGCCTATAAGAAGTCCGCGCGTATCGTCGGCGACGTCATCGGTAAATACCATCCGCACGGCGATCAGGCCGTGTACGACACGATCGTGCGCATGGCGCAGGATTTTTCGCTGCGCTACATGCTCGTCGACGGGCAGGGCAATTTCGGTTCGGTCGATGGCGACAACGCCGCGGCCATGCGGTACACGGAAATCCGCATGGCGAAGATCGGGCACGAGCTGCTCGCGGATATCGACAAGGAAACGGTCGATTTCGGCCCGAACTACGACGGCAGCGAGAACGAACCGCTCATTCTGCCGGCGCGCATTCCGAACCTGCTCATCAACGGTTCGTCGGGCATCGCCGTCGGCATGGCCACGAACATTCCGCCGCACAACCTCGGCGAAGTCGTCGATGCCTGCCAGCATTTGCTGAAGGATCCGGGCGCGAGCATCGACGAACTCATCGAGATCGTGCCGGCGCCCGATTTTCCCACGGGCGGCATCATCTACGGCGTGGCCGGCGTGCGCGACGGCTATCGCACGGGCCGCGGGCGCGTCGTCATGCGCGCGCAGACGCATTTCGAAGAAATCGATCGCGGCCAGCGCATGGCGATCATCGTCGACGAGCTGCCCTACCAGGTGAACAAGCGTTCGTTGCTCGAGCGCATCGCGGAACTCGTCAACGAAAAGAAGATCGAGGGCATCTCCGATATTCGCGACGAGTCCGACAAGAGCGGTATGCGCGTCGTCATCGAACTCAAGCGCGGCGAAGTGCCGGAAGTCGTCCTCAACAATCTCTACAAGGCCACGCAGCTCCAGGATACGTTCGGCATCAATATGGTCGCGCTCGTCGACGGCCAGCCGAAGCTCTTGAACCTGAAGGAAATGCTCGAGGCGTTCCTGTCGCACCGGCGGGAAGTGCTGACGCGGCGCACCGTATACGAACTGCGCAAGGCGCGCGAGCGCGGCCACGTACTCGAAGGCCTGGCGGTCGCACTGGCGAACATCGACGAATTCATCTCGATCATCAAGGCCGCGCCCACGCCGCCGATCGCGAAGCAGGAATTGATGGCCCGCGCCTGGGATTCGTCCCTCGTGCGCGACATGCTCGCACGCGCCGAAACCGAGAATGCCGCGGCGGGCGGGCGCGAAGCCTACCGTCCGGAGGGGCTCAATCCGGCGTTCGGCATGCAGGTCGACGGGCTCTACAAGCTCTCCGATACGCAGGCTCAGGAAATCCTGCAGATGCGTCTGCAGCGCCTTACGGGTCTCGAGCAGGACAAGATCATCGGCGAGTACCGCGAAGTGATGGCGCAAATCGCCGATCTGCTCGACATCCTTGCGCGCCCGGAGCGCATCACGGCGATCATCGGCGACGAACTCGCGGCCGTGAAAGCCGAGTTCGGCGACGCGCGTCGTTCGCGTATCGAGCTCAACGCGACCGAGCTCAATACCGAAGATCTGATCACGCCGCAGGACATGGTGGTCACGATGTCGCACGCGGGCTACGTGAAGTCGCAGCCGCTTTCCGAATACCGGGCGCAAAAACGCGGCGGGCGCGGCAAGCAGGCTACGCAGATGAAAGAAGACGACTGGATCGACACGCTTTTCATCGCGAACACGCACGACCACATCCTGTGCTTCTCGAACCGCGGTCGCGTCTACTGGGTCAAGGTCTACGAGGTGCCGCAGGGCTCGCGCAATTCGCGCGGCCGACCGATCGTCAATATGTTCCCGCTGCAAGAGGGCGAGAAGATCAACGTCGTGCTGCCGGTCAAGGAGTTCTCGGCTGACAAGTACGTCTTCATGGCGACCTCGCTCGGCACGGTCAAGAAGACTCCGCTCGAAGCTTTCAGCAGACCATTGCGCAAAGGTATCATTGCGGTCGGTCTCGACGATGGCGATTTCCTGATCGGCGCTGCGATCACGGATGGCCAGCACGACGTCATGCTCTTTTCGGATGCCGGCAAAGCCGTGCGTTTCGACGAGAACGACGTGCGCCCGATGGGTCGGGAGGCCCGTGGCGTACGCGGTATGCAGCTGGAGGACGGGCAGCAGGTGATTGCGATGCTCGTCGCGGGAAGCGAGGAGCAGTCAGTGCTGACCGCAACCGAAAACGGCTATGGCAAGCGCACGCCGATCACGGAGTACACGCGCCATGGCCGCGGCACGAAGGGCATGATCGCGATCCAGACATCCGAGCGCAACGGCCGTGTAGTGGCCGCCACGCTCGTCGACGCCGAAAGCCAGATCATGCTGATTACGACGACGGGCGTGCTGATCCGAACGCGTGTTGCCGAGATTCGTGAGATGGGTCGTGCGACGCAGGGTGTTACACTCATCAGCCTTGACGAGGGCACGAAGCTTTCGGGCCTGCAGCAGATCGCGGAGGCCGACGTCGAAGCGGACGTGGCAGCGGCCGACGACGCAAACGGCGAAGATGCAAACGGCGAAGACGGTGAAGTCTGACCGACAGCCGGAACCGAATTAATTTTTAGAGGGAGTGACGATGCAACGACGTTTCAAACAATGGATGCTGCTGGCCGCTTTCGCGCCGACCTTTGCGATGGCGCAGGCTCTGTCGAACCAGAGCTCGGCACCGGCCACGACCACAGCTGCCGCTGCGACCGATCCGGCCAAGCAAGCCGCAATCAAGGAGTTGCTCGCCGCAATCGACGCGCCGAAGCTCGTCGGCGCCATCGCCAACAGCGCACAAATGCAGGCCAAGCAGCTCGTGCCGGCGATTCTCTCGGACGCGCTGTCCGAGAACAAGTCGCTGAACGACAAGCAAAAGCAGGCTGCCGTGCCGTCGCTGCAAAAGAATGCGGTGCCGAAGCTCGTCGATTCCGCGGGCCAGGTGTTCGCGACCGACTCGTTCCGCAACGACGCGATGCAAGCGCAATACGAGGCGTACGGCAAGTACTACTCGACGCAGGAAATCAAGGATCTGACGACGTTCTACAAGAGCCCGACGGGTCGCAAATTCATCGAAGTGCAGGATCAGGTGGGTCGCGATGTCGTGAACGGCCTGATGCAGAAATACATGCCGCAATCGATCAAGGCGACGCGCGACCAGGCCGACAAGGAAGTCGCGTCGGTCAAGTCGGGTAAGTAAGCCGCCTGAGATCCGACGTCGGCAAGCCGCCGGCGTGCCTTTCCAAGCGGGCACGCTTTGGCGGCTTTCGAGCGACGATGCGATAATGGCCGTTTGCGCAGTACGCGCGAACGGCCATTATCTATTTTCCGACCTGCGTGGCCCGATCGAATCGGGTTTGCCGCTGTGTCCCACTCCCCGGGGGTTTCAACGATGCGCGTCTTCAACTTCGCTGCCGGTCCCGCAGCCTTGCCGGAGGAAGTGTTGCGCCAGGCGGCCGACGAAATGCTCGATTGGCACGGCAGTGGCATGGGCGTCATGGAGATGAGCCATCGCGGGCGGGAGTTCATGTCGATCCATGAAGAGGCGCTCGTCGATCTGCGCGATCTGCTCGAAGTGCCTGCCAGTCACCACATTCTCTTCATGCAGGGCGGCGGCCTGGCCGAGAACGCAATCGTGCCGATGAATATGCTCGGCTCGCGCAAGACGGCCGATTTCGTCGTGACCGGGTCATGGTCGCAAAAGTCGTTCAAGGAGGCGGGCAAGTACTGCACGCCGCATCTCGCGGCAAGCGGCGAGAGCGCGGACGGTTTTACGCGCGCGCCACGGCGCGCCGAATGGCAGCTTTCGGACGATCCCGCCTACGTGCACTTATGCACGAACGAGACGATTCACGGCGTCGAGACCTTCGATATTCCCGATCTCGGCGACATTCCGCTCGTCGCGGACGTCTCTTCCCATGTGCTCTCCCGCCCACTCGACGTCGCGAAATTCGGTGTCCTGTTCGGCGGCGCGCAAAAGAATATCGGCATGGCCGGCGTGACGCTCGTCGTCGTGCGTGAGGATCTGCTCGACCGCGCGCTCGCCATTTGCCCGTCGGCCTTCGAATGGAAGACGGTGGCGGCCAACAATTCGATGTACAACACCCCGCCCACCTACGCGATCTACATCGCGGGGCTCGTGTTCAAGTGGCTCAAGCGCCAGGGCGGTATCCGGGCGATGGAGGCGCGCAATCTCGCGAAATCGAAGCTGCTCTACGACACGATCGATGCGAGCGACTTCTATATCAACAAAGTGGAGCCCGGCTCGCGCTCGAGGATGAACGTGCCGTTCTTCCTTGCCGACGAGTCGCGCAACGAGGATTTCCTGGCCGGCGCCAAAGCGCGCGGGCTGATGCAGCTGAAGGGTCACAAGTCCGTCGGCGGCATGCGGGCATCGATCTACAACGCGGTGCCGCTCGAGGGCGTCAAATCGCTCGTCGAGTACATGTTGGAATTCGAAAAGTCCCGCGCCTGAGAAGGCGCGGGGAACGGGAAGCAGGGTGCGCCGCCGGCAGGCGCGCCCACTTTCGATACGGCCGTTTCACGCATGGACGACGAACTGAATTCAAGATTGAAACCGCTGCGCGATCGCATCGATGAAATCGATGCGCAACTGATCGCGCTGCTGAACCAGCGCGCGGCGATCGCGCTGGAAGTGGGCGAGGTGAAGAAGCACTACAACGCGCCCGTGTTTCGCCCCGAGCGCGAACAGCAGGTGATCGCACGACTGCAGTCGATGAGCGCCGGGCCGCTCGTCGACGAACACATCAGCGCCATCTGGCGCGAGATCATGGCCGCGAGCCGCGCGCTCGAGCGTCCGATCATGACGGCGTTTCTGGGCCCGGCCGGCACGTACAGCGAAGAGGCGATGCACGAGTATTTCGGTCATTCGATCGAAGGTCTGCCGTGTCTGTCGATCGACGAAGTATTCCGTGCTGTCGAGGCGGGGGCGGCCGAATTCGGCGTCGTGCCCGCCGAAAACTCGAGCGAAGGCGCTGTGTCGCGCACGCTCGATCTGCTTTTGCAGACTCGGCTTTCCATCGGTGGCGAGATCGCGCTGCCGATTCATCACAATCTGCTCACGCAAAGCGGCGGCATCGATGGCGTGACGCGCGTGTGCGCGCACGCGCAGGCGCTCGCGCAATGCCAGCGCTGGCTTGCGACGCACTTGCCGCATGTCGAGCGGCAGGCGGTATCGAGCAACGCGGAGGCCGCGCGCATCGCGGCGGCCGATGCGGGCGTGGCCGCGATCGCGGGCGACCGGGCTGCCGCGCGCTATGGCCTGCAGGCTGCCTTCGCGCTGATACAGGACGACCCCCACAACCGCACGCGCTTCGTCGTGATCGGGCGCGCGCCTGCGGGGCAAAGCGGCCACGACCAGACTTCGCTGATCGTTTCCGTCAAGAACGAGCCGGGTGCCGTATTCAAGCTGCTCGAGCCGCTTGCCAGGCACGGCGTGTCGATGACGCGCTTCGAATCGCGGCCAGCGCGCGTCGGAACGTGGGAGTACTACTTCTATATCGACGTCGAAGGCCATCGGGAGGACGCGCCCGTTGCCGCGGCGCTCGCGGAGCTCGAGAAAAAAGCGGCTTTTCTCAAAATCCTCGGCTCGTATCCGCGCGCGCGCTGACGCAGTGCGCGCATCGCGGCGGCGCGGCGGGCGGAGCGCGCCGAGCGATCCATTCGTATTCTTATTGTTCTTGTGGCAGACAGCACCGCCCGATTGGAGACTTTGATGACCACGCAATACGGCCCTTCCTATGTGCGCCAGATCGCTCCCTATGTCGCCGGCAAGCCGATTTCGGAAGTTGCGCGCGAATTCGGGCTCGACGAAGCGCGCATCGTGAAGTTGGCGTCGAACGAAAATCCGCTTGGCATGCCGGAATCGGCCAAGACCGCGATGGCTCGGGCAGTCGAGGAGCTCGGGCGCTACCCGGATTCGAACGCGTTCGAACTGAAGGCTGCGATCGGCGAGCGCTATGGCGTGCCGGCCGACTGGATCACGCTCGGCAATGGCAGCAATGACATTCTCGAGCTCGCGGCGCATGCGTTCGTCGAAAAAGGGCAGTCGATCGTCTATGCGCAGTATTCGTTCGCCGTTTATGCGCTCGCCACGCAAGGACTCGGTGCGCGTGCGATCGTCGTTCCCGCCGTGGCGTACGGTCACGACCTCGACGCAATGCTGAACGCGATCGAGCCGGATACGAGGCTCGTTTTCATCGCGAACCCGAACAATCCGACGGGTACTTTCATCGAAGGACCGGCACTCGAGGCGTTTCTCGAGAAGGTGCCGAAGAGCGTCGTCGTCGTGCTCGACGAGGCATACACCGAGTATTTGCCGGCTGAGAAGCGTTACGACTCGATCGATTGGGTGCGCCGCTATCCGAACCTGCTCGTTTCGCGCACCTTCTCCAAAGCGTATGGCCTTGCGGGCCTGCGCATCGGCCTGGCTATCGCGCAGCCGGGGCTGACCGATCTTTTGAATCGTCTGCGCCAGCCTTTCAACGTCAACACCGTGGCGCAGGCCGCTGCGGTCGCGGCGCTCGGCGATGCGGCGTTCCTCGAAAAGAGTGCCGCGCTCAACGCGGCGGGCTATCGCCAGCTGACGCAGGCCTTCGACAAGCTCGGTCTCGAATATGTGCCGTCGTTCGGCAACTTCGTGCTCGTGCGCGTGGGTCATGACGATGGCGCGGGTGCGCGCGTGAACCTCGCGCTGCTCAAGCAAGGCGTAATCGTGAGACCTGTCGGCAACTATGGTTTGCCGCAGTGGCTGCGCGTGACGGTCGGCTTGCCCGAGGAAAACACGGCGTTCATCGCCGCGCTCGAAAAAGCGCTTGCGGCGGACTGAGGGACGGTGGTGGGCACGTTTTCTTTCGACAAACTGGTGATTTTCGGCGTGGGCCTGATCGGCGGCTCGCTCGCACGCGCGCTGCGCGAGCGAGGCTCGGCGGGCGGCGCGCGCACGATCGTGGGCGTCGGCCGTTCGCTTGCGTCGGCCGAACGGGCTCGCGTGCTGGGCGTCGTCGACGAAACGGCCGCGCTGGACGACGATGCGCAATTGGCAAGCGCGCTCGCCGGTGCGGATTTCGTGCTGCTCGCGGCGCCCGTTGCGCAGACCGCGCCTCTCCTGGCGCGGATCGCACCGTTTCTCGATCCGTCGACGCTCGTGACCGACGCGGGCAGCACCAAGGGCGATGTCGTCGCGGCGGCGCGTGCGACGCTGGGTACGCGCATAGCGCAATTCGTGCCGGGACACCCGATTGCAGGGCGCGAGTCGAGCGGTGTCGAGGCGGCGCTGCCCGAGCTCTACGTCGGGCGCAACGTCATACTGTGTCCGTTGCCCGAGAACCGCGCCGGTGACGTGGCACGCGTGGAGGCGCTTTGGCAGGCGACGGGCGCCCACGTTCGTATCATGCAAGCCGAGCAGCACGATAGCGTGCTGGCATCGGTGAGCCATCTCCCGCATTTGCTCTCGTTCGCGTTGGTCGAGCAAATTCTCGGCGCGCCCGATGCTGCGCTCAAGTTCTCGTTCGCCGCGGGCGGTTTTCGCGATTTCACGCGAATCGCCGCATCGAACCCCGAAATGTGGCGCGATGTCTGCTTGGCCAACGCGACGGCACTCGTCGCCGAGCTCGATGCCTACACGGCCGTGCTGACGCGCTTGCGCGCGGCGATTCTATCGGGCGACGGCGCCACACTCGAAGCGGTGTTCGCGCGCTCGCGCGAAGCGCGTACCGAATGGCAGGAACGCGGCGCGAACCAAGCCGCGGCGCGACCGAACGGCGACCTCGCACCGGAATAAACAGGAACGGTTATGGACTATCTCGATCTTGGACCGTACCCGCACGCGCGGGGCACGGTCCGTTTGCCCGGCTCGAAAAGTATCTCGAACCGCGTGCTGCTTTTGGCCGCGCTCGCCGAAGGCGAGACGACGATCTCGAATCTGCTCGATTCGGACGACACCCGCGTGATGCTCGACGCGCTCGCCAAGCTCGGCGTGAAATATACGCGCGACGGCGACCGCTGTGTGGTCCAAGGCACACGCGGCGCGTTCACGGCCAAAACGGCCGATCTTTTCCTCGGCAATGCCGGCACGGCCGTACGTCCGTTGACGGCGGCGCTGGCCGTCAACGGCGGCGATTATCGCGTGCACGGCGTGCCGCGCATGCACGAGCGGCCGATCGGCGATCTCGTGGACGGGCTGCGGCAAATCGGTGCGCGTATCGATTACGAAGCGAACGAGGGCTATCCGCCGCTGCGGATTCGGCCGGCCGCGCTCGCCGTCGAAGCGCCGATCACCGTGCGCGGCGATGTGTCGAGCCAGTTTCTGACCGCGCTCTTGATGGCGCTGCCGCTCGTGCGCACGAAAAGCGGCTCGACCGTCATCGAAATCGAGGGCGAGCTGATTTCGAAACCCTATATCGAGATCACGATGCGGCTCATGGCGCGCTTCGGGGTCACGGTCGAGCGCGAAGACTGGCGGCGCTTCACGGTGCCCTCGGGCGTTCGCTATCAGTCGCCCGGCGCGATCGCTGTCGAAGGCGATGCGTCGTCGGCCTCCTACTTTCTAGCGGCGGGCGCGCTGGGTGGCGGGCCCGTGCGCGTCGTGGGGGTCGGCAGTGCCAGCATCCAGGGCGACGTGGCTTTCGCCCAGGCGCTCGCGCGCATGGGCGCGAACGTGGCAATGGGCGAAGACTGGATCGAGGTGCGCGGGATCGGCCATGATCATGGCCGCCTCGAAGCCGTCGAAATGGATTGCAATCTCATTCCCGATGCGGCCATGACGCTTGCGATCGCGGCGCTCGCGGCGGATGGAACGACGCGGCTCACCAACATCGGAAGCTGGCGCGTGAAGGAAACGGACCGCATCGCGGCCATGGCGACCGAGCTGCGCAAGCTCGGCGCCAGCGTGGAAGAGGGGCCCGACTGGCTGGCCGTCACACCGCCCGCGTCAGACGCGGCGCTCGTGGCGAATGCGGCGATCGACACCTACGACGATCACCGCATGGCGATGTGCTTTTCGCTCGTGAGTCTCATCGGCGCGCCGGTGCGCATCAACGATCCCCAATGCGTCGCCAAGACGTTCCCCGACTATTTCGACCGCTTCAAGACGCTCGTTGCCCCCTGATTGATCGATGAAACCGACCCGTCCCTTTCACCAGACTCCCGTTATTGCCATCGACGGACCGACCGCCTCCGGTAAAGGCACAGTGGCCGCGCTGGTCGCGGCGAAGCTCGGTTTTCACCTGCTCGACAGCGGTGCGCTCTATCGGCTCGCGGCACTGGCGAGCCTGCGTTACCAGGTGGCGCCCGATGCCGCCGAGGCGCTCGCCGAGCTCGTCGACGGTCTGCACATCACGTTTCGGGAAGGCTGCGCGCGACTGGACGGCATCGACGTATCGAATGAGATCCGTGCCGAGGAAATCGGCAACCGCGCTTCGGCGATTGCGGTGCACCAGGCCGTGCGAGCGGCCCTCGTCGCCCGTCAGCGCGCGTTTCGCAAGGAACCCGGACTCGTGGCCGACGGCCGCGATATGGGCACGGTCATCTTCCCCGACGCGGGGTTGAAGGTGTTTCTGACCGCGAGCGTGGAGGCACGCGCGGCGCGCCGGTATAAGCAATTGATCCAAAAAGGATTTTCTGCTAATATGGATGACTTGCTCCGGGATTTGCGTGAGCGCGATGCGCGGGATACGAACCGCACGGTCGCGCCGCTCGCACCCGCGGCAGATGCGAAGCTGCTCGATACTTCGGCGCTTACGGTCGACGAGGCTGTCGAACACGTTGTGCAGTGGTACCGGGCGCAGTAGGTGCTTCTGTAGTCCTGGTTTGTTGTTTGAGTTGTCGTTAGGTGTTTGGCGGGGCTGCTCGAGCGGTGTCGTCAAACGTTGTGTCAACCCTTAACCCCGTATGGCGTACGCCGTGCCTGGGCGTGCCGGTCCCCGAGAGAGGTGGGCCGCGCGAGGCAGCGCGAAGCCATGCTTTTACGATTTTTATGTCCGACCTGCAAACCTCCACCCCGAATACCGAATCCTTTGCGGCTCTGTTCGAAGAGTCGCTGACCAAGCAAGACATGCGCGCCGGCGAAGTGATCTCCGCCGAAGTCGTGCGCGTGGACCACAACTTCGTGGTCGTCAACGCGGGTCTCAAGTCCGAAGCCTACATTCCGCTCGAAGAATTCCTGAACGACGCGGGCGAGGTAGAAGTGCAGGCGGGCGACTTCGTTTCGGTCGCGATCGACGCGCTCGAAAACGGCTATGGCGACACCATCCTGTCGCGCGACAAGGCGAAGCGCCTCGCTTCGTGGCTGTCGCTGGAAAAAGCGCTCGACAACAACGAGCTCGTGACCGGCACGATCACGGGCAAAGTCAAGGGCGGCATGACCGTCATGGTCAACGGCATCCGCGCGTTCCTGCCCGGTTCGCTCGTCGATACGCGTCCTGTCAAGGACACGACGCCGTACGAAGGCAAGACGCTCGAATTCCGCGTCATCAAGCTCGATCGCAAGCGTAACAACGTGGTGCTGTCGCGCCGCGCGGTGATCGAAGCGACGCAGGGCGAAGAGCGCGCGAAGCTGCTCGAGACGCTCAAGGAAGGCGCGATCGTCAACGGCGTGGTCAAGAACATCACCGATTACGGCGCGTTCGTGGATCTCGGCGGTATCGACGGTCTGCTGCACATCACCGACATCGCATGGCGCCGCGTGCGTCACCCGAGCGAAGTGCTGTCGGTCGGCCAGGAAGTCACGGCCAAGATCCTCAAGTTCGACCAGGAAAAGAACCGCGTCTCGCTCGGCATCAAGCAACTGGGCGACGATCCGTGGGAAGGCATTTCGCGCCGCTACCCGTCGGGCACGCGTCTCTTCGGCAAGGTCACGAACATCACCGATTACGGCGCGTTCGTCGAAGTGGAATCGGGCATCGAAGGCCTCGTCCACGTGTCGGAAATGGACTGGACGAACAAGAACGTCGCACCGTCGAAGGTCGTTCAGCTCGGCGATGAAGTCGAAGTCATGGTCCTCGAGATCGACGAAGACCGTCGTCGTATCAGCCTCGGCATGAAGCAGTGCAAGCCGAATCCGTGGGATGACTTCAGCCGCAACTTCAAGAAGGGCGACAAGATCA
>CBJLAJ010000093.1:0-21398 GCA_966421005.1 uncultured Paraburkholderia sp.
TTACTCATGGCAGCCATTGGTATGCCGACCGCTCCCTCTACAGTAACTTGCGTAGCTATGCCTCGGCGCTGGCGCAGATCAGCCGGGAATGCGAGAAGAAAAAGGGGCTCGCACTCACCCACTATCACGAAACGTATGCCGTGCCTGACCTGCCCCCCGTCTGGCTCGTATGCGAGCATCTTACGCTTGGAGCCCTCTCGCGGCTGTTCGAGGCACTCTCGATCGGCCATCGGAAGATGGCGGGTCGGCACGTATGGCCGAACATTCCCGATCCGCTACTGGTGTCCTGGCTGCATTCGCTGACCGACTTGCGCAATGCGTGCGCACATCATTCGAGACTCTGGAATGTGAAGCTTGCTGTATCGACACCCCAGCAGCCAAAAAGCGTGGCCCTCGCCGGATATGCGGCCGGCATGCACCCGAACTGGACCTACTACGCAAGGGCGGTCATCATTAAAGCTCTGCTTGATCCGATGGGGCATGGCGCGGAATGGCGCGAATCACTGAAGACGACGCTTGGTTCGTGCCGGCATGTCGATGTGGCGGCTCACCTCGGATTCCAGCAGGGATGGGAGATCACACCGGTGTGGGCCTGATCTCGCGTTGACATGGCTGCGTTAGGTCGATAGTATCTGTCCCGAACACGCTGGGAACGCCTCTCGACGATGCGCAACATCCTACGCTACAAGGGGACGCGAGAGCGTCCCTTTTCTTTATGGTTTCGGCAGATCTATGCTGGCCTGCCTACCGAACGCCGTCCTATCCTTCCCTTGTTGATTTAGTGTCACTATCGCGTGGCCGGCCGCACCTCATAGCCATCAGTCAACGTCTTGAGGAAAGCGACGATGTCCGCCATATCGGTTTGTGTCATCGCCGGCGTATCGCCGGGCTTGCGATCGAACGGAGCATCGGTCTTGTCGATGTTTGCCCGGAATTTGACGGGCAGGTCGTCATATTGCTCGACTTTACCCGTGGCGTCCCGCGGATAGATCTTTGCCGGATCGATGTCGCGCAGATTGTAGAAGGTCAGCACTTCGTCGAGCGACCGATAAACACCGTTGTGAAAAAATGCGCTGCGCGTGGCCGCGTTGCGCAAGGTCGGCGTGAGGAACATGCCACAGTACCGGGGCTGGTTCGCGAGATCGGTCCGGTGGGGGCCGCACAGGCCAAGGTCGTGATAACTCGCATTACGGTTGACGGCCAGTGCGCGATTGCGCGGCACGCCGAGCGCTTCGTACTCGAAGTCTGTAAACATCGGCGGCAGACCGTCTTTGCTCGGTGTCGACAGGTGGCAACCCGCGCAATTGGCCTTTTTAGGATCGTTGAAGAGACGCAGGCCACGCATTTCCGCACGGGTAAGACGGACCTTTCCCTCGAGCCAGTAATCGTATTTGCTCGTGTACGGGTGGAACGACGGATCTTCGACCTGATAGCGGGCCACGGCGAACATCGCTTCGGAAAGCAGCAACCGCGGATCGTCGAGGACGCTCGCGCCGAAAAGCTTCGCGAACGCATCGCGGTAAGCGCTATGGCTCAGTTTGTCGGCCGCTTCCTGTTCGCTTGCGTTGGCCATCTCCACGGGATTGAGCAGCGGACCGTATGCCTGCTGCTGCAACGTATCGGCACGTCCGTCCCAGAACAGTCCGCCTTGCGGTACGAGCTCGGGCGCAGCCGGCGCCGTACCGGCAGTTTTTTGCCCGTGCGTCGCGCCCGATGCCTGTTGTGCGGCCTGCGCGAGATCGGTGGGCTCGTCGGCATCGGCTTGCGAAGGGCCGATGCTGAAATTCGGCTGGCGGTACAGATACATCAGCGAGGGTGGCGGACGGTCGCCTTGAAGCGTCATACTGCTTCCGCCGAGTTGAACAGACAGTGCATTAGGCGGGCCATATGCACGTGCGGGGCTGTGGCATGACGCGCAAGAGAGCTTGCCTGACGCGGACAGCGTCGGGTCGAAGAAGATCGACTTGCCGAGCATCGCCATTGCGCTCAGCGGCGCCGTTTGCGGGCGCTGCAGATGCACAGGGTGCAGGTTCACACCGGTCAACTGGGCGACGATGTTGCCGATCGGAGCCGGTGCCGACTGTGGGTAGGCCACGGCCAGCGCGCAGGCCCCTGCCGCAACCAGAGCAATTGCGCCCGCGAGCACGCCGACCCATGCGCGGCGGAGTGGCATCGATCGAGTGGCACGGGGCGGGACGGTAGCGTTCGTTTGCATGGCTTGATGGCGAATGGGCGCACAAATCGGCGCGCAAGGTCAGGTTCTCATCGTCACGGTCAAAACAAACCAAGGCCCGCTAGGGGCCCTGGTTCGCTTGCTTCGTCTTCGTCTTATCGAGCGTACTTACTGCTCGTCGCCTTCGTGACGTCCGTGGATAGGCGTACCCAGCGTCGGATCGAGAATGAGGCGCTGCATGTGCGGTCGATGGAAGTCGAACATATCGGAGATGTCGCCCGCCGTCGCATCGAACGAGCCGCCGCCGATGCGCGAGCCGTCGAGCCAGTTGTCTTCGATGAAACGGACGATCGAAGCCTGCGAAATCTGCGTGTGGCTGACGTAGTTCGTCTTGGTCCACGGCGAAATCACGAGGAACGGGATACGCGTTCCCGGACCGCAGCGGCCGTTGACGGGCGCACCATTCACGCCGAGCGGTTGCTGACCCGTACCGCACATTCCCGATCCGTTGAGCTGATCGGCGACCGGATCGAACGAGGCGTTCGTCGGTTTCGCGTAAGCGTGGTCATACCAGCCGTCCGAGTCGTCCCACGCCACGATTACCGCCGTGCGATCCCATTCCGGCTGCTCCTGCAGGAAGTTGATCACCTTCGCCGTGAATGCCTGCTCGTCGAGCGGGTCCGAATATCCCGCGTGGCCGTCCTGATAGGCAGGGGCCTTCAGGAAGCTCACTGCGGGGAAATTACCGGCCTTGACCGCCGCAAAGAAATCATCGGTATCGTACTGGTGGTTGGCGGGGTCCTTCGTCCTGCCGTCGGCCGCGAGCGTGAAGCCGACCGATTGCAGCGAGCTCGGACGCAGGTGCTGCGGATTCGACGTGGAAGCGTAGTACTGGAACCAGTTGTGGTGCGGAATATAGTCAGCCGTCGACGCGTTGACCACGTTCGACAGCGTGCTGCGGTTGCAGCCCGTCGTGCCGTTGGCGTTCGTCGCCGACAAATTGAAGCCGCCCATGAAGCCGCCCCACGGAATGTCCTTCGCATTGAGCAGATCGCCGATATTCTTGCCCGACATCATGGCCTGATCGGTCGCGCTCGAGCAGAGGTCATAGGCCGGATCGACATCGTTGATCATCGTGAAGCCGCCCTGCGTATCGCTCACGTAGTACGAACTTCTCGACGATTTGACGATCTGCATGCCGTTCGTCTGGCCGGCAATCGCTTCGAGCGCACCGGGCGTCGACGGGCCATACGTGTCCGTATAGGCGTTGTCGCTCATCGCGAAGCGCTGAGCGTAGTTCCACATGGCCGCGACCGTATTGCCGTCGTAGTAGCCCATGACCTGGCCTTTCGTGCCGAAGGCGCCCGCGCCACCACTCGAACCCTTACCCGTGTACTTCGGAAAGAGATCGGCGGCGCCGTTGTCGTAGGCTTGTTGCTCGGCCGTATAGGCGTGATTCTGGTCGGCCGTTGCAGCCTGCGTGCGATCGAGACGGAACGGATTTGCTGCGCCCGTGCCGTTGGCCGTGTTCGTGAAGTTCGGATTGCTCGTCAGCAGTGCGCCGCTGAGGCCGTTGACCTTCGGCGTGCCGGAGGCAGCCACGAACGGGGGCTCGCCCGCCGGATTCGTCGCGTGCGGGTAAGTCGCAAAGTAGTGGTCGAACGAAACGTTCTCGTTGTAGATGACGACGAGATGCTTGATCGGCGTGGCGGTCGGGAACGTGTCGGCGAACCGGTGCCAGTGGCGCGCCTGGTAATTGTCGCCGTACGCGGCAAACGCGGTCAGCGACACTGCGGCGAGCAGGGCAGGAAAATACGTGCGGCGAAACATCGGGACGTGCTCCTGATTGTGTGGCGAGGCACCGGAGCTCGGAACAGCACGTCATCCATGTTGTGCCCCGGAGGGCGCCCTTGAGTATCCGCAAGAAGTCCTCATGGGGACACAGCTGACCAGCGAGTTCTCGGCTAACGCACGGGTTGTCGTAGGGAACGCGCGCATTGGAACATGGGCAAATTAAGGGACCGAGGCGCTAAGCTTTCTAAATCCGATCGGCTAGCTTTCTGATCGATTTCGTGTTGCGATAAAAAAAAACCGGCTGGGAACAATCCCAGCCGGCTCGGTGTTGCATCAGGAGTCCTGACGATCGCTCGCCGCGACTCCGCTCGCCATCGATTAGAACTTGTGACGCAGACCCACAGCAACGACTTCCTGGCTCTTCGTGCCAGCGTAGCCGTACGAACCCACCGACGCCTGCGCATCGACAACCGCCGTGCCCGTGTCGTTACGCGTCTGACCGCTTGCGTGCTGATAGGCACCCACGAGGTACACATCCGTGCGCTTCGAGAGCGAGTAGTCCGCGCCCAGCGACACCTGGTGGTACTTGGCCGACGTATCGCCGCTCGATTTCGTGTAGCTGTAGCCGAGGCCAAGCAGCATGGCCGGCGTCAGCTGATAGTTCACGAAGCCTTGTCCCGTGTTGTACTTCTCGGTCGAACCGAACGTCGAGAAGCCGTCCGACTTGTACTGCGCGTTGCTATAGCCGGCGCCGACCGTGAATGCGCCGATCGTGTATTGCGCGGCAACGCGAGCGATGTTGATCGACTTCGCCGTCTGGTAGCCCATGTTGATCGGACCGTTGAACGTGCCGTCCGAAGTGCTGTTCCAGCCGCCACCCGAAGCCGTCGGCGTGCGCACGCCGTTCGTGTTGTCAGCCTTGTAGTAGCCTGCCGCAACGCCGAGCGGGCCGTTGTTGTATGCGGCCGCCACCGACCACGTCTGACCCGAGCCCGTCTTGCCGGCCACACCGCCCAGCGAGTACATGCCCTCGACCTGGAAGCCGGCGTAGTTCGGCGACAAATACTTGATCGAGTTGTTCGTGCGCGAGCTGTTGTCGTAGTTGTCGACGTCGCCGGCCGTGGCGAAGACGCTGCCGAAGTAATTGTCAGCCGTGATGCCTTGCACCAGGTCGACCAGCGGATCGTATTGGCGGCCCAGCGTCACCGTACCGAATTGCTTGCTTTCGAGGCCGACGAATGCCTGGCGGCCGAACATGCGGCTACCTTGACCCAGTTGACCATTCGCCGAATTGAAGCCGTTTTCCAATTGGAAAATCGTTGCGAGACCGCCGCCCAGATCTTCCTGGCCCTTCAGGCCCCAGCGGCTGCCGGACAGATTGCCGCTGCCCATGCTCCAGCCGTTGTCGCCACCCGATTGATGATGCACGTACGTGATGGACGTATCGATCACGCCATACAGCGTCACGCTGCTCTGAGCTTGAGCGGCACCCGCGGTGCCGAGCAGTGCGAGCGAGAGCGCCGACAATGCGATTTTTTTCATCATTTCTCCACGCGAATGATTATCGAAGACTGTTGCGAAGCGGAGAATATCGCAATGTCCTTACAAAGTTGAATGGAAAAAAAGAAAGTGTCTCCAAAAGGAAACACCCGTGACACGTGGCCGCGCTAGGCCGCTACGCCGCTATCTTTGCGCAATGTGAAATTATCTATTCCGAGATCTGGAATATTTCACGTTGTGATATTTAATTGGGCGCGCAGCCGCAATCGTCTGGCTAAAAGCCGGCTAATTGATTGGCGCGATATCTCGTCACATCCGCTCGGTTCGATCGCGCTAAGCGCGCTGCGCTCGCTTTCGGTGTTGCTCTTGGGCCGTTCGCCGTGCCCGGTCGCGTGCCGCGGCGAACTCCGCGCCGAACAATAGAACGATTGCGGAAAAGTAAAGCCACATGAGCAACGCAGCGAGCGAGCCGGCCGCGCCGAACGCGTTGGCCATGCCCGCATGGGCGAGATAGAGCGCGAAGAGCTTCTTGCCGCCCGAGAACAGCAACGCGGACACGACACCGCCTATCAGGGCATCGCGCCATACGACATGCGCATCGGGCAGGAACTTCAGTAGCGCTGCGAATGACAGCGCAAGTACGACGAGTCCGAACGTCAACTGCAGAATGTCGCCGACGGCCGCGTACGATGTACCGCCCCAGAGCCATTCGCCGATGAACGTGATGATCGTATCGAGCACGAGCGAGACGATCGCGAGAAACGCCACGCCAAGAACGAGGCCGAATGAGATGAGCCTCACCTTGACGAGCGAGACGACGCTCGAAAAGCGGCTGCTGCCCGCGCCGATCGGCCATACGACGGCGAGCGCGCTATTGAGCGAAGCGAACGTCGCCGATGCGCCGAGCGCGAGAGCGACGAACGACACGAACGCGGCGAAGCCCCCTGTGCCGCTGTGCGTGCGCGCATTGGCGACGATCATCTGTACTGCGGCGGCGGCCTCGTCACCGATCAATTGATGAACGTCCGAAAAGATTTCGCCGCGGATCGCATCGGCGCCGAAAAACCAGCCCGCGACGGCGATCACCATGACGAGCAGCGGTGCAAGCGAAAACGCTGAAAAAAACGCAATGCCGGCCGCCATCGTCGAGCAACGGTGCTCACCGAAATGCACGGCCGCATCGATGACGCAGGCACTTTCCCGGCGAGCGGCGTCGCGCGAACTCCGAAATGACAAGGTGGTCATCGAGTGCCCCCGAAAAGATTCGAGCGATTACCCGGCTTCACGCAGGGGCCATGCCAGCATTGCGATATGGTGCGGCGCACCATCTCTTTTTTGGGGGGCCTCCGCTGTTTGCAAATGCAAATGCAAATGCAAATGCGGATGCGGATGCGGATGCGGATTGCGCACTTGCGCACCGAGTCGTCGATGACGCGATACGATCGACTCCCGCTAGCGAAAGGAGGCGATCGTGTTTGTCATTTTCGGTGCATCGGGGAACGTCGGGAGCGCGACGGTCAAGGCGCTCGTCGAGTCGGGAAAGCCTGTGCGGGCGGTGGTTCACGATCGCGCGCGCGGCGAGCCGTTTGTTGCTCTGGGCTGCGAGGTCGCCGTCTGCGATCTTGCGGATAGCGGTGCGATCCAGGATGCGATGGCGGGCGCGTCTGCCGTACAAATGCTGTGTCCTGTGCCGCGCGGCGACGCGAGACCGGCGGATACCATGCGTCGAACGATCGGGGCGATCGAAAAAGCGCTGCGCAAAGCGCCGCCCGAGGTCTTGCTCGCGCTCTCCGACTACGGCGCGGAACTGCCGCGCGGCACGGGCATCACTGTGCTATTCCATGAGCTCGAACAGCAGTGGGGCGGTATTGCCGAGCGTTCCATCATGCTCCGTTCGGCAGAGCATATGCACAACTGGGCGCGTGTGATGCCGCGTGCGCTGGAGACCGGCATGTTGCCGAGCTTCCACCATCCGTTGAACAAGCGGTTTCCGACGGTAGCGGCGCGCGATGTCGGACTGATCGCGGCGCAGCTGTTGCTCGAAACGTCCGATGAGCCTTCGCGTGTGGTGAGCGTCGAGAGCGAACACCGGGTCGACGCAGTCGAGGTCGCGCAAACGCTGAGCCACGTGGGTGGCAGGCAAATCGATGCAGTGGCAGTGCCACGCGAGGCGTGGGAGGGAACGCTGCTGCACGCGGGCCTCAGCGCCGCACACGTGGCGTTGATCGTCGAGCTTTACGACGCCCATAACGCTGGCTTGATCGATATCGAAACCGATGGCACGGAACGGCGATTCGGTTCGACGTCTCTGGCCCAGGTATTTGGCGAAATCGTGCTTCGCGTCAGCGCGGATCGTCGTTGAGCTCTGTAGCGCCTTTGTTGTCTTCGAGATACTCGATGATCAACTCCCGAAGATTGGAAATGCGCTCGTATGGCGTCGTTGCGCGTGCACCGAAAGCGCCTTCATACGCCTCTTTGCCACGATGAGCGTGCAACCAGGCTTCGGGAAGCCATTGGCGTACGCGCTCCGACAAGATACGCGTGGTTTCCTCGACGATGGCCGAAGGCGGGAGGGACAGCTCATGAGCGAGCATCGGCCCGGCGCCTATGGAGCCGAAAAATGCGCGAAAGTGCTGCTGGACCGTGTAGCGCTTCAAATTGGGAAACTGCAGGTCATTGGCAATCGGCGAGGCATAGCCCATGGCGTTCGCCTGCGCGTGACGCCATCGATCGATCTCTCCCGCCGCGGCGATCGCGCGGTAGTCCAGCGCGATATCAGTCAAGTCTTTTACGAAGACATCGAGAATACGGCCACTTCTATCGATAACGACCTCCACGTTCTGCTCATGCAATTGCGGATAAATATGGGTGCTGCTGAGCGAGTCCATGATGATGTTCCCGAGCCTTGGCGCCAACTCCCCGACCAGCCATGACGCCTGCGCTTCCTCGATCGAAACATTCTTTTCCATATATGCGCTGAAAATGGCTTGTCCCCGCTCGCTGTGCGCAAACGCCGGATCGGTGATCACATGAATCGAGGCAGCGAAATCTCCGGGCTCGAAACCGCGACTTGCGACCGGCATTTTGCGCCAGAGCTGGGTGATCGGCGCGTGGCCATCATCGAGGTTCAGCGCGATGCCGGCTGGCTCCTGGGCATAGATGGGATTGCCTTGTAGCGCCTTTGAATATTGCACGGCAGCTTCGATTTCGGCCGGTGGCAAGAACTTGTTCGGCGCATTGAACTCCCAGCGGGCGTTGTCGGGTATCGAGAATTTGATCTGCTGCCAGCCTGACTCCGTCCGTATGAGTACAGTACGGTAGGAGTTGCGCATGAAAGCGGGATCCTTACCGGTGGGTGGCCCGAACTGCTGTGTCATGCGTTCCACGTTCGTCGTATCGGCATAATGCAGCCTGATCCGGTACTTCCCGTCAGTTGCCTCGAACGGCGAGCCGCTCACATCGCCGTATGGCACGAGGCTGCCCCGTTTGCCGGCAATCGTTTGCTCGTCGAGGTCCCAAAAAGGCGCATGACCACGCAATGACGATGGCATGAACTGCGACAGGAGCCGTTCGTGGGGGCGGCTGCCGTTGAACTGAGATTCATAGATGATCAGTTCGAGCGCGTACCTGTCGTAAGGTGTTTCGATCAGCGGATCCGATAGATCGAGTGTCCGCGCTCTTCGGGGCAACCGGGACGAAGCGCCGTGTGCCGGTCCGGCATCGAGCGGTTGAAGTGCGCCCGGCATATTTCGGGGCGAAGCTTTTGGCGGCGCGGGGCCGCGGGGCGGTCTCGCATTCGGGGTGTGGGTATCGTCCCCATGAGGGGTGGAATCGGTACCGCCGACGCGTTTCATTTCGGCTAGCCTCCTTTGCTAACTGATTCGACCATCAAGCAAGCAATGCGGCAGGCCGACAGATACGCGAACTGAAGCAACGCCGTCCATGCCCGGGATGGAGCATCGAGCATCGGACTTGAACTGGCCTCTGAGTTTGCCCACCATTCGTCCCAGCGGAGCCTTTTTATGCGAATTGGTTTGCGCAGAAACGCAATGCCTCACCACGCGCATTGCTAGTCGGCTAGTGCGCTGTCATATAGAGGACTCGAAACGGGCGATGTCTGGCGCGCACCGCGTTCTTCGTAGGACCAGACAACGTTTCGCAAATGCCTTTCAGAGAAACTCCGGCAATCTGCATAGTTCGAAGCGTCGATTCAACTGGATAGCGAACATGGAAATTGGCGAGAACCCGAATGTTGCGGGCTCATCGGATGATCGCGATTCGTTGGCCGCCGCCGCTGAGGAGCAACCTCAACCGATCGCGACGCCGCGGCCCAGCAATGAGCGGCTCGACAGGTTTGCGCCCCGAACGCGGATAGCCACAAGCGACGGGCCGCCCGACGCGATCCGCCGTTCGGCGGTATTGTCCCCGCGGGCGCAAAGCGCGAGCGGACCGGTTAGCCCCACTGCGATCGCGATTCGCGCCGTCGATTTGGTGCACGACGTACCCACGTTGCAACGCGCCATCAAGTCTATTTTCACTGCGCCTGAACCGGCCCAACCGATATTGTTCGCCCGAACGGCAAGGCAACTTGCCACACAGTTCAGCGAGCTCAACGGGTGGACAGATGTGGACAAGGGGGATGCGTTTCGCGAGTTGATCGGAGGTGCCGCGGAGGCGCTCGACGCCTCCAGGGAGCCAGATTTTGAGCGCTATGCGGACGCGGTTGCTACGTTTGCCGAATTGATTCCGCAGATGCCGATAGGCGATGGCCTCGAAGCTCGCTACGAAAGACTTTGCCATGCCATCGCGGCACGTGGCAGCCCGAAATTCGCGTCGATCCAAAGGCAGAGTTAGAGCCGCGAAAGAGCGGCCGGGTGGACTATTGCTGTCGATACGAATAAGCCTCGACCGGCACCTTGCGGCGTTCGACCCTCGTGGCGACACGCGGGCTCGCGCCTCGGATGAACAGGACGGCGCATGTGGCAACCATGAACCAGATGGAGAGAATTGTCGCAAGCGTGCCCATGCCAGCCTCCAGAGTGTCGAAGATCGCGACCGGGATGTCTGGCTTGTCAGCCACCCTGTCTGTCGATGATTGGCATTCTGCGCGTGCAACGTGGGCTTCGATTCGATAAAAAGAGGCCGAATTCCGGGCTAATCCGAACGGTGGACCGGCGACGGCATCGGGCGGCGCAGCCAGCAAATCCTTGCAATGCGCGAGTGCGACCGCTTGACATGCAAGTATTGGCTTGCCTATAGTAAACGCAAGAAATCACTTGCATATCGAGGTTCATGGCTGAGCGTCGCGACGATACCGATTTACTGTTCAAGGCCCTGGCCGATCCGAGCCGGCGCAAGCTGCTCGATTTGTTGCATGCCCACGATGGCCGTACGCTCAATGAATTGTGCGAGCACCTGGACATGACGCGGCAGGGCGTGACGCAGCATCTGGACCTGCTCGAGGCGGCAAATCTCGTCGCCACGGTTCGGCAGGGCCGAGAAAAACTGCACTTCCTCAATCCCGTTCCGCTGCAGCAAATCTATGAGCGCTGGATTGCGAAGTTCGAAAAGCCGCGCCTGAAGGCGCTCTCTGATTTGAAACAACGCATGGAGAAAGACGATGGCTAGATCGACCTATGTCTATGTGACTTATATCCGTACCACCCCGGAAAAGCTGTGGTCGGCTCTGACCGAGGCTGATTTCATGAAGCAGTATTGGTTCGGTATGCACTGCGAAAGCCAATGGGTCCCCGGCGCTTCGTGGAAATTGATATCCGATGAAGGCCAGGTTTATGACGTGGGGCAGGTTGTCGAGGCTGAACCGCCGCGGCGCCTGGTGCTGCGCTGGCGGAACCAGTGGAAGCCCGAGCTGGCTGCAGAGGGCGAATCGCAATGCACGATGGAACTGGAACCCGTTGGCGCGGCGGTCAAGCTCTCTATTACGCATACCATGGAGCGCGAAGGCTCGAAATTCATCGAGGCGGTGTCGGGCGGCTGGCCGAAGATTCTGTCCAACCTCAAGTCCTTGCTGGAAACGGGCTCCGTGGTTGTGATGTAGCAAGGATGCTGACGGTCGGGGAAAACGAGGGGCATTGAAGGTCTTCAGAAAGTTTCTGAGCTGCCGTTGATCAGAGTGCGTGAGCCACATTGTCGTCCCGTGATCGGGACGCGAAAGCGCGCCTCCCATGAACGAGCATCAGAACAACAAGGAACAATCCTATGCTGCCCCGTTTCCGCGATTTACGCATTGGTGTTCGGCTGGCCATTGCCTTTTTTATCGCTGCTTTGCTGACAGCGGTGCTCGGTATCGTGGCGCATGGGAGATTGTCCGCCATCAACTCGGAATGGCAGGAGTACGAATCGGTGACGGTTGCGAAGCTGCGCTTGCTTCAACACGCGAAAGACACGTTCGGCGAAGCGGTGCACAACTATAAGGATTACGTTCTTCGCGGTGGCCAGTACCGGGCAAAGTTTCTCGCGAGCCTGGACGAGATCGACAATGCGGCTCGAAGTTCGTTGAGATTGGGTTCACCTGCGCCCACAGAGTCGGCGGGTGTCGACACGCTCATCGCCGCAACGGCCGCTTATCGTGCGACGCTTTCGGCGCTCGATCCGCTCGTGGAGTCGGGTGCTTCGATCGAGACTCGGGACCGTAACGTTGCAGGGGCGGACAAGCCGATCGGACGAGCCCTCGATGCTTTGATTTCGGTCGGAATGGCACGAACGCATGAGAAGGGGGCTGCGATCACCGAAGCGGCCGTATTCGCCGAACGGACGATCGTCGTGGTGACGATCGCGGCATTGGCTTTGGCCATACTGCTTGCATTTTTTATCGCCCGCGGCATCACGGGCCCGATCGGGGCGGCCGTATCCGCCGCAGAGGCGGTCGCGCGCGGCGACCTCACGCAAGCGATTACCACGGATCGTGCCGACGAAACGGGTCGTCTCTTGCGTGCGTTGAGCGAGATGACGGGATCGCTTCTTCGCGTCGTAGGGCAAGTACGGCGCGGCGCCGACGGCTTGGCGACGGCGACGAGTCAGGTCGCCGCGGGCAATCAGGACCTCTCGTCACGCACCGAGGAACAGGCGAGCTCGCTCGAGGAGACCGCCTCAAGCATGGAAGAGCTCGCAGCCGTGATTCGGCAGAACGCGGACAATGCGCAGGAGGGCACCGCAATGGCCGGCAACGCCGCCGATGTCGCACTCAAAGGCAGCGCGGTGGTGGGCAAGGTCGTGCATACGATGGGCGAGATCAGCGAGCGCTCGGGCAAGATTGCGGAGATCACCGGAATCATCGAAAGCATTGCGTTTCAGACGAACATTCTCGCGTTGAACGCGGCGGTGGAGGCCGCGCGCGCCGGGGATCAAGGGCGCGGTTTTGCGGTGGTGGCCTCGGAGGTGCGCAATCTGGCTCAGCGTTCGGCCGGTGCGGCCAAGGAGATCAAGGAGTTGATCGCCACGTCCGTCGCGAAAGTCAGCGATGGGGCACAGCTGGCTTCCGAAGCGGGCCAGACGATGGATGAAGTCACGCGAGCGATTGCAGCGGTGCGCGACATCATGAATGAAATCGCCGCGGCGTCCGCAGAACAGAGTCGCGGAGTCGAGCAGGTCAATCTGGCGGTGGCGCAAATGGATCAGGCGACCCAGCAGAACGCGGCGCTCGTCGAGCAGGCCGCGGCCGCCTCGACGTCGCTGCACGAGCAGGGGCGGCAGCTCAGCGAAGTCGTGGCGTTTTTTCGGCTCCAGCCGAACAGCGTTGGCGCAATAGGCCTGGCGGCTTAGCCCAACGCGGGCGGCGTTAGCGGCTTTCGCTCGACACAGATTGCGCGGTCTCGTCCGGGTGGGTTGCCGTTTCGTGGGGCCGCGTTCGCACGAATGCGCCGGCCAATATCGCAGCAATCGTGGCCGCAACGGCGCCGAGCAGGAATGCGAGATGGTAACCGCCGTTGAGCGCCGTATTGAGGTTCGCGCCGGCCGCCGCAAGACGATCGCTGCGGGCGGCTGCCAGACTGGCCAGGATCGCCAAGCCCAGCGCGCCACCCATCATGAACGACGTATTGACCACGCCGGAGGCGAGGCCCGATTCTTCGGGCGCCACATCGCTCATGGCAGCCAGCAGGACCGGGTTGAACGCCACGCCGGCACCCAGACCCAGCAGGGTCATGCCTGGCAGAACGTGTATTGCGAAGCTGCCGTCCACAGGCGCGCGCGCAAACGACGCAAGTCCGAGCGCCGCAACGAGAAGACCGAAGAAGAGCGGGGCGCGAATACCGAAGCGCATTACGAGCTTCGCCGATAGTCCCAGCGAAAAGACCGCCATGATGATGTTGGCTGGCAGAAACGCCAGGCCGACTTTCATGGCGCTATAGTCAAGCACACGCTGCAGGTACAGCGCGGAGATGAAAAACCACGCGAACATCGCTGCGGCCCACAGCACCCCCACCACATTGGCGGTGGCTACATTGCGCAGGGCGAACATGCGCAGCGGCATGAGCGGATGCGACACGCGCGCTTCGACGATCAGAAACACGATCATCAAGGCAATGGCGACGCCGAGCTGAGCGAGCGTCGGTACCGATGTCCAGCCCGCTTCATTGCCGTGCACGATCGCATAGACCGCAAACATCAGCGATGTCGTGACAGCGAGCGCGCCGGCCACATCGAGCTTGGCGCGCTCGGCCAACGGCTTGGCGGCCGGCAGCAGCGCGAGGCATGCCATATAGACGCCGATTCCGATCGGCACGTTGACAAGAAATATCCAGTGCCAGCTGAGCGTACTGGTCAACAGGCCGCCAAGCAGCACGCCGATGCTGCCCCCGCTTGCACAGACGAAACCGTAGACGCCCATCGCCTTGGCGCGATCGGCAGGCGAAGTGAACAGGTTCATGATCAGCGACAGCGATACGGCGGAAACCACTGCGCCGGCCACCCCTTGCACCGCGCGCGCG
Source organism: uncultured Paraburkholderia sp. (assembly GCA_966421005.1). GTDB lineage: Bacteria > Pseudomonadota > Gammaproteobacteria > Burkholderiales > Burkholderiaceae > Trinickia. Next base: position 14,416 of record CBJLAJ010000093.1, read on the forward strand.
GCGATCAGCACACCTTGTGAATGCGCGAGGCCGCATGCGGTGGACGCCAGCGTAAAGAGGGCGATGCCGAGCAGAAACAACCGCCGATGTCCGAACAGATCGCCGAGCCGGCCGCCCAACAGCAGGAAACCGCCGAACGTGAGCATGTAGGCGTTGACCACCCAGACGAGCGACGTTTCGGTAAAGCCGAGATCCGCCCGGATGGACGGCAGCGCAACATTCACGATGGTCGTATCGAGTACGATCATCAGCACGCCGAAACAGAGCAGGATCAGCGCGAGCCAACGCTTGCGTTCGTCGATGCCGTGTTCCATGAATTCCTCCTCTCGTGTTCGGGATTGCTCGAGGGCCGCGCCTGCTGGCGCGACGGTGGAAGCAGGTCTTCAAACCCAATGCCGCCTGACCGTTCAACGCGAGCAATGATAATGGCTTGCTGCGTTAGCCGGCGCCGAGTTGAACGGGTCGAATACCGGACCACGGTTTTCCGTAGATATCGAGGTGGGAGTGGTGGCGATACGAGCGACAAGGAAAGGCATCGCACCGATGTGCGGCGCGTCCCGGGAACTCGTGTCGCGCCGTAACGGCCGGCGTGGCCAATAATCGATAACAGACCTGCTACTCTTGCATACCCTCGTTCGAATAGAGCGAGGGCATGTGCCCGCTCGCAATGTTGCGTGCCAGGGCTCGCAGGTCAAGGCGATCGCTAGGGGCCAAGAGTGCGTAGGTCAGCCGGCCGCTTCGCCAAACGGCGGTATGCATCCCGTCGACAACGTGCATCCGCACGTCGGTGTTCGCCGACAGGTCCTCGAGCATGCATAACGCGACGGGTTTGCCCTCTCGCGGAAGATACGTCAGTTGAACAAGCGGGTGGCCATGAAACTCGAGTTGTTGAATACGCTTGAATGTCAAGCCCGCTGCGCCGAGATCGGGAATGTCGAATCGAATGCCGCTCGTTCGGCGAAGATGGGCGAGGGTCCGCACGGTGCCGGCTCGATCCACATCGATGTTTGCGAGGGTTTCCCGCCCATACAGCGCTTGATAGTCGGCGGCCGCACGGACCCAGGCAGCTGTATCGCCAGCTGTGCGCAATGTCTGCTGGGCCAGCATGAGTGCGGAGACGGCCAATATGATGCCCGCCGCGAAGGATGCGGCAAGCGCCGCAGGGCGCCGATAACCGTTGACTATCGATCGATTGCGGCTGACACGGATCAATTCGTCGGCGCGCACGATCAGCGATTCGGGCAGGTCCGGTTGCCTGGTACTTTCGAAGGCGGCGCGGTAGGGCAGGCACGAGGCGCGAAAAGCTTCGACGCGCTCAGCCGTGCCTTCATTCGTTGCAATGGCGGCTTCAATCGCCGCGCGTTGCTCGGGCGACAGTTCGCCGTCGACATACGACATCAGGGCGCGGTCGTCGACACTCATGGCGCTTTGACCCCTTGTCTCGCGATCAGGAAAGGCGTACGGATGAATCGGCAAGCCTTCTCCTCTGTCTAGAACAGCTGAAATCCAACTTTATTCCGTTGAAGCGATTCATACTTGCCGACTATATTTACTGTCCCCTGCGGATCGTCGATCTCTAATCGAGTAGCGAGGCTTCGCTTTTTCGTAGGCGTGCTTCGGGTGTGCGTAGAATTGTGGGGCCGAGAACATGACACACTTCGGACAGGACTGCGGAGCCCGGACGTCACGACGCCCGCCATTTGGCTATGCCTGATGGGTACGTATCCTGGCGGGCGCCTATCCATGACAGCCCGGAGGAACAGCGCGACTTCAATGGCGTGCTTCAGGTAAAACGGTGCAAATCGATGAATCAGGCGGACAATCTTGCGGAAACTTTACCGAGTCTGTTGCCGAGATTATGGCGGTTCGGATTGAGGCTCGCGCGCAACAAGGAAGACGCCGAAGATCTGGTCCAGCGCGCTTGCGTGCGCGCATTGGAACGGCGTCACCAATTGCAACCGGGGACGTCGGCGTTGAGCTGGACGTTCTCGATCATGCATTCGGTCTGGCTGAACGAAGTGCGGGCACGCCAGATTCGCAGCCGCGCGAGTCTCGAATTGAGCGAGGAGCTGATCGAGACGGTTGCGACTCCGCCGGGCGCCAATCCCGAGTTGAAGGTGTTGTATTGGGAAATCATGAAAGCGGTCGATGAATTGCCGGACGCCCAGCGCGTCGTGATGTTGCTTGTTGCCGGTGAAGGACTAAGCTACCAGGAAGCGGCGGATTTGCTCGGTATTCCGATTGGAACGGTCATGAGCCGGCTTGCCCGCGCCAGACTTACAATTGGACAACGTTTCAACAGCGAAAGCCGCCCGGCGGTCCACAATCCGATGGCCAGGCAAGCTGGCAATATGCGCGACCCGGGGGTGGTATGAGGCTTGCAGAGGTCGAATGCGCGACGTTGGCGCAAACGATGAGAGGAGATTCTGAATCATGAGCGTCGACGAGGTCGTGTTGATGGAGTATGTCGACGGCACTGCCAGTCCCGAGGTGCGGGCTGAGGTCGAGGCCGCGCTCGAGAGGTCGCCGGATCTGGCCGAACAACTGGACATCATGCGGGCTTCCGCCTTGCCCTATCAGGCAGCATTCGCCCACCAAGCGCTGCCCGACGTCCCGGCGCAGCTTCGGTCGAGCGTCGAGCGGCTTGCTTCGACAAATCCACGGGGTCGCAGACGCACGACGCTGCCGTGGCTTGCCGTTGCATTCATTGCCGGCGCGTTCAGCGCGGGCGTCGTGTTCAGGTATCTTCCGTCGGCTGGCACCGGCTCGATGCTTGCAGCCGTCGATATGCGCGATGCGCAGGTTTCGCCTTGGGTAAAAGCTGTGGTGGATTATCAGGTGCTTTACTCGCGCAAAACGCTTGCTGATCTGGTTACCGACCGCAAGGCGACCGCACGTACAGTGGATCAGATTCGCCGCGTCGACGGCATGCCGACGCTGAGCATTCCCGACCTCCGCGAGGCCGGCCTCACGTTCAAACGCGTCCAGCGACTGAACTATGCCGGCGAAGCCCTCGTGCAAATCGTTTATCTGCCAGAACGGGGCGACCCCGTCGCACTGTGCGCGATTGCAGACGCAGGGCCCGACGAGCCGGCGCATGCGCAAAAGGTGGGCGGCATGGATGCCGTTACCTGGCGGCGCGATCGTTTAGCCTATGTTCTCGTGGCGAAAAACGACAGCGTGAATCTCGAGCAAATCGGCGCGAAAATCGCGCAAGGCCATGCCCCCGAATTGGCGCCCCAACTCTATGGCAGCGCCGGCGTCTAGAAGTTGAGCAAGCAGGCGGTCCCGATAGTGCGCCGGCTGAAACCCGGCTGTCCGTCCGCTCGATCCGGCTCCGCCGCTTATGGTCCACGATCTGGCTCGGTATCGATCAGCGAGAGGCTCCATCCGATGACGCTCCCTTGCTTTTCGAGTCAGTGGTTTTCGATGACGCGGCGCGCCGTCCGCTCGCGACCGTCAAGCATACGTCTGAAGCCGATGCCCGCGCCACTCATCAACGCCTCGTCGAGCAGTGGGCGTGACGTCATCCGGTCACGCGGTCAATACATCCGATTCTCTTTTTCATGAGCGTGGCGAACGCGGAAATGCCAAGTTTGGTGAACGCATGTCACGTTGTCATGTCCTTGTGCCATCTATACGAAAATCCGTAGTCGTGTCGCGCCATGCCACGGGTTATCGGCCGCGCGAAGTTCTTCCGCAGACTGCACGGAATAAAGGAGCCAGTGGCCGTGTTGTACAAGCATGAAGCGAGGTTGAGAGTCCGGTTCGAGGCGACGCTCAGATATGAGCGTGTCGCTTGCCGGTAGGAGGTTGCCACATGAATACGCTCGAGATGGCCCGTGCAGCGGGATTTGTGATTCTGCTTGACGGAAAGATCGGCCGTGAAACCTATCACTCCGTAATGGGATCGCTTGCTGCGCTCGAGCGATTCCAAGCCCTATGCGGCAGGAACGGTAGTGCGGCCTGCAAAGTCGACGAGGCTCGGGCGAAGCCGCGTGCAGATTCGTGCGACGGCCTCCCGACCGCGCAGGAGGGGCGTTTGCCATGAGCGTACTGGCTGAAGACCTCATCACCTTGTTGGCGCTGCCAACGCCACGTGGGACGCTCACCGAACACCTGTTACGTGAAATCGCTCGCCGTCTGATTGCAGGAGACGCTGGATATACAGCATCCATGCATGGTTCGAAGGATTCGTTGGGAACGAAACATGGTTTTTTCGATTAGAGCAGTCTGTCTCCGTCACCGGACGGTGGGAGATACTCGTGAAAAGCTTGCGATTCGTTCGCGCTGATTTACGTAGTTTTTATCCTTGAAGGAAGCCAATTCACATGATTCGACGATTTGCAAAACCCATTTCTAAATTGGCCGTGTGCGCGTGCCTGTCCGCCAACTGGATGACCGCCCAGGCGGCTAACGGCGTCAGTTTCGTCGAGCCCGCCGATGGCGCGACCGTGAGCAATCCGGTGCACCTCAAATTTGCCGTGAATGGTATGCGCGTCGCGTCTGCGGGAGATCTCATCGATGGGGCGGGGCACCATCATATTCTCGTCGATGGGAAGCCGCTTCCGAAAGGGGAGGTGGTGCCGGCAAACGATCACGCTATCCACTATGGTAAGGGCCAAACCGAAACGGAGCTGACGTTGCCCCCGGGCGACCACACGCTGACTCTTCAATTTGCAGATGGTGCGCATCGATCGTATGGGCCCGAGTGGAGTCAGACGATCAAGGTTCACGTCAAGTAAAGCCGGCGATGCAGCAAGAGCGCCGGGCACGCAGTTGAATGAGATGACGTTCGATGGTTCCGAAGCCTCAGCGCCGAATGGATCGGCGCTGAGGTGCGCTTGCCGGACCTCGTTCGTCTTTGTGCCGAAAATTGATGCGCCCTTTGGTCAAGTCGTACACCGACAATTCGAGCCTGACGCGATCGCCGGCGAGAATGCGGATATGGTGTCGGCGCATGCGACCCGAGGCATACGCCCCGACGACCGCGCCGTTTTCGAGTGTGACGCGAAACCTGCTGTCCGGAAGCACTTCATCGACGACACCGTCGAGTTCCAACAATTCTTCTTTCGCCAAATCAATTTCTCCAAAGCAACGAGCCACCGCAAAGGCGGTGGCACAGCGAACCCGATCCCTTACGGGAGCGGGTCCAGCGCGAGTCTTGCGCGTTTTTGGTGGCCGCAGAGGGTGCTATGCAAGCACCCGGCCAATCAAAGCGGCGTGATGTTCGCGGCTTGCAGACCCTTGGGGCCGCGCTTGGTCTCGTAGTTGACTTTCTGGCCTTCGGCGAGGGTCTTGAAGCCATCGCCGCGAATTTCCGAGAAATGTGCGAACAGATCGTCGCCGCCGTTGTCAGGCGTGATGAAGCCAAAGCCCTTGCTGTCGTTGAACCACTTGACGGTACCGGTATCCATAAAAGTTCTCCTGATAATGGACGAATGTAGAGATGCGTCACCAAATGGACGCGGGGAAAAGGATCAAGGAGGGAGAGGACAACGAATACCGCGTTCCGCGGTCAATGATGAACAGCAATCGCGCTTCTTGAAGACTTCGGCGCTCACCCTACGCTTGTGGGTGCCAGGCTGTCAAGGTATTTCGGTAAACGCATAAGTCTGAGGCGAGGCATCTTTCGCTGCACGAGTCCGCCGACAGGCGGCGGGATGCCCCATATCGTATGATTGCCGTCGTGCGCCCGCCCTGAAGCCGGTGCAAGCCGCATCGCCGGACGCCAGTTCGCGGCGAGCGGCGTATGAAGAACTCACAACGCCAAGAGGAAAGTCGTCATGACGGCTGCAACGCAATTCGATCAGGTTTCCATCGTTAAACGAGCCAACGTTTACTTCGACGGTAAATGTGTCTCGCATACCGTGCTTTTCGCGGATGGCTCGCGCAAGACGCTCGGCGTGATTCTGCCGGGCACGCTGAACTTCGGCACCGATGCGCCCGAACTCATGGAAGTGCAGGCAGGCCAGTGCCGCATTCGTCTCGAAGGAAGCAGCGAATGGAAGACGTACGGCGCGGGCGAGTCGTTCTCCGTCCCGGGCAAGAGCCGTTTCGATATCGAGGTAGTCGAAACGCTCGATTACGTTTGCAGCTACCTCTGAGAAGACACAGACGTATTGCGGGCGGGCGAAGGCCAACGGCCTTGCCGCACCGCTCAGCCTCGATCTTCAATCCATACCGTTACATCCACCGGCCCGACGACGGGCTCGCCCAGCAGGAACCGGGCGTTCGGCGGCGCCGGCACCCGACGCGATTCGTCGCCATCAATGCGCCCAGCAGTGCCCGATCGAATGGGGCCGTCGCAAACGTCGTCCTGCCATTGCGAAGGATTGCGGGCGAACTCGTCGTTCGCGAGTCGACGGGGCATGCGCCGCGGCGCCGATCGTTCATCCACCCATAGAAGCCATTAAGAATTCCATCCCGCTATGGCTGGCGGGCAATCCATCTTTTGTCGATCGAATTTCCGTAGGAGAAAAACGGATAGGGGTGTAGTTTTACGTGTGATTACTCCTAAAACCCGGGTGGGATTTTCGTAAACTGCGCCAATGCTTCGTCTTCCTCATTTTCAGAGGTCAAGCGGAATGCGTAGCATGTCTGAAAAGGATTTAAAACATTTAAACTGCTCGGGTAAAAAATCGCGCAACTTTGCGAGGGTGACCGAATGAATCCCAGTCAATCTTCGTCAAACGGAGAAATGCAAGGTGGTTCAGGTGGGGCGGAAAATGCGCTTGGGCCACGGCTTCCCGCAGGAATGTCCCGATCGGTATCGGTTCCGAAGCAAACATTGCGATCGGTCGCGGTGCTGGACCGGAGAATTGCGCTCGTCGTAACGTTGCTGCCGGCCGTTGGCACGCTCGCGGCAATTGCCGCATGGGTGGCGGGGTATGGTCCGGGCGCGATCGAATGGACCGTGTTCGGCGTGCTTTATGTTGCCACCGCCGTAGGGTTGGAGGTGGGCTTCCATCGCCACGTTACGC